>JABDMD010000032.1 GCA_013001685.1 Gammaproteobacteria bacterium | reverse complement strand
TCACAGTAGTTCCGATGATTCTAGAAGCCGAGACATATGAAACTAGTGGTGCTGATGAAGGAAATACGGCTCATGAAGAAAAAGAAGCTTGGGCACCAGAAGATGGAACTGAACGCACCTTCTTCACTGCAACAAATAGCATAATTGTAGGAATAGGATTTGGGTTACTGCTAACAGCCTGTTACGCGATACGAAAAAATATCAGGTGGCAACATGGCATCTTATGGGGTCTCGCAGGTTTTGCTGCATTTCATCTCGCACCCTCTTTTGGTTTACCGCCAGAACTTCCTGGTGATGCAGCTGCAGACTTAGAACAACGCCAAGTATGGTGGATACTAACTGTTGCACTTACAGCAATAGGACTTTGGATTATAGCCTTCCAACCAAAGTCATACTTAAAGCTTTTTGGCGTTGCATTGATTGCCCTGCCACATGTATTTGGTGCGCCACAACCGGAAATTCACCACGGCTTAGCGCCAGATTCACTTAGAACTGCATTTAAAATTACTTCTCTCGCAACGAATGCCGTTTTTTGGATTGTGCTGGGAATAATTAGTGCCTACACCTATAATAAATTAGAAAATCGAGCAGAAAAAACTACAGCTGATGCTGCACTAGCTGACTAATTTTTCAGTCATTCCCTCAGCAAATATAGTCATACAATATGACTCATTGGTAGCAGTGCCAAATTGTGCATAGGTGTAATAATTTATAATAACTACCTAATTAATCAAATAAAAATAATAAGATGATGCATGGAAGTATAATCCGAATTTCATCACTGGCTATATTCATAGCTACATTCCACCCAGGCACATCCACTGCTTACGATCTTACCGATTCATTTTCAATTGAAGGTACAGCTACTATTGTTGTACAGCATGCAGACCTAGATAATGTGTTTAATGAATCAGACAACAAAGTTTCTGATACTGGACGAGGGGCAACGATACTCGACATCGGTCTAAATTATCACCCAACTAATAACGATGAATTTCAAATTACCTATAGCTTCGCTGAAGGTGAAGCCATTAATGGAATAGAAGCTTTTCGTCTCGCACCTTTCGCGGATGATTTAGAAGAAGATTTAAGTGATATCAACAATAGCGATCGCTACAATCTATTAGAGGCATGGTACAAACACACTTTTAACTTTAGTGAACAATCATCGCTAGGAATAACAGTAGGGATAATAGGCTCGTCCGGATATATTGATGACAATGAATATGCCAATGATGAAATCTCTCAATTTATGAATGATATCTTTGTCAATAATACCTTAGCTAATTTACCCGACTATGATGTGGGTGCTGCATTGGAATTTGAATCTGGCCTTTGGTCAGTAAAAGCAGTAGCAATGGAATCTGAAAATGACGATCGAAATGATTATAACTATTATGCGATCCAGATTGGTCATCATGTAGCAACGCGTTGGGGAACGGGCAATTATCGTATCTATGCTTTTTCAACTGATGATGAGTTTGTCGATAATGATGGCATAGGAGAAGACAACTTGATTGGCTATGGTTTATCTTTAGATCAACAAATTAATGAAAGCATAGGAGCATTTGCAAGAATAGGTATACAAGACGATGAAGTTCCTGTTGATCATGACGAGATGATTTCTTTTGGCATCGCGATTGCAGGAAACAAATGGAATAGACCGGATGATACATTAGGCGCTGCAATTGCTTTTCTTGATGGTGCAAGTAAATCAAGCTCTGAAATTAATGACACCAAAGCATTTGAAGCCTATTACAGATATATATTTTCGGATTATTTCGATCTGACCTTAGATGCGCAATGGATTGAAGATGATCTGCGCGAAAGCAAAGACCCTAAAGGCATATTAATTGGATTACGATTTAACGCTAACTTTTAAGATAAATTATTAGCAGTTTATTTTCTAAATATTCGTGATATTTTTTCACGTAAAGCAGGTTTATTTTCAAGTTTATTTATTTTAGCTTCTTGCCTCAGTAATTGTTCCCGAGAATAGTGCGGCTCGGCAATAGCATCAACTGCTAAATTTATTAAGCTATGAGTCGGCCCCATCCTCCCCGCTTCCAACTCACGTTGTGTTAGTTCATACAGGGTATCAATACAAACACTCCCGCCAATTGTGCATTCACGAGTTATAAACGTATTATAATCTTGGTTTCTAACTTCTTTCACTTTTTCTATTTCTACACCATCAGGTAATTGCTGCTCAACATCATCCATCAGCATTTTGTGCAATGAAAGTAAAGTTATATATTCCTCAACTGTTGAAGCTTTTTCATGACTGCTAATGATTTCTTCTCGAACTTTTTTCCAATCTACTAAACCTTTAGCACTGTTGTTAACTTGATCAGCCAGATCTTTTAAACTCATATCACAAGTATCCATACAATAGCGATTAGGAAAAGCATGTTTTTATGCATTAAAGCAGTTTCCCTTCTACAATAGACAAAACATGGCCACCCACATAGATTTCACGGTGACCGTTCTGCATCCTTGCATGTAGCCGAATTAAAGATGGCCTACGTACCTCATAACCTTGCTCTATCCTCAGAGATAGATCAGATTCAGGAAAAAATTGATGCTCCAATAAGTATGCCCCAAGAAATGCCGCACCATTTCCAGTTGCTGGATCTTCTCTCACACCATGCGCCTCAAAGAAAAATCTTACACATAGATCATTTTGTGAATGATGCGTCTGTTGAGTAAAGAGATAAATAAGTGGCGGAAAACCATCAGCCAACATAGAAGAGTATTTTTCAAGATTTAGCATGCATTCTCGAAGTGCATCAAGATTACGAAGTGGAACTATGATGGCAGCAGTTCCAGCAGATACAACCTGAAGAGGCGTTCTTGTTTCGATATCATCTGATGATATACCAAGCGCATTAGCAACGGGCTCTACTTCTGATAATGCACCAAGCACCATTTCTGGCGCCAAAAACCAAACAACTTCTTTCCCATCGTCAGCTAATTCAAAAGTTACCGGAATCTGAGACTCCATAAGATTGAGTTTTATTTGAGAACATATTCCATTAATAACATGATTTCGAAGCACCTGAGCGGTTCCCAAGATTGGATGACCTGCAAAAGCTAATTCTTTTGACGGCGTATAGATTCGTAATCGGTAACCACCATCCTCTTCAGGCACAGGAGATACGAAAGTGGTTTCTGAAAAGTTCATCTCCGCTGCAATTTTCTGCATCGTCTCTTCAGATGGTAATGGCTCACCAATTACGACAGCTAATGGATTTCCAGAATATGATTGTTCTGCAAAGACATCGACAATATGGAATTGATAGGACATTTACCCAATCTTTTAGCAGTAAAGTGGCTTAAATAATATATTCAGACTTAATTACTATTATATGTAAGTCTTTAAACATGAAGCTATTCCAACAACTCTACCATTATCATGCTGAAACCATTTGCACCGTATTACATTGTATTCCCAACGCGAAACATGTCTGACATCACTACCCCAACCAGGTGCTTGCCAATATCTGCCATCATTAAAACCAAATGTATTCTTACCCGTACCATCTTCATATTGGCATTGCCAGTTATTCATATTTTTAATCGAACAGTCTTCATATTCATCTAGCAGACCTGCCACCTCGCTAATAACTGAATTTTCTCGTACGCGATAAGTTACTCTCATAACTGGGCGCCATTCATTGACCATACTATCTTCTACAGTCGGTTTCACAACAACATAGGAATAAACTATTCGATCATTGCTACAAGCAATAAGAAATAGTATTGACAAGGATACTATTAGCAAAAAACGCACAGATAAATTAATATTTTTCATCGATCCAAGTGACTATTGATTTTACTAGCTTAGCGTTAAATATTACTACATTATAGTTTTCATGCCTGCTAAAAATACTTCAAGGTTCATTCTTTTGTCTGAGCTAATAAACGCATTAAAAGACAAAGAATACTATCAGACTTTTGCTAAAACTATAGCAATGACTAGTAATGCAAAAATTCCGATGCCTGCTGATGATGAATTAGTTGCAGAGATGTTTCGCTATTTTATTCAAACAAATCTTTTACATATATACCATGAAAATGCATTGGTAGATTTAGATTACATTCAATTAGAAATCGAAAAGAGAGTATCAAAAAGCATGGAAGCTAAAGATTTTTCAGAAAATACGGAACGCACTATCCGAAATAGTATTTGGAATAATGAAGTTTATATTGAAATAAAGGAATTAAAGAAATTATATGCTAATAAGTGCATTGTTTTTCCTAGTTCACTATTAACTGAATTTTCTAAACGTTCAGGTCCGCTAAATTAAGTTAATTGTTCGCTCACGAGTAATGTAAAGTCTGGTTTCTTACCTTCCACTTTGGCATCAACTGTAGCCTCTGCAGCGCCCAAGGCAAACGATAACGCAGCATTGCGATCAGTAAACGTTTTCTTAATATCTAATGTTACAGCCTCTTCTCCAGACTTAAATAATGTCGCTACAGGGATAAATTCTCCACATTCAGCCACTCTAGTCTTATACAAAATCGTATAATTTTTATATTTTTTTAGATCTGCCTTCACATTATCCCCAGAACAAATTTAACCCAGAAGCACGTTTGATTATCCATATTACTTCAAAATCGAAAAAGAAAGCCTACCTATGATCCATATATATATTCGCCATGACCGACGAAATGCAAAGATATTAGGCTAAAACACAAGCATAAAAAAGACCATGGCTTAAATAGCAGATTGGCGGAGAAAAGGATTACTCTGGCTCTCCATGCCCTCGCCCTTCGGGCCGTTGTCGTTTTTACTACACCGCTATAATTTGCTCATAGCAAATTTTCCAAACCCTCTCTTCAGGTGCGAACGCTATCTATAATAAATATAATGGGAGCAAAGTCCCCAATACCAGGCTCTGGAAACATAACAGGAGAATTCCATGGGCCTGTGATGACCAAAGGGTATTGATCAATTGTTACGTAGCTGCCTAGAAACCTCTCCTCTTTCAACATCTTATCATGATTGGCAAAACCAAATTTCAATGTGCCATATACAAATACTTGATGCATTTTATTGTTTTTCTGTTTAGTGCTTGGTAATCCCTATAGTCCGCTTACGGCCAATAGCGGTCATTCGTCCCAGCCACACTTATTGATTGTATCATTGGCTAAAGATTGTATCTTTTTCCATTCATCACTAGTTTGTAAATCAATTAATTTTGGACTATCGGGTATTGATTCAACATATTTTTCAAAGAAATAATTAAACCTATCTAATTCTCTCCGTTCTTGTGAATTAAAAGCTGTTTCAAATAATGTAGTATTGGGATTATATAAATCATCAAACCAACCACATATTAATTCGTCTAAAACATTTTCAATGGGTACTCGTTTTTCATAATTGAGCTGCTCATCTACTGACGCTATAATGCGCAATAAATCAATTAAACTTTCTCGAAGATTGATTGTAATCATTAATTTAAATTAATAGCCTATTTCCGCTTTGGGTTGTTAGCAGACATTTTGTATTTTATATATTATTAGCAACACATTGGTGTAAAGAAATATAATGACGCTGATATTACAGTTGCTAAAGTTACGAGTATCAATAAACTGATAGAAATTGCACTCGCCCAGATAATGTAGTCTTTTTGAATTACTCCGCCTGCTGCAACAATTCCAGCTATAATACTTACTGACGCACCCCAAAACATAATTTTTGAAGCTCGCTCTAATCCTAAAGGCTCATCTATAATCACTACCGCTTGAGCCATTGGAGAAAATATGTAACCCAGTGCATATAGTAACCATGCGACTGCGAAGGATAAAAGCATGATCCCCAATATAATTAATCTGTTCATAATGTTGATTTTAAATGGAGATATGCGAATGTCTACTTTGGATCGTTAGCGGACATTATATGACTAATATGTTGGTAGCAAAGACCTGGATATAGAAACAAGTTTATCACTACCATTTTCAACCTCGTTCACCGATCCAGTTTAATGCTACCAATTTTACAATTTCTGAATATCCATTTTTGGTCGTAAGCTGTCATTGGAAAATAATAATATAGATTGCTCAGTACAACGTCCGCCACACCCCATCATCGTGCAAGCAAGCGTCACTTTCATACTCCGATTCTTTTCCATTTGCTAATCTGGCTTTGGTAGTGAATAAGCGACAGTCTAATCCACCAACTTGGTACGAGCTAATTGGTGTAACTTCATAGTCAACATTGGTGTTCGGATTATGCCAATTTATAGATTGACCATGTTTCGCATACTCTAAACCTTGTGCCGTGCAATGGCGGTCACGTTCATCAATCACACGTCCTATAGTTTTACCAATAATCACACCGATAATTGTTCCAGCAATTGCACCCACCACTCGATCTTCTTTATCAACGACTTTTGACCCTATAACTGCACCTGCTGCACCACCAACAATCGTACCAATTTTTTCGTAATTACATCGGCCATCGAAAATTCCAATATCGTCAGCATAGTCTTCGTCATAATAATCATGACCATGTTTATATTTATGCTTGTTTTTATGTTTATTACGATAGCCATGTGCCGGCGCCCAGGGTGGCGGTTCACTGTAAACAGATGTGCTAATAAACATAATGCCCAATGCTAGCAATACACTTGAAATGAATACTTTATATGCTCGATTTGAATTGTTAATTAGCATGAGTAACCCCTAAACTTGATTATATTCCCTTGAATACATCTGTTTTACCAGATAGGTCTAAAGCAATAAAAAGTAAAACTATGATTAACACAGCAGCAACAATTCCAACGCTTCCTGCAGCTGGCTGTTCTTCAAACTTTTGCGCAAATATACGAACTTCTTGATCTGTCATTGCATTGACTCGTTCCTGTGCTTGCTCGTGTGTAATACCATGCTTTTTTAGTAGAGTACGTGCTTCATCTCGTTGAAATACATTACATAATGTCTCGCGATCCAATTCTACGAGTTGTTGGCCCATAAATTGTTCTGTGCCAACGAGACCTGCATAGGCTGGCATGGTCTGGCTAAACAAAAGCGTTATAGTTGATATGTAGATGACCACTATATTTAAAGTATTTCGCATAAAAAATCCTCGCGGTGAATAGTGAATAAATGCTAATTTCTCAGAAATTATTGAAAAATCAGGCTACTCCAATGATTTGATTAGAGTAAGCAGAATGATATGTGTATGGTCAGTTTTTGAGTACTAACGGCTTTTAGCCAATCTCTTTTTGAATAGGTGGGCATGGTATGTCTCCATACGAACAATACACACAACAATCACCCGTTTTGGGCTTTAAGAGTGCACCACAATGTGAGCATTCATAATAATATTGGCAAGAATCAGTTGGCATTTTTTCTTTTGATTTTTCCCCACACTCAGGACATGTGAGTGTTGAAGATAATTGAAGTAGTATTTCACTCATACATTATTGATTAATTGCGAATGTCTGCTATGAATTGTTAGCGATCTTTTAAAAATTATACTATTGATAGCTAATTCCTGGAGATAGAGACAATATTCTCACTACCGCTTTATATTTTTTAATGCGCGAACTTAAGTAGTGCTTTTTCCATTGCTGAGAAACATTGTCCTGTTTTACGTATATCTTCATGCCACAATAAAACAAGTAATCTATTATCGATCACAAATAATCTTCCATCTAACTCCGGCTTCGCTTCGAATAGATTGTAGTCTATTGGTTTCTCAAATCGATAACCGTAAATCCCTACTTCGTTAATCGGTTCGTTTTCATAAAATACAGCAGTGTATATCGTATCAATGTATTTTGAAGTCATATAATTTGAACCGTAGCTGAGAAATATGGATGCAATCGCTCCCATATGGTCACGAATTTCTTCACGTGTTTCACCCTTAGGGTTAATCGCAATCAGTGATGACTTGTCGTCTATAGATTTACTTACACAAGGCTCAGGAGGTTGATTGTGCAGTTCTTCTATAATCGAAGGTTCAGAGGCTACAGTGTTTGCTAGCCATCCGTAAACGATTACAAAGAAAACTAGAAATACTCGTCGTTTCGAAAATTTTTTTCGATGCATAGTTTAAACTTGTATCCAGCGATTACATTCATGTTTTAATGCATCTTTAAACAAAACCAAACTCGCTAATTTTTTGATAAAAACGTTTTAATTTTAGATGAGCGTAAAATATACGCTCCAAACAAGACCAGTAAGATGAAAAGTACAATTACCATCATCCATTCAGTATTCGAGTTTCGGTAACCGCGCATTAAACTCGCAATCATTTCATATAGAAGAATTACTCCAACAACAATAAAGCCACTACCTATTAAAATTCGTGACCAATATTGTCGTAATAATATTCCAAAAAAACATAAAGACGAAGGTATCCAAAAAGCAAGTGGTATAGGTAACTCACGCAGCCAATCACGTTCAAATGAAACTTGCCAAATGATCCAAAATAATCCGAAGATAAATACGACTCCAAAAATAATCACAAGAGAAATTATTATAAGTGGCCATTTCTCTCCCTCACGAGATCTGGTATCTGCTAAATATTTTCCCCGTATTGCAAGCTTACGACTTACCCAAAGCAGTACGTGACCGGCTAGCCATATCACTGCAGCAATAGGAACAAACACAAGTCCAGGAGGGTGCCCTCCTTTTGCCGTCGCAAGCAAAATACATATACCAGCTCCAATAACTGCCCAAATAATATGCATCCAGCGAAATACGTTTTTTAAGTAATCAGTATTCAAGTTTTTTACGAAAAATAATTATGGTGTTAATAACTAATGGATATTGGCGTCATTTACATTCTTAGTTGCGTCAGCATATAAAAATCTATACTCAGCGCCTCGAGAAATATAAGCAAAGCTAAACCGGGTAAAAGGATGGACCGTGTTTCATCTTTACTTTTTACTTTTCTATAATATCTAACACTTTCACCAAATAACAAAGCTGCCGTAAAAATAGGAATTACAATAAATAGCATTACCATAATGTCGAATGACCTAGACTCATGGTTCCATCCTCCAAGCCAATCCAGCCTTGCCCCAATAATCAGAAAAAGAAAAATTTGTGGTAAAGCTATTATGATGATGCGAAGGAATAACATAATAATTATCTAATATTAATTTATATTGTGATTAAGAACATAATTAGGTTCCTTAATTGCCACTTTCATAAACTGCACCATCAAGATGAAATCCAATTTCATTAACAGTGTTAGAAGAATTGACAAAGTACAACTCCGTTTCTCCGGTTTCAGCATAGGATTCATCAGCACCTTCAAGATTAATTTTAGATCGATATGCCCAGATTTCGATAGTACTACCTTGCGGCACTTGATCCCAATAGTCTTCTATTGGCCCCCAGATAGCTTGCCCTTGTTTTGTGAATGTTTGGATTCGAGTTGGCACCCCATAACGTGATGTAATTTCTTCACGGCTGGCACCGATATCAAATTCGGAGTGCAATGGTGTTGTATCTGCACATGAGGCAATGAATACAATTGAAATCGAGAATATTAAATGCCGCATTGCTGATGTTTACTATTTTACTTATGAATCAAGCATATGCCATGGCACTAAAGATGCAAAAGCGAGATCGTCATATAAGGACTGTTTTTACGTGCCAAAGGCTATTAGTGAATGACCATTTTGGATCAAAAGCAGTCATTTATATGAAATTCCAAATTTAAATATTTGGTAGTAAATACTTGGTTATAGAAACCAGTTTCTAAAACTAGAATTTACTTTAATCTAAAACCTGGATGCACTATCCAGTTTAAACTGAAATGGTAGAAGAATAACTGGATCACCAATCCAGTTTCATACAACCAATTAATTATTTATTAAATGTCTGCTTTCGGCCAATAGCGGACACATACATATATTACAACAATACTATTTCGGTTTTTTAAGACCAAAAAAAGCCCGAATAACTTTCGGGCTTTTTTGTGTAATTATTATGTATAACGCAAAATTTTTAGTTTGGGTTAGGTGGCCCGAAATTTCTCTGTATGCGGTTAGGGTTCAAAGAGTTCTCTGCATTATTATGGGTCAATGAATTACCTGGTGCGCATTGATCATCATTCCCCCAGCCGTTGTTACATTTCAACTTGCCTGTTGTTTCTTTTACATATTTTGCGCTTGCATTGCTCATTACCATAAGCGCTGGTGGCGTATATATTGCAAACTTCCCCGCTTTCTTTAAAAAATTACGTCTAGACTCACCTTTGTCGATGTCTTTTCCCATGCGCCGACTCCTTCAAAAAATAAATTACCGTTAGCTATTAGAACGTTAATATAAACATCAAAGCCTACTTGTCAATTTTTTTTAGATATTATTCACACTTAATCACATTATTCATTATTAAATTTAATATTATTATTAGAGTCAATCTATAACTTACTGATTTTTTATAAGCATTAATATTTAACCATAGATAATGTGTTTTATTTAAAACACGAATGTCCGCTGTCGGCCAATAGCGGACATTAAATCGAGGTACCAATCTAGTTTTTTTCTAAATAACTAATCTATTCCTGATAGATTTCTGCCATTCGATATAATATAGCTTTTAACTCGTTCGTGGCAATTTCTGCAGCTTGTGCTTGCTTGAGATTAAGACCACTAGCTTCAGCAACTGGATCGTAAAAGCCGATCACAATTCTACTTTGCTGAGATTTTTCAATGGATTCACGAAAAACTGTAAATCGACAAGGAATTATTAATGAAATGAATGGGTCTTCTTCAATTGCTCGTGCAAGGTATTGCGTCTTACAAACTGATACCACTCTGTTTTCTGTATGTTTGCCAAATTCTTTAACAGCTGCACCAATATCTAGATGATCCACTACCTGCCAATTTTCACTCACTATTTCATTTTCAAGACTACTTACTACGTCATTAAAGTTTAATTCCCCGGATAAATAAATGACATAAGCATCTCCATGGCGTTCAATTTCATCGGCACTACATAGAATAGGAAATACTAATATTAGAGATAATAAAATTACGTGTGATAAGGAATAACTGCAGACAGATTTGAGCTTTATTCTTATATCAAGCATATAAACCCCCTTGCTAGAATTAGCCTAATGAAAAGGTTTGATTAAAAAAATACAATATAAACTTCTCGCATAAATAGCAATCGGTTTGAATGTCCGCTTTGAGTCATAAGCGGACATAAGTGCTTGAACAAAAATTCAATTACCAAGGTGCTAATTAGTATGATGGTAATCTTTGAAGTGGTTATAAAACCCGTCTTGAAAAAAGATAGTTTTGATCAAATTATATTCCCATCGCTCTGCGTTCAGATCGCACACGTTCTTCTTCTTCAACAACTTTATTGTATTTACGGCGCAACAAAGGGAATGATCGAGGCTGTAATGATTTTCTACGATCATTAGTAGAGCTTCTAATGGTAAATGGTCTCAATGCTGTAACGTCTTTAGTGATCGCTTCATTATCCACCTTGCTGAGACTTATCGAAGTATTCTTGGAACTCTGCTCGAGACATCGTAGTTTCTGTGACTTCGAGACCTTCGGTTCTACGATCAAAAGTCTCTCTTCGATCTTTAAAAACAACGTTTCCATTCAGGTCTTCAAACGGGAATTCACTTATTTGTACGACGGAACGACGTTCTCGACGTAAGCGCACATGTTCGGGATTTTCAACGGTTCTGTATTTCATGGCAAAATTCATCCTTGAAAATATGTCTAATACCTTATGCGACTGTGGTTATGCGAAGTGTGTGCTGTTTCACAAAAAATAGAGAAATTTCTCTGATGCATCAGAGTTTAATTCATGCTAAAACTAAGGTTTTCTAGTAATCAATTAAATTTTATCTGTAGTTAATTCTGAATCTCCGCTTTGGATCGCTAGCGGTCATTTTATGTTTGAATTTT
Organism: Gammaproteobacteria bacterium; assembly: GCA_013001685.1. GTDB lineage: Bacteria > Pseudomonadota > Gammaproteobacteria > UBA4575 > UBA4575 > JABDMD01. Next base: position 254 of record JABDMD010000032.1, on the reverse strand, counting down.
AGAGTTTCCAACCTTACTTCCCCCTATTTTAATCTGATTATGTCCGCTTTCGGCCAATAGTGGACATAACGGTTGAGTTAACAGGCGCCAGCGTAGCTGGTGTCCTAGTTGAGTGGCTTGTTATATGTATACTTTACTAAACCAGCCTTTATTGAAAAGAGCAAAAAGATCCATGCTTGCAGCTAGCAATATGTGCAAATAAATGCCTATAGCTATAGTCTTAAATTTAATAGCAATCCAGCACAATAATATAC
>JABDMD010000184.1 GCA_013001685.1 Gammaproteobacteria bacterium | reverse complement strand
TGGCAAGCGTATTGGGGTGTTGGTAGATCATAGCGGTAGTGATGTGGTTGGAAAAGACATTGCTATGCATATTGCAGCATCTAAGCCACTTTGCATTAGTGAAAGTGAAGTACCTGCAGATGTGTTAGATAAGGAAAGAGATATCGCTAAGGCTCAAGCAGAAGCTAGTGGCAAACCTGCAGAGATAGTTGAGAAAATGGTTTTAGGAAAGGTAAATAAATTTCTAAAAGAAAGTACTTTGCTTGGCCAGCCGTTTATTAAGGATGACAGTCTTTCGGTTGAGAAGTATTTAAAAGGTGCGAATGCATCGGTTACTAAATTCATTCGTTATGAAGTTGGTGAAGGGCTTGAGAAAAGGTCAGAGAACTTTGCTGACGAGGTTCAAAAGCAAATTGATGATTTGAAAGATAAAGGTTAAAGGATAATTTGATAAAAAGGGGCCTTGCCCCTTTTTTTATGTCCTAGAAATACAAACTATTTAAATATGTCAAATAAGGAAGCAGTTTATAAGCGTGTTCTATTAAAGCTTAGTGGTGAAGCGTTGATGGGGAAATACGATTATGGTATTGATCCAGAAATCATATCTCGCATAGGTGTAGAAATTGCTCATATTAGTAAGTTAGGAGTAGAAGTTGCAATCGTAATTGGCGGCGGCAATATCTTTAGAGGTGCTGGGCTTGCACAAGGCGGGATGGATCGTGTTACAGCAGATCATATGGGCATGCTAGCAACCGTTATGAATAGCTTAGCTTTACAGGATGCGCTAGAAAATTTAGGCGTTTATTGTCGTGTAATGTCTGCAGTTAAAATCAACCAAGTTTGTGAAGATTATATTCGTCGACGAGCAGTACGACATCTTGAGAAAGGCCGTGTGGTCGTATTTGCAGCTGGTACCGGAAATCCTTATTTCACTACAGACTCTGCGGCTAGTTTGAGAGCCTCTGAAATTAATGCCGACATTATGTTGAAAGCTACTAAGGTTGATGGTGTTTATGATGATGACCCGCATAAAAACCCGAATGCCAAGCGATATGAAAAAATCAAATATGATGATGCTATTCAACAAAAATTAGCGGTGATGGATGCTACTGCTTTAGTGTTGTGTCGTGACAACCAAATTCCTCTAAGGGTGTTTAATTTATTTTCCGAGGGTGACTTAACTAAAATTATACAAGGTGAAAATATTGGCACAGAAGTGACAGGAGCATAAAACGTGATTGAAGATATTAAAAAAGATGCAAAAGAGCGAATGCGTAAAAGTATTGACTCATTATTAAATGAGTTGTCAAAAGTTCGTACGGGTCGTGCGAATGCAAAATTACTTGATCATGTCATGGTGGATTATTATGGTAATCGTGTGCCTATCAATCAGGCAGCTACAGTCTCGGTAGAGGATGCGCGTACTTTAGCAGTTACGCCATGGGAAAGTAATCTTGTGGGTGATATTGAAAAAGCTATTTTGAGCTCTGATCTTGGCCTTAACCCTACTACTGCAGGAACAGTTATACGCATTGCGATGCCACCATTAACAGAAGAGCGTCGAAAAGATTTGGTTAAAGTTGTAAAAAATGAGGCAGAAAAAGGTCGTGTAGCAATACGAAATATTCGTCGCGATGCTAATACAGATGTTAAAGAGCTATTAAAAGAAAAAGAGATTTCTCAAGATGAAGATCATCAAGCACAAGATGAAATTCAAAAAATGACAGACGAATTTATTGCAGAAATTGAAACCGTTCTTGAGCAGAAAGAAAAAGATCTTATGGAAGTATAGTGTTCCATAAGCTGATTTCTTGAAAATACATCTCTCTATCTTATTTCAACATACTAGTGGTTACGTTAAATGTCGGATGAAATTATTCCAAATCATGTTGCTATTATTATGGATGGTAATGGCAGATGGGCTAAACAACGTAAGTTACCACGAACTGCAGGCCATAGAGAGGGAGTAAAATCCACTCAAGAAGTGATTAAGGCTAGTGGAGAAGCTGGTGTAAAGTATCTAACCTTATTTGCCTTCAGCAGTGAGAATTGGAATAGACCTAAAACAGAAGTCTCGGCATTAATGGACTTATTCATGCGTTCATTAGAAAACGAAGTACAAAATTTGGCTGAGAATGGTGTGCGACTAAAATTTCTTGGTGAAACTTCAGCCTTTTCAAAAAAATTGTTTAAGCAAATTCAAAAATCCGAAGAAATCACTTCTAAAAATGAGAAACTGTTTCTAAATATTGCGGTTAATTATGGTGGTAAGTGGGATATTCTAGAAGCGATTAAAAAGCTTATTAATGCGGTTCAAAATGGTGAGTTATCGTTAGTGGACATTAATGATGAAGCTTTAGAAAGCAAGCTTGCTACGCAAGATATGCCAGCTCCTGATTTGTTTATACGTACTGGTGGTGAGCAACGGATTAGTAATTTTCTTTTATGGCAGCTTGCCTATACCGAGCTATATTTCAGCGAAGTATTGTGGCCAGACTTTTCTCCCAAAGAGCTAAAAAAAGCTTTTGATTCTTATAGTTCTAGGCAAAGAAGGTTTGGTCGTACTCAAGAACAAGTTACTGAGTAATCTATGTTAAAAAAGAGAATTATTACTGCAGCAATTTTAGGTTCGTTAATTATTTTAGTAATTTTCAAATTACCAAACTCAACAATTGCTATTGTGTTTGCTGGGATCACTTTGATAGGTGCTTGGGAGTGGTCTACTCTGATTGGTTTAAAAAATCATGTCTCCAAACTGGCATATATAACTCTCATTGGTGCATTTGTTCTGGCAGTCTGGTTATTTATGCAACCTCATGAAAATGTTTTTTTATTAGTTACAGGTTTGTGGTGGTTGAGCGTTGTGATTATGTTGACATTGTATAAGTCTAATTGGTTGCGGTCGGTTTGGTTACAAAAACTGTTAGAGTTTTCTGGGTTTGTTGTTTTAGTTCCTGCGTGGTTGGCGCTTACCAAGTTGCATGATCAAGGCCCCGAAACACTAATGTTTTTATTAGCTTTGGTTTGGGCGGCTGATATAGCAGCTTATTTTGTTGGCAAGCGTTTCGGTAAAAATAAATTAGCACCATTGCTGAGTCCTGGAAAATCTCGCGAAGGTGTATTAGGTGCTTTGCTTGCATCTCTTATAATGGCGGTTATTGGTTTACGTATATTTACTTTTGATAAACAGGCTTCGATGTACTTCATAGGTTTGTGTGTGTTGACTGCGCTGATATCAGTGGTTGGTGATCTGTATGAAAGCTTGTTAAAGCGTAAGGCGGGTGCTAAAGATAGTGGTACTATTCTACCTGGGCATGGCGGCGTGCTTGACCGTATAGATAGTCTTACCGCAGCAGCTCCAGTTTTTTTGCTTGGGTTATATTGGATTTTGTCATGCTGACTATAACTACTATTTTCGAATACAGATTTAGAACTAAAAGCTGAGATGAAAAAAGTTTCAATATTAGGTGCAACTGGTTCGGTTGGTGTAAATACTTTAGATGTTATTGAACGTCACCCGGAATTATTTTCAGTTATCGCACTTACTGCAAATGAGAATATTGATCTATTGTATGAGCAATGCATAAAGTTTCGTCCCAAACTGGCTGTGGTAGTAAATACAACACTCGCAGATAAGTTCATAGCTAAATTTAATGGTGAACAATATAAGCCGGAATTAGCGAGCGGTAAGGACGCATTAAAACTTGCTGCAAGTTATGATGAAATCGATTGTGTGATGGCAGCCATAGTAGGTGCGGCTGGTTTACCCGCAACTTTAGAAGCAGCTCAGGCTGGTAAGAATATATTGCTGGCCAATAAAGAGGCTTTGGTAATGTCTGGTGATTTGTTGATGAAAATTGCCAAACAAAATAATTCTCAATTGTTGCCCATCGATAGTGAACATAACGCAGTATTTCAATGTCTACCTATAGGCAATGACCGTTGTGAAATTGAGAAAATCATTCTTACTGCTTCTGGAGGTCCTTTTTTAACAAAATCATTAGCAGAATTTGAGGAGATTACGCCTGAGCAAGCTTGTGTGCATCCAAATTGGGAAATGGGTAAAAAGATATCGGTAGATTCTGCAACTATGATGAATAAAGGCTTGGAATTAATTGAGGCATGCAAATTATTTGATGTTAACGTTAAAGATGTAGAAATTGTGATTCATCCTCAGTCGATTGTGCATTCATTAGTAGCTTATCCGGATGGATCGGTTCTTGCACACATGGCTTACCCAGATATGCGCGTGCCTATTGCACATGCACTAGCATGGCCGCAACGAATTAATTCAGGTGTAGATGTGTTGAACTTAACTGAAATTGGTGCGCTAGAGTTTTCAAAGCCTGACTATCATCGCTTCCCATGTTTGCAGCTTGCTTATGATGCAATGGCAGCGCAGCAAAGTGCTACAACTGTTTTGAACGCTGCAAATGAAGTAGCAGTTAACTCTTTTCTAAATGAAAAAATTCGTTTTACGGATATTTCTTCTGTGATAGATGCTACTTTACAAGACATAGAGCATGTTGTTGTGGATGAATTAGACGTGGTACTTGAAAAAGATCAACAAGCGCGTAGTTATGCACAAAGTTTTATTCGTGATTCTCTGGTGAGGCATTAGAGTATGCAATTTTTAACATATGTATTAGCCTTTATTGTTGCTGTCGGAATAATTGTGACCGTGCATGAATTTGGGCATTATTGGGTAGCTAAAAAACTTGGTGTAAAAGTTTTGCGTTTTTCTGTTGGTTTTGGTAAACCACTTTTTACAAAATTAGCAGGTGCGGATAAAACAGAATACGTTCTTGCGAGTATTCCTCTCGGTGGTTATGTGAAGATGCTTGATGAGCGAGAAGGAGAGGTAAGTGCTAGCGAAGTCCACCGCGCATTTAATCGTCAGAAAGTATGGAAAAGATTTGCTATTGTCTCAGCAGGGCCGATTTATAATTTTATATTTGCAGTTTTTGCATATTGGATCACCTTTGTTGTAGGTGTGGATGGAGTTAAGCCTACTATTGGAGAAATACAATCTCAAAGTATTGCCGATCAAGCGCAAATTCAAGCGCGGGATACATTTACACATATAGAAGATCAGCCGGTTAAGACCTGGCAGCAAACGACTATTCAAATGCTGAATAGTGCTCTAAAAAATGGTTCAGTAAGTGCAACATTGAGTCGCGAAGATTCATCGCAAAAAACAGTAACGCTAGATCTAAATGATACAAAGCAACTATTAGCAGAAGGAAACCTGCTTGAAAAGATTGGTATCTCGCCATGGCGTTATCAATATCAAGCAAGGTTTGGCGAAATTAAAAATGGTGTAGCTAAAAAGGCAGGAATTCAAGAAGGTGACAAAGTAGTTAGTGTTGATGGTAAAGAAGTTAACACTTGGGTCGAGTTAGTTAACTATATTCAGGAGCGTGCTGAGGTTCCGATAAATTTTGTGTTGCAAAGAGGTGATGAACAATTAAGTGTGCAGGTCAGTCCGAGTACTGATGAGCTTGATGGGAAAGTTATTGGGCGAATCGGTGCCTATCCATATATAGACCAACAGCAATTGGAGTCTCAAAAAGTTGTGGTGCGTTATGGGGTTATTGAATCATTTGGTAAGGGCCTGGTGAAGACTTGGGAAGTTTCAATTTTGACGCTTAAATTACTTTGGAAGCTTGTGGTAGGAGAGGCATCATTAAAGAATATTAGTGGTCCGGTTACTATAGCGGAATATGCGGGAGTATCCGCAGCGATTGGATTCTCAGCATTTGTAGGGGCGCTAGCGATTATAAGCATCAGTATTGGTATACTTAATCTGCTTCCAATTCCTGTGCTCGATGGCGGTCATTTATTTTACTATCTGGTAGAAATGGTGAAAGGTAGTCCTGTTTCTGAGAAGTTTGAAGCTGCAGGTCAAAGATTAGGCATCATCATGTTGGCAGGGTTAATGAGTTTAGCATTTTATAATGATATTCAACGCTTGTTACAATAAATAATTTAGAAATAAAAAATATAATATGGAGTCAATTTTAATCAAGCGACTTTTGCTTGTTTGTCTACTTGTTTCCACCTCTTCACCAGTTTTGGCAGAAAAGTTCCGTTTACAAGATATTCAAATTGAGGGTTTGGAGCGAATTGAGGCAGGTACAGTATTTACTTATCTCCCAGTGAAAGTGGGTGATGAATTAGATGAAAATAATACCGCTAGAATTGCTCGCGAACTTTATAAGTCCGGCTTCTTTAAAGATATTCAATTACGTCGTGAAGGTAATATTTTGGTAGTTACTGTTCAAGAAAAACCTGCCATTGCAAGTTTGAGTTTTGATGGCAATAAAATACTTGATGATGAACAACTAGCAAAAGTGCTAACAGATGTTGGGATCGCACAAGGGCGTGTATTTAATCGTTCAGTACTTGAAAGGCTTGAGAATGAGTTAATTCAGCAGTATTTTGCCTTTGGTAAATATAGTGTAATCATAGATACACAAATTAGAGAGTTAGAAAGAAATCGTGTTGATATAGGAATTCATATTATAGAGGGTGACGCGGCAAAAATTAAACAAGTAAAGATTGTAGGTAACACAGTTTTTGAAGAAGATGATCTTATCGAAGATTTCGAGTCAGGGCTGAAGCCTTGGTACAAATTCTGGGGATCTAGAGATCGATATGCTAAACAGAAGCTACAAGGAGATATCGAAATTTTGCGTTCTCAATATTTAAATGAAGGCTACTTAAAGTTTGATATTCCTACTACGCAGGTATCAATCAGTCCCAATAAAGAAGACATATTTATCACCATTAATGTGGAAGAGGGTGAGCAGTATACGGTTAATAGTATAGAGCTTGCTGGAAAATATTTAGTTCCAGAAGAAGAGTTGAGATCTTTAATTTCTCTTGAGTCAGGCGATGTTTTCTCACGAGCAAAAATTGTCAAATCTAATGATGAAATAACCCGTAGACTGGGGGATGAAGGGTATGCTTTTCCAAATATCAACGCTGTGCCTGAAATAGATGAAGAGAGTAAAAAAGTAGACTTAACTTTTTTTATTGATCCAGGTAAACGTGTATACGTGCGAAGAATTAACTTTACTGGTCATAAAACTACGCGTGATGAAGTCTATCGTAGAGAGCTTCGGCAAATGGAAAGCGGTTGGTATTCGCAATCAAATGTAGAGGCTTCTCGAGCAAGGTTACAAAGATTAGCTTATGTAGAGGCGGTGGAAGTAGAAACAAAGCGTATTTCAGGTGTAGATGATTTCGTCGATCTAGATGTTGCGATAGAAGAAAGATTGGCGGGAAGTTTTAATATTGGTGCCGGTCTTTCAGATAGTCAAGGGGCTGTAATTACAACAAGTGTGAGCCAAGAGAATTTTTTGGGTACAGGTAAAACGGTTTCGTTTCGCATTAATACTAGCAAAGTAAATACCATATATGATTTTAATTATATAGACCCTTATTATACGATTGATGGTGTAAGTCGAGGGTTTGGTGCATCTTTTGTCTCAACTGAAGCTAGTGAGGCAGACATATCTGACTTTGACTCAGATCAGTATGCTATAAGAGTAAATTATGGCATACCGCTGACTGAGCGTGATCGCATCGGAACTACTCTGCAATTAAGACATACTGAAATTGATACCACGATTAATACACCATTAGAAGTGCAGGATTTTCTTCGAGAAAATGGCACTGAATATGACAACCTTACTTTAAATACGAATTTTACCCATGACACGCGAAATCGGAGTCTCTTCCCAAATAAAGGTAATCGGCAAACAGTTGGTCTTGAGTTTTCCGTGCCAGGGAGTGACCTAGAATTTTATAAAGTTAGTCTTGAAAATGCATTTTACTTCCCCCTGGGGGAGACGTTCACTCTGTCACTAAGCAGTGAAATCGGTTATGGTGATCAGTACGGAGATACATCAGATTTACCGTTTTTTGAGAAATTTAGAGCGGGTGGCTTTGACTCGGTACGTGGGTATGAAAATAATAGCTTGGGTCCGCGCGATTCGTTTGGTGATTCGTTTGGTGGAAATTTTTTAACTGCAGCAAGGGCACAGGTTTTGTTTCCTATTCCATTTTTAGAAAATAAAAATCGAGGGCGTTTGGCATTATTTGTAGATCTAGGGAATGTATTTGAAGAGTTTGATGATTTTGATTCTGGTGATATAAGAGGGTCGACAGGGTTGGGGTTAAGCTGGATTACTGGGTTGGGAGGTGTAAGTGCTGCATTAGCTGCGCCATTTAACGACCAGTCAGGAGATGATACAGAAACCTTTCAATTTAATTTAGGGACAAGCTTTTAAGTTTAGGAGAAACACGTTTTATGTTTAATAGAATGGTGAAATTATTTGTAGTTATGGTATTGGTTTCACCAATAACTTTAATGGCTGAAACTAAAATTGGTTTTGTTAATATGGTAGAGTTGATGGAAAAGTCGCCACAAGCAGAGGCTGCTCGAAAAGGATTGGAGTCAGAGTTTTCAAATCGTGATAAAAAACTTACTACTGTGCGCGATGAAATCTTAAAGCTTGAAGAGACTCTGAAAAATGATGGCCCGATTATGAATGATAAGAATCGTGGTGAATTAGAAAAAAAGATATTAAATAGAAAGCGAGAATATAATCGTCAGCAAGATGAGCTAAGAGAAGACTTTAATATCCGTCGCAATGAAGAGCTTGGTAAATTACAAAAGAAAGTACATGAGATCATTGTAGTGGTTGCTAAGGCTGAGAGTTATGACTTGGTAGTGACTCAACCCGTGCTGTATGCAAGCGAGAAGATAGATTTAACAGCACGTGTCTTACAAGAAATGCAAAAACCGCAATAAATTTTAGATCAAAAATTTAATAATATAATTCAGATTGAGTAATGTGATATGAATTAGCGTCTTTTTGAAAGGGCGTAATTTCTATACTAACTAATTATTTCACTTTATCTGTATAAAATACAATATTGCTTTGTATTTTGTAAATACTAGAGTTCCATAAAACACTTAATTAAGGGCTGGATATATCAAATATGGCTGAGATGAGTATCCATGATATTTTAAAATATCTGCCCCATCGTTATCCTTTTTTACTAGTTGATCGTGTACTTAAATGCGAGATTGGTAAATCAGTATTAGCAATTAAGAATGTAAGTTTTAACGAGCCATTTTTTCAAGGCCATTTTCCTAGTGCGCCGGTTATGCCGGGAGTGCTAATTCTTGAGGCTTTAGCACAAGCTTCTGGTTTGTTGGCATTGAGTAATCCTGAATGGCGTCCAGATGATGAAAGTCTGTATTTATTTGTCGGCATAGATAAAGCTCGTTTTAAACGCCAAGTTGGGCCAGGAGATCAGCTTATTTTAGATGTTCGACTTAAGAGGCATAAACGGGGTTATGGGGTTTTTGAAGCGGTGGCTTCTGTTGAGGATGAGGTAGCGGCAAGCGCTGAGTTGATGTGTGTATTTAAGGAAGTTGAGACAAGTTAACGTTAAGCATGCAGAAGTCTTCCATAAAGATTAACGAATCGGTAGGTATACATCCAACTGCGATTGTTGATTCAAGCGCTGAAATTAACGCTGATGTTTCAATTGGTGCCTATTCAATTGTCGGTCCTGGTGTAAAAATTGGTAAAAATACTACTATTGGGCCACATGTGGTTATAAAAGGGCCAACCACTATTGGCACGGGCAATCGCTTTTTCCAGTTTTCTTCTATTGGAGAAATACCGCAAGATAAAAAATATCATGGTGAGAATAGCGAGTTAATTATTGGCAATGATAATACTATTCGAGAATATGCGACAATTAATCGAGGAACAGAAGAAGATCAGGGTTTTACGAAAATAGGTGATCGTAATTGGATTATGGCCTATGTGCATATTGCCCATGACTGTAACATTGAGAATGATATTACTTTTGCAAATGGAGCCACATTGGCGGGTCATGTAAACGTTGAAGATTTTGCTATTCTTGGTGGTTTTACTTTAGTACATCAGTTCTGCTGTATAGGAGCTCATTCGTTTTGTGCTATGGGTACAGCCTTGAACCGTGATCTTCCCCCTTATGTTATGGCTTCAGGAAATTATGCAAGTACGCATGGGCTAAATAAAGAGGGCTTGAAGCGTAGGGGGTTTTCAGAGGAGTGCATTAAGGCTTTGCATAAATCTTATAAGCTGTTAGTGCGCAGTAAACATTCAAAAAGTGAAAATCTAGCTGAAGTAAAAATACTTGCTGATCAATATCCAGAAGTGAAGCGCTTTATGGATTTTATAACCTCGAGTAAACGTGGAATAACCCAATAGTTTAATTACTTATCTGTAATTAACTTTACAGCAAGACGTGCTGAAGTAGCTGAACCATCCTTATCTCCTAGAATATCTCTTATATCCTGCATATTACTTTTCATTTCAGAAATATATTGTTCATCAGATAATAATTTATTTAATTCGACTGATACATTTTCAGATGTCGCGTCAGCTTGAATAAACTCGCGTGATATTTCTTTTTCAGCGATAACATTTGCAATACCCGCATAAGTGAATTTAACGATTCTTTTGAAAATTCGATATGTAATGGGCGATATTTTATAGACGATTAACATCGGCACTTGCATAAGAGTGATCTGCAAAGTTACAGTACCCGATGCGGCTGCAATCGCATCACAAGCGTTAATAACATTGTAGATATTTTCTGATGTGGTATGAACTTCTATGTCAGTTTCCAAAATGTATTTTTTTATTAAGTCATCAGATAAGGTTGTGGCGATAGGAGTAATAAATTGAATATCTTGTCTTTTCTGTAATAAATTATTAGCGGCACCTAATAAGATCGGGTAGTTGTTTTCAATTTCGCTCACGCGGCTGCCAGGGAAAAGACCGATCAATTTCTTGCTTGAATCTAACCCAGTTAATGTAATAAATTGATTCTTTTCTATAGTAGCTCTTGCTTCTTTGATTAAAGGGTGTCCAACATACTCAACAGGTACTCCGGCATCGAGATAAAACTTTTCTTCAAATGGAAATACCACAGCCATCATGTCTACATATTTCTGAATTAGTTTAATCCTGCCTTTACGCCATGCCCAAATTTGTGGGCTGATGTAATACATTATCTTGATGCCGTATTGTTTTGCAGCTTTAGCTAAGGGCAGATTAAAATCTGGAGAATCGATTAAGATTAATAGGTCAGGTTTTTTTAGCTTTAAAGTGTCTTTGGTTTTGCTTAGAATTTTACGCAATCGTGGGTAATGTTTAAGCACCTCCACTAAACCAACTACAGAAAGCTCAGAAACATTGGTTTGAATATCAACTCCGGCTTGCTGCATCTGCGTGCCGCCAACTCCATAACAATCGATATCTGGAAGTAGTTTTTTAATTTCACGAACGACATGTGCGCCGTGCAGGTCTCCAGAGGCTTCCCCCGTTACAATCATCAGTGTAGGGGTGTTGTTTTGTGCAGTCTGTTTAGACACGTTTAACAGTGTCTACTACTTTTTCTATTTGCTCGTCGGTCATCTCAGGGAAAATTGGTAGCGATATGCACTTACTGCAAATATCTTGTGTAGTATTAAGACTTTCTGCGCGTGAGATAGGATTAAATGCAGGTTGCTCCGAGAGAGGCATAGGGTAATAAACTGCATGACCAATTTTTTCTTTATTAAGTTGCTCTGAAATAGCATCACGATTTTCGCTTAGTAAAGTGTATTGATGAAACACATGAGACATGTTTTCTTTAAATGAAGGTGTATTAATGGAGGGGGAGGATAATAACTTGTTGTATTTCTTGGCTACAGCTATTCGATTTTTATTAAAATCATCAATGTGTTTTAACTTGATACGTAATATCGCTGCTTGTAGTTCATCGAGTCGACTATTCCAACCAATAATTTCATGTTGATTTCGAACTTTGCTGCCATGGCTTTTTAACAGTGTAAATTGCTCTGCAATTTCATCAGAGTTGGTTGTGAAAAGCCCGCCATCACCATAGCATCCTAAGTTCTTGCTTGGGAAAAAGCTAAAACAACCGGCATCGCCTAAAGTACCTGTTTGCTGGTTATTTATTCTAGCTCCAAAAGATTGGGCGCAATCTTCGATAATTCTTAAATTATTATCTTTTGCAAGCTTAGCAATCTCCTGCATATCTGCAGCTTGACCGAAAATATGCACTGGTAAAATGGCTTTGGTTTTGCTGGTAATTGCAGCTTTAATAGCTTGCGTGTAAATGTTGTAGGTTTCGGGATCAATATCAACGAACACAGGAGTAGCACCCACATAACAAATTGCCTCGGCTGTGGCAGCAAAGCTAAATGGCGTGGTGATGACTTCATCATTTTCTCCAATACCACATGCACGTAGTGCTAGGTGAAGGGCATCAGTTCCTGAATTACATGAGATCGCATGTTTCACGCCTAAGTATTGTGCGGCTTCAGACTCAAACTGCACTACATTTGGACCCATTATAAAATGTGTATTCTGCAATACATCTGCAACTGCAGTATCTATTTCGTTTTTCAGTGTTGAGTACTGCAACTTCAGATCAAGCATGGGAATCATAAGAATCTTTCAGGTAAGTAGAATTGGTAAGTTAATTATTATAGTGATAACTGGAAAGTTAAGCCAAAAGTTCACTTATTTGAATTGCGGTTTGTAGTGCGCGTTTTGCATCTTGGCCAGTTATTTTTGGTGTTGATTTAGTTTCGATGCAGTAAAGAAAGTGATCAATTTCAGCTTTTAATGCATCAGATTTATCAAAAGTGTCTTTTTGAATGTCAATATTAGGGACTCCTGGATACATCTCGCCATCACCTTTTTTATAGGTGGCTAATTCACGATTTTGAAAATCAACGGATAGATAAGCATCATTTTGAAAGATGCGCATTTTTCTATCTGTTTTATTGCTCACACGGCTTGCGGTGACATTTGCAACGCAACCATTTCTAAAAACAATGCGTGCATTAGCGATATCAATATCATTGGATAACACTGGTGTGCCACTAGCATCAATTTTTTTAACTTCTGAATCCACTATATCTAAAATGATATCAATATCATGGATCATTAAGTCGAGAATAACGCTTACCTCTGTGCCGCGAGGGTTATAGGGTGCAAGACGATGGGATTCGATAAATCGAGTTTCAGAGATTTGTTGTTCAATGGCTAGAATCGCAGGATTAAAGCGTTCAAGATGACCAACTTGTAGTATGCGATCGTTCGATTTGGCTAGCTCGATAAGTTGATTAGCTTGTTCAATGGTAGTGGTGATTGGTTTTTCGACCAATACATGAGCTTTGTGTTGGAGAAAGTCTGCTGCTATTTCGTAGTGGAGGTCGGTCGGTACAACAATACTTACTGCATCTACTTTGCCCAGTAGATCGTGATAGTCAGTGCAAGCTTCGCAACCCACATCAGTGGCTACTTTTTGAGCACTTTCAAAGTTTTTATCAACAACAGCGAGTAACTTGCTGTTTTTTAATTCCGAATATTTTTGTGCATGAAATTTGCCTAAATATCCAACACCTATGACGGCTGTTCGTATCTCTGACACTAGGGTATCCTTTTGAGTAAGCGGTCAGTATACGAAGTTTACATATCAAGGCATAACGTTCGCCATGACTAATCGGTCAATATTTAGCCGTTCGCACACATAAATTAATTAGAATAGAAAACATAACTTAATGCCTAATATTAATTCTGGAACAGATCTTATTGCAGGCATAGACGAGGCTGGTCGTGGGCCCCTTGCTGGGCCTGTGGTCGCAGGATGTGTAATGTTAGATCCTGGTGTTCTAATAGAAGGCCTAGCAGATTCGAAAAAGCTTACTGCCAAGAAGCGCGCATTTTTATACCATGAAATTAAATCCAAAGCTTATGCATGGGGAATAGGCTACGCGACTGCTGACGAGATTGATGAAATAAATATTCACCAGGCCACACTGTTGGCAATGCAGCGCGCTTATATAACAATGCAGAAAGAGGCTACACATGTTTATGTTGATGGATTGCACTGTCCTACTATTCAAGTGCCATGTACAGCAGTAGTAAAGGGTGATCAACTCATTGCAGAAATCAGTGCTGCATCTATACTTGCCAAAGTTTCACGTGATACTGAAATGGAAGCACACCATATAGAGTTGCCACACTATGGTTTTAATCAACATAAAGGTTATCCCACTGCAAAGCATATTGCAGCATTGCAAGAGTATGGGCCATGTAAATTACATCGCAAAAGTTACAAACCCGTTAAAGATGCAATGACCGTTTAAAATGCAATATAAATCTATCTAGTATTTATATCATGTCGCAATTTATACATTTACACTTACACACTGAGTACTCACTTGTAGATAGTATTGTTCGCGTACCTAAGCTTATGCAGCAGCTAAATAGTACAGGTATGTCTTCAGTCGCATTAACTGATTTTAATAACTTGTTTGCATTGGTGAAGTTTTATCAAAAGGCACTGAAAAGCGGTATTAAACCAATCATTGGTGTCGAAGCGCAGATTTCTGGTTTGTCGGCGAAAGAACCAAATTCTCGTGTTGTCTTTTTGTGTAAAAACAACGAGGGCTATCAAGAGCTCACTAAGCTGGTAACCCGAAGTTATATAGAAGGGCAAAGAGGTAGTGGGCCAATTCTTGAGCGTGATTGGTTGATTGGTGCTGGTAAAAATTTAATTGTAATTTCAGGTGCGCGAGATGGTGATGTTGGTCGTGCAATTGTTTCGGGCAACAAAAAATTGGCCGTTGAATATGTGTCATTTTGGAAAAAACATTTTAAAGACAATTACTACATTGAATTACAACGTACAGGTCGAGATGAAGAAGATCTCTATAATCAACAAGCAATAAGACTTGCGGAAAAATATTCTTTGCCTGTCGTAGCAACGAATGATGTGCGGTTTTTAGAACAAAACGAATTTGATGCACATGAAGTACGTGTGTGTATACAGACAAGTAGAGTATTGAATGATCCGCGTCGTCCACAATTATATTCGCCTCAGCAATATCTTCGCAGTAGTGAAGAAATGGTGGAGCTTTTTCAAGATATTCCAGAAGCGATTACTAACACAGTTGAGATTGCAAAGCGTTGTAATGTTACTTTATCGTTTGGCGCAAATGTTTTACCGGAATTTCCAATACCAGAAACGCATACCGTGCCGGAATATATGCGTGAGCAGTCTGAAAAGGGTTTAGAAAGGCGACTACAAAAACTACAAATTAATGATCAGACCATTTTACAAACCTATAAGGATCGTTTGGATATTGAGTTAGAGGTGATCAACTCAATGGGTTACGCAGGTTATTTCCTTATCGTCGCAGATTTTACAAGTTGGGCAAAAGAGAATGCTATACCTGTGGGCCCGGGTCGTGGTTCAGGTGCTGGGTCATTGGTTGCATATGCTCTCGGTATTACTGATGTTGATCCACTTAAATATGATTTGCTGTTCGAGCGTTTCTTAAATCCAGAACGTGTATCCATGCCTGACTTCGATATTGATTTTTGTATGGATAACCGAGATCGCGTAATTGATTATGTTGCCGAGCGTTATGGTAGGACTCGAGTTAGTCAAATTATTACCTACGGTACCATGGCCGCGCGTGCAGTGGTTCGAGATGTGGGTCGTGTACTAGGTCATCCTTATGGTTTTGTAGATCGAATTGCTAAACTAATTCCTTTTGAAGTTGGTATGACTATAGATAAAGCGCTTAAAGCGGAGCCAATGCTAAAAGATCAATACAACAACGAAGAAGATGTTCGCAGTATATTTGATATGGCGTTGATGCTTGAAGGTTTAGCACGAAATGCGGGTAAGCATGCTGGGGGTGTTGTAATTGCGCCTACGGAGTTAACTGCTTTTACTCCTCTTTATTGTGAAGCAGGTGGTACCAATGTTGTTACCCAATTAGATAAAGATGATGTTGAAGCAATGGGCTTGGTGAAGTTCGACTTCTTGGGTTTGCGTACGCTTACTATCATCGACAATACGATTCAATTGGTAAATGAAAAACTAAAGCAACTAAATCAAACTATTATCGATATAGATGATTTGCCACTTGATGATGAGGCCACTTATGAAACTTTAAAACGCCAACAAACTACCGCGGTATTTCAATTAGAGTCGAGTGGTATTAAAGATATTATTAAGCGCTTGCAGCCTGATACCTTTGGTGAAATTGTTGCGCTAGTTGCGCTTTACCGCCCCGGCCCATTGCAGTCTGGAATGGTTGATGATTTTATTTTACGTAAACACGGTGCACGCGTGGATTATTTTCATCCAGATATTGAGCATATCTTAAAAGAGACCTATGGTGTTATTCTGTATCAAGAACAGGTGATGCAGATTGCACAAATTCTGGCGGGTTATACATTAGGCGGTGCGGATTTGTTACGTCGTGCAATGGGTAAAAAGAAACCCGAGGAGATGGCCAAGCAGCGTGAGATTTTTGTAAGTGGTGCAGTTGAACGCGGTGTTGATCAAAAGCTTGCTACACATATTTTTGATTTGATGGAAAAGTTTGCTGGATATGGATTTAATAAATCGCACTCCGTAGCTTACGCATTATTGGCGTATCAAACCGCCTGGTTAAAAACACATTTTCCTGCTGAGTTCATGTCGTCAGTAATGTCGTCCGATCTTGACAACACCGATAAGGTTGTAAATCTTATTGATGAATGTCGTGGCATGAATATAAATGTGTTGTCGCCGAATATTAATAGCTCAAGCTATAACTTCACAGTTCCAGATGACAATATTGTCTTGTATGGACTAGGCGCGCTCAAAGGTGTGGGAGAAGCTGCTGTAGAAGAGATGGTAAATGAGCGAGTTGAAAATGGAGAGTTTCAAGATTTGGATGATTTTTGTTTGCGGCTTGGTTCACAAAAAGTGAATCGACGATGTATTGAAGCTTTGATACGCGCAGGTGCGATGGATTGTTTTGGTTATACCCGCGCGAGTTTATTTCAGCATCTTGATAAATCTTTACGTTTTGCGGAACAGCGTCAACGTGATGATGATACTGGACAGAATGATATGTTCGGTCATGCAGAAGTCAGTATGAAAAGCAGCAAGGTACAAGAAGTACCTGAGTGGGAAGAAGAGAAAAAGCTACTTGGCGAACGTGAGACTTTAGGTCTGTATTTAACCGGACATCCCATCACGCGCTATCGTGATGAATTAGCTAAGATCACTAGTAAGAATGTTAAAGAACTGTTGGCCACAGGTAATGATCTAGGTCCACAAAAATCATGGCAAGCACACGACGAATCGAAAACTATATTAGTGGCTGGATTGTTGGACCAAATACGCTTACGTAATAGTCCTAAAGGCCGTATTGCGTTCTTAAGTTTAGATGATAATACCGGGCGTATCGATATCGCAGTGTTTGCGAAGGATTATGCTAAGTTTGACCATGTATTGATTAAGGATGCAATATTAATTATTAAGGGAAGTTTAGGTTGGGATGAATATACGGGCAGAGTGCGCATGCGTGCTGACCATGTTTGGAGTTTTGATGAGTATCTCAAGCAATTTGGTGCGTTATTGAATATTAAAATAAAGTCTGAGGGTGATTCCTTATCATGGGTGCAAGACTTACAGCAGTTGTTGTTGCCATTTAAAGATGGCAATTGCTCAATTATGGTCGAATATCAAAATAATTCTGTTGAGACAAAATTGAAATTTCCAGAAGATTGGAATATTTCATTGGATGAAAAATTACTACAGCGATTAAGCAAGGTTTCTGAAGTATTGAATACAAGTGTCGTATACAAGAAACAAAGTATTAATGCATAATCGTTTTTGGTTACAACAAAGAATGATTAGTTAAGGCGAATAAAAACCCTATGAATCCTGATTACCTTGATTTTGAACAACCGATAGTTGAGCTCGAAGCAAAAATTGATGAGTTACGGCTAGTTGAGAGTGATAATGAATTCAATCTCAATGAAGAAATCACCAAGTTACAGGCTAAGTCTCAAGGTTTAATCGAATCTATCTTTTCAAATTTAACACCTTGGCAAGTAGCGCAGTTGGCTAGGCACTCAAAGCGGCCTTATACATTAGATTATGTAGAAAGGCTTTTTACAAATTTCAGCGAATTGCATGGTGATCGCATGTATGCCGATGATGCGGCTATCGTGTCAGGCATTGCAAAGTTTGAAGGGAGCTCAGTAGCTATTATTGGTCAGCAAAAAGGCCGCAATACCAATGAAAATATAAAACGAAATTTTGGCATGCCGCGTCCAGAAGGATATCGCAAAGCTTTACGCATTATGGAGTTGGCTGAACGCTTCAAAATGCCGATATTCACCTTCATTGATACACCAGGTGCTTATCCAGGAATTGGCGCAGAAGAACGTGGTCAAAGCCAGGCAATCGCGGCTAATCTGCAGAGAATGTCTTCATTACGTGTGCCGATAATTTGCACTGTAATTGGCGAAGGAGGCTCAGGTGGGGCGCTTGCTATCGGTGTTGGCGATTATTTAGCAATGCTTAGTTACAGTACATATTCTGTGATCTCGCCAGAAGGTTGTGCATCAATTTTATGGAAAGATGCAGGCAAGGCGGAAGATGCGGCTACCGCGCTTGGAATCACAGCTCCACGTTTATTGGAGTTGGGTTTAATCGATGAGATTATTGATGAACCTCTTGGTGGCTCGCATCGAGACATCGAAACCACATGTGAAAATGTGCGTGTATCATTAGCGACTACTTTAGGTCGATTGAAGTCGCAAACTACTGAACAATTATTGGCAAACCGATTTCAACGTCTTACACAGTATGGAGAGTTTAAAGAGTCTGGTTAATGAAGTTTTGATTTATTCTGATATGTCTTTAAAAGTTTAATGCCTTTATCTGTTACCTTTCTACAAGGCTTTTTCTCGTCCTATCAACATCTTGAAAAATTTTATGTCGCCTATAGTGGCGGCGTAGATTCAACTATTTTGTTGCACGCAATGCATGCAGCGGAATTGCCTATACATGCCTTGCATGTAAACCATCATTTGCAACAAGACAGTGACAGATGGCAAGAGCACTGTGAAGAGGTTTGTAAAAGTTTATCCGTGCCGCTTATTGTTCGTCATGCGCAGATAACCAAGCTGCCACAAAAAAGTCTCGAAAATAGTGCAAGGGATGCTAGATACGCGTTGCTGGAAGAATTATTGGATTTAAAATCTGCAATTGTGACGGCGCACCATCGAGATGATTTAGCAGAAACCGTATTACTGCAATTATTACGTGGTGCGGGACCTGCAGGCCTTGCAGCTATGCCAGATTGTAAAAAACTGTCTATAGGGTTTCATTTGCGACCATTACTGACTTATTCCCGAACAGAATTATTAGAGTATGCAAGCTCAAATAATCTGCAGTGGATAGATGATCCTTCAAATCAGCTCAATGATTTTGATCGAAACTATTTACGTAATGAAGTAATGCCTATGCTGCTCAAACGTTGGCCAGCCGCACAGCGGACCTTGTCAAGGTCAGCAAATTTGCAAGCAGACGCATTGAGTTGTTTGAACGATCTTGCAGAAATGGACATTAAAGCTGCTAGAACTAAGCAAGCTCAAATATTGGATGTAGGAGCTTTACAAGCTCTTAGTTCTGAGCGCTTAAATAATGCTTTACGCTACTGGATCAAGTCTAATGGCATGCGCGTACCGAGTAAGAAAGTATTGCAGCAAATTGTTTCTGATATTGTGCTTAAAAAAGAAATAGACACTTCACCATTGCAAACCTGGAAAGATGGTGAGATTCGTCGTTTTCGAAATCGCTTATATTTAATGCAGCCATTAAAACCGCATGATGCAAGCCAAGTCATTCGATGGAAAATTGACCAGCCGTTATTTATTGAATCTTTAAATAGAACCTTGTTACCAAAGGAGCTTGTGGATGCTGATATAGCCATTCCAGATGGTGTTAACGAGTTGATTGTTCGATTTCGAAAGGGTGGTGAACGTCTAAAGCCAATTGGAAATAAGCAACATAGGTCATTGAAAAACCTGTTACAAGAAGCGGATATTCCACCTTGGGAACGGGCGCGAATCCCTTTGTTATTCCATAACGATGAATTGATTTCAGTATTGGGTTACTGGAATGTTGGGCTAGGTTGTGAAACCACCTCTTAGCCTGTGAAACCTATATTATCTAATCTATAGATTGTGGTTAAGCGCTTCATTTGATACGCTTTTCTCCCGTCTTGAATACATTCTCACCACAACTTACCGCACTATTTAGCAGCCTAAATTCCTTAGTGCACGCGAGGGTTAGATGACACGTTATGTTTTTATCACTGGTGGTGTAGTTTCATCTCTGGGTAAAGGGATCGCTTCCGCTTCTTTAGGAGCTATTCTTGAAGCACGCGGACTAAAGGTTAGTCTGATGAAGCTTGATCCTTATATTAATGTTGATCCTGGCACCATGAGTCCATTTCAACATGGTGAGGTTTATGTGACCGCAGACGGGGCAGAAACCGATTTAGATTTAGGTCATTACGAACGTTTTGTGCGGTTTCGTTCTAGCAAGAGTAATAATTTCACCACTGGTCAAATTTATGAAAATGTAATTCGTAAAGAGCGTCGTGGTGATTATCTAGGTGGTACGGTTCAAGTGATTCCACACATCACTGATGAAATAAAAAAATCTGTTGAGCGTGGGGCGCAGGGTGCAGATGTAGCGTTAGTGGAAATTGGTGGTACGGTGGGTGATATTGAATCCTTGCCATTTTTAGAAGCGATACGTCAATTAGGTGTTGAGCTGGGGCGCGAAAATACCATTTTTATTCATTTAACTTTGGTGCCTTACATTCAAGCGGCAGGGGAGATGAAAACCAAGCCTACGCAACACTCGGTAAAAGAATTGCGTTCTATCGGTATACAGCCGGATATTTTATTATGTCGTTCGGATCGTCCATTGCCGGATGGTGAACGCAAAAAGATTGCATTGTTTACCAATGTAGAAGAGCGTGCAGTAATCTCATGTGTAGATGTAAGTACAATTTATAAACTTCCGCTTTGGTTGCACGCGCAAGGATTAGATACCATTGTAGTTGAAAAATTCAAACTTGAATTGCCTGCGGCCAATTTAAAAGATTGGAAAGAAGTTGTACATGCAATTGAGTTTCCCGAAGCAGAAATTACTGTTGGTATGGTTGGTAAATATGTTGACCTCACTGAGTCGTATAAATCATTAAATGAAGCGCTTACACATGCGGGAATACAAACGCATACAAAAGTTAATATTCAATACATCGATTCAGAAAGTATTGAATCTAGTGGTGTTGGAGTATTAGAAGATCTAGACGCGATACTTGTGCCGGGTGGTTTTGGTGATCGCGGTATCGAAGGTAAAATTGCTGCTTCACGTTATGCGCGAGAAAAAAATATTCCTTACCTTGGTATTTGCTTAGGTATGCAAGTGGCAGTGATTGATTATGCACGTAATGTTGCTGGCTTGAGTGATGCTCATAGTACTGAATTTGTGCAAGGCACAAAAAATCCAGTTATTGCCTTAATTACAGAATGGCAGGACCGAGAAGGAAATGTAGAGCGTCGTAATCTAGCATCAGATATGGGCGGTACGATGCGACTTGGTGAGCAAGAATGTAAGTTGCAACCTGGTTCATTAGTGCATCAGCTGTATGGCAAGGATCGAATTGCAGAGCGGCATCGACATCGTTATGAATTTAATAATACTTTCATGGCAACTTTGCAAAATGCTGGCTTGTCTTTTACAGGTAAGTCGAGTGATGAAACCTTGATGGAAGTTATTGAAATTAAGGATCATCCTTGGTTTATAGGTTGTCAGTTTCATCCGGAGTTTACTTCTACCCCACGCTCTGGACATCCATTGTTTTCAGGGTTTGTGCAGGCAGCACGTGATCATCATGATAAGCAGTTAAGGCCGAATAGTTATCAGCCCGAAGAAAATACTACATCTTCACCTGATTTAATCTCTCAGGCCGAAGCACCAAAGAATTAACACAATGAAACTTTGTGATTTTGAAGTAGGGCTTCAGCGGGCCTTTTTTCTGATTGCAGGACCGTGTGTGGTCGAGAGTATAGAGTTAGCGCGTGACACAGCTGGTCAGTTGCAAGAAATTACGCAGCAATTAAAAATTCCATTTATCTATAAATCTTCGTTTGATAAAGCCAATCGTTCATCGGCAAATAGTTTTAGAGGATTAGGAATCGAGAAAGGTTTGCAGATTCTTTCGCAAGTGAAAAAAGAGTTTGGTTTACCTGTGCTTACCGATGTGCATGAAGATACACCGATGCAAGAAGTAGCCGATGTGGTGGATGTCTTTCAAACCCCAGCTTTTCTATGCCGTCAAACCAACTTTATCCAACGAGTTGCGTCATGCAATATTCCTGTGAATATCAAAAAAGGGCAGTTCTTATCGCCATCTGAAATGAAACATGTGGTGGAAAAGGCTAAAGCACAAGGTAACCAAAATATTATGGTATGTGAACGCGGTGCATCGTTCGGTTATAACAATTTAGTATCGGATATGCGTTCTCTGGCTATTATGAGGGAGACGGGTTGTCCGGTAGTATTTGATGCAACACATTCAGTACAATTGCCAGGTGGCAATAATGGTAGCTCAGGGGGGCAACGTGAGTTTGTGCCAGTTTTAGCGCGTGCGGCAATTGCTAGTGGTGTCTCAGGTTTGTTTATGGAAACCCATCCAAACCCTGAAGCTGCTAAAAGTGATGGCCCCAACTCATGGCCACTTTCAAATATTAAAGCTTTACTAGAACAACTGAAAGAAATTGATCTGATAGTAAAAAAATCAGGTTTTATTGAACAAGATCTGATTTCTTAAGGAAAGTTAAAATAAAATAGGAAATATTAGGGAATTAGAATGTCAAAAATTAAAACAATTTATGCGCGAGAAATTATCGATTCTCGTGGCAATCCAACTGTAGAAGCGGATGTAATTCTTAATTCCGGTCAAATGGGAAGAGCGGCAGTGCCATCTGGTGCTTCAACTGGAACGCTTGAAGCGGTGGAACTAAGAGATGGCGATAAGAATAGATATTTAGGTAAGGGTGTGCAGAATGCTGTAAACAATGTGAACACCGAAATTCAAAAAGCACTTACTGGTATGGATTGTTTTCAGCAGCAAGCCATCGACCAAGCCATGCTTGATTTAGATGGTACTAATAATAAAGGCCGTTTAGGTGCGAATGCTTTGCTATCAGTTTCCTTAGCTGTAGCACATGCCGCTGCAATAGCTAAACAAACACCTTTATATAAATATTTGCACCAAGGCGATGATTTCATTATGCCGGTACCGATGATGAATATTATTAACGGTGGTGAGCACGCGGATAACAGTGTTGATATGCAAGAGTTTATGGTTGTTCCAACAGGTGCATCTTCTATTCGTGATGCGATTCGTTATGGTGCTGAAGTTTTTCATGCACTTAAGAGTGTTTTGAGCAAAAAAGGTTTGAGCACTACAGTAGGTGATGAGGGTGGTTTTGCACCGGATTTCAAATCTAATAAAGAAGCTGTGGAAACTATTTTACAAGCAGTCGAGATTGCCGGCTTCAAGATTGGTCAAGACATTCATCTTGGTTTAGATGTTGCCAGTACTGAATTTTACGAAAATGGTAAATACGAGTTACATTCTGAAGGGAAATCGTATAACTCAGAGCAGTTTGTTGATTATCTTGTAGATTGGGTAAACCAATATCCGATTATTACTATTGAAGACGGTGTGGCCGAAGATGATTGGGATGGTTGGAAACTGTTAACTGAAAAAGTGGGTAAGAGCGTTCAATTGGTTGGTGATGATTTGTTTGTTACTAATACTGAGATTTTGCAAAAAGGTATTGATCGTGGAGTCGCGAATTCGATCTTGATTAAAGTAAATCAAATTGGAACATTAAGTGAAACGTTAGCCGCTATTAATATGGCGCATGCTGCAAACTACACTGCTGTAGTTTCGCATCGTTCAGGTGAAACAGAAGATGTAACTATTGCAGATCTCGCGGTAGCTACGGGTGCTGGGCAGATTAAAACCGGTTCACTTTCTCGTTCGGATCGTGTTGCAAAATACAATCAGTTAATTCGCATAGAGGAAGAGCTTGGTTCAGCTGCTAAATACCCTGGCATGAAGGCATATAACTTTTAGGCAATAGTTAATCGTGAAAGTAATTATAATTATCATGAGTGTCTTATTGCTGTTAATGCAATATAAACTATGGTTTGGTGATGCGAGTGTTCGCGACGTAATTAATCTTAAACAAACGGTGAAAGAACAGCAGGCTAAAAATGAACAGGTTAAACAACGCAATGCAGTCTTGGCAGCTGAAGTAGAAGATCTTAAGACTGGTCTAGAGGCGATAGAAGAGCGCGCAAGAAGCGAATTAGGCATGATTAAAAAGGATGAAACCTTTATCCATATAGTAGAAGGCGAATCTAGCAAAGCACGTAATAAATAAAATGCTTAATACTTTGGCCTGTACAGATCTCTGATGCCCAATAAAATTAGGTATTGGGCTATTATTCCAGCGGCGGGCAGCAGTGAACGCATCGGGACTTTAGTTCCTAAACAATACCTTCCTTTAGATAATACAACCGTCATAGAAGCAGCAATAAGTAATTTTTTACAACATCCTAAAATTACAGGTGTTATTGTTGCATTGCATCCTGATGACCAGCATTGGGGTCATTTAGCGAACACAAGGAATGAAAAAATTCATTCAGTGATTGGTGGAGAGTCGAGAGCAGAATCTGTGCAAAATGCGATTAATTACTTAGAAAACACCCCAGCTGAAGATCAAGACTTTGTATTAGTCCATGATGCAGCACGACCTTGTTTGCGGTATACAGATTTAGAATTATTGATACAGCAACTTGAGCAAGATGATGTGGGTGGGATACTTGCTTCACCGGTTAGTGATACTCTGAAAGTAGTTGATAATCAGAATGGGTCGATGAATACGGTAAACAAAACGCTTGATCGTGAGAATGTCTGGCGTGCACTCACCCCACAAATGTTTCGATTAGTTACTTTAAAAAAAGCTCTTATGCATTGTGTAAAGCATAATATTAAAGTTACTGATGAGGCCTCTGCCGTTGAACATTTGGGTTTGAAAATTAAACTTGTTAAAGGTCACGGTGATAATATAAAAATCACTCATACTGAAGATCTTGAGCTAGCGGCAGCAATATTAAAGAAAATAAATTAAGTAAGTACTCTAAAATGTCCGTAAGAATTGGTTTTGGCTATGATTCGCATCGTTTCAAAGATGGTGATTATATTGTGATAGGTGGAGAAAAGATTAGCTTTGATAAAGGTCTAGATGCACACTCTGATGGCGATGTGTTATTGCATGCACTTTGTGATGCGTTATTGGGTGCTGCAGCAATGGGAGATATTGGCAAGCACTTTCCTGATAATGATCCTAAATATAAAGATATTGATAGTAGCACTTTAGTTAATAGTGTTGTGAATAAACTAGACAAGAAAAATTATATAGTTGGAAATATTGATAGCACTATCATTTTAGAAAAACCCAAATTAGCAACGATTATTCCTGAGATGCAAAAGAACGTGAGTAATCTGTTAAATATTTCATTGGCTAATGTAAATGTTAAAGCAACTACTAACGAAGGTATGGGGTTTGTTGGTAGTAGTGAAGGTATTGCTGCCTATGTAACTGTGATATTGATACCTAAAGATTAAGAATATTAAGATCAATGTCAGCTAAGGAAGAAGCGCATAGCGTCGAAAATATCAGTAAAAGTATTTTCAGTGAAAAGGGTTTGTTGTTTGAATATTTAGAAAACTTTCGTCATCGTCCGCAGCAGCAATCCATGAGTAATGCAGTTGAAACTGCATTAAATAATTATAGTCAGCTAATAGTTGAGGCAGGCACAGGTGTAGGTAAGACCTTTGCTTATTTGATACCAGCATTACTCTCTAAACAAAAAGTAGTTATCTCTACCGGCACTAAGCATCTGCAAGACCAGTTATATTTTAAAGATCTGCCCACCATTCTAAAGATTTTTAAGTTACCCGTTAAGACTGCTTTATTGAAAGGGCGCGCAAACTATCTTTGTTTGTATAGATTGGAACATCATGGACCCAATGCGCAAATGCATAATCGACAACTTGCTAAAAAAATAAATATTATTAAAGAGTGGTCTCAATTTACCAAGACAGGTGAGATTGCAGAAGTTACCGCTATATATGAAAACGATATGGTGTGGCCTAATGTTACCTCAACCATAGACAACTGTTTGGGGGCAGAATGTCCGAGTTATGATAAATGCCATGTGATTAAAGCTCGGCAGAAAGCACAGCAGGCAGATGTAGTCATAATAAACCACCATCTATTTTTTGCTGATCTAGCATTAAAGATGGAAGGCTTTGGAGAGCTTTTGCCAAGTGCGAATTCAGTAATATTCGATGAAGCACATCAGTTACCTGAGTTAGCGAGTACCTTTCTTGCAACGTCAACCAGCAGTAGGCAAATGAATGATTTGGCGAGCGATGTGCTTGCCGCGCACCTTGAAGAGGCACCAGAGGTTAAAGAAATACAGCCAGTTGTCGATGCGTTGCAAAAAGCAGTTGCAGATTTTCAGCTTGCGCTGTCAGGTAAAAATGGTCGATTCCCCTGGTATGAAATTATTTCTGTTTCCAAGATTGAAGATCAATTTGATGCGCTATGTAAAGCAGTTCATGAATTATATGAGATGATCGCGCCATTGGGTGATCGTGGCAAGGTGTTGACAAAATGTGTCGAGCGTTGTGAACGTATTGAACAAGGTTTGTATCTAATTTCAGAAGGTAATGAAGAAAGAATAAATTGGTTGGAATGTTTTGAGCGAGGGTTTAAGCTGCATAGCACGCCATTAGTAGTAGCAGACTCGTTTCAAGAATTTATGCAGCAGTACAAATGCAGCTGGATCTTCACTTCTGCAACATTAACAGTAAATTCAAAGTTTGATCATTTTCAACAACAACTTGGTTTAGTAGATGCCGAAACATTGATGTTGGATAGTCCTTATGATTACCAAAACAATACGCGCTTATATTTACCAGTTATTGGTGTTGAGCCTAATGATAAAAATTACACCCATAAAGTTATCGATGCGGTGCTGCCAATTTTAGAAGCCAATCAAGGACGTGCATTTTTATTATTCACCAGTCATCGGGCCTTGCGTATCGCAGCAAACTATCTTGCGGATCATGAGGAGTTTACTTTGCTAGTTCAAGGTGATTCACCTCGCAGAGAACTGTTATCGATATTTTCCAAGACAGATCATGCAGTGTTATTGGGCACTAGTAGTTTTTGGGAGGGTGTAGATATTCGAGGTGAGGCCTTAAGTTGCGTAGTAATCGATAAGTTACCGTTTGCAGCGCCTGACGACCCAGTGCTAAGTGGACGTTTGCAGGCATTGCGTCAGACAGGTGAGAACCCATTCATGAAATATCAACTACCTCAAGCAGTTATCTCTCTAAAGCAAGGTGTGGGTCGCTTAATACGCGATGAAGAAGATTATGGGGTGGTTGTTATCTGTGATCCTAGAATGCTTACTAAACCTTATGGCAAGACATTCATTAATAGTTTGCCGAATATGTTGCGTACTTCGAGTCTTGATGATGCGATAAACTTTTTAGAATTACGTGAGTCTGAATATGAAGCTGTTAGCCATTGAGACCGCTACAGAATCATGTTCTGCTGCCTTGTTGGATAATAATGAAATATTTTCCATAAATGAAGTTGCACCTAGACGACATAATGAAATTATTTTATCCATGTGCGAGCAAGTTCTAGCGCAAGGTCAAACTAGTCTTTCACAATTAGATGCAATTGCTTTTGGAAGGGGCCCAGGTGCATTTACCGGTGTGCGCTTAGCTGCCAGCGTTACACAAGGAATCGCATTAGGGCAAGATCTGCCTGTGGTTCCGGTTTCATCTTTGGCTGCGCTTGCTCAATCAGCTTTTGAGTCTGTGCAGGCAACTCAAGTACTGTCATGTATCGATGCACGTATGCAAGAAGTATATATTGGCCAATATAAATTCAATGTTCACAAAATAATGGAACTGGTTGGCGAAGAAAAAGTTACTCCTCCGAATATGGTAAATGAAGAGGTGAATGATAAATGTTACGGCGTGGGTTCAGGGTGGAAAACTTATGCGCGAGTTCTGCAAGAAACCATGGGAAAGAAATTATCTTATGATGAAGAGCTATATCCACAAGCAGAGCATGTAGCGAAGTTAGCAAATGTGTATTTTCAACAGGATAATAGTGTTTCTGCTGTAGAAGCTTTGCCAGTTTACTTGCGTGACAACGTCGCAAAAAAACCAAAGAACAAAATGGTGTTTTAATTATGGCTACATCCGTATTTCATTTAGCGTTCCCAGTCTATGATATAGAGAAGACTCGAACATTTTATGTCGATATGCTTGGCTGCGCGGTTGGGCGTGAAGATAAACGTTGGATAGACTTTAATTTTCATGGTCATCAACTCAGCGCACACCTATACGATCATGAGGACATGTTTACTCCATCCAATCCAGTAGATGAGCATGATGTACCGGTTAGGCACTTTGGTATTGTTCTAAATTGGGGTGAATGGGAGCATCTAGCGGAACGTCTGAAGCGTGAAATGGTCAAATTCCATATTGAGCCATGTATCCGCTTTAAAGGGCAGGTCGGTGAACAAGCGACTATGTTTATACAAGATCCAAGTAATAATTATCTAGAATTCAAGTCCTTTAAGGACATGAGCCAGATATTTGCTAAAGAGTAATTAGCCAGGAAAGTAATCATGCGAATTTTAATTGTATTTTTATTGGCAATCTTTTCGAGTTTGTGTCTTGCCAGTGATGCAGAAATTATTAAAGTCAAGGCAGAGCAAACACCTGCACAGAAATATAATATTTCTGTAACGGTAGAACATTCTGATGAAGGTTGGGAGCACTATGCAAATGCTTGGCGTATATACTCCGCTGATGGAAAGCTAATCGGTGAACGTGTACTTCATCATCCACATGTCAAAGAACAGCCTTTTACGCGCAATCTTTTAGGGGTCAGTATTCCTAACGAAGTTAGTGAAGTAACTATAGTGGCGGTTTGTTCTAAGACGGGTGAAAGTAAAAAAAGCTATACCTTAAAGCTCCGCTAGCTAAGGCTCGTTGGGCATTTGATATAATGTTTGAATGAAAAGAGTTTATTCAGAACCGAATCCAATCTTTATCCATCATCTCAAAGATCTCCTTGAAGACAAGGGGATTAAATCTATAATTAAAAATGAGCTTCTCTCGGGCGGTGTTGGTGATCTGCCTCCTACAGAGGTGTGGCCCGAATTATGGGTAATGAATAAAGAGGACAAAGTTCCTGCTGAAAGAATCGTTGATGAGTTTTTGCAGTCAATCAAAGCTAATTCTGAGAGCTGGAAATGCAGTAACTGTGGAGAAGAGATTGAGGGGCAATTCAATATTTGTTGGAGCTGTGGGCAAGAAACAACCTCTAATTGATATAAAATCTGCGATAAATATTGATAAAAAGGCTAGGAATCTCTTTTTTATTGGCGTTATGGCTAGAAAATGATTAGCATGTGGGCCTATTGAGACGTCATGGTTGTGAATAGCTAAGTCTGTTCAAAAGCAGTAAGCCTCGATTACATTAAGATTCATTAAATTAGGAAAAACACAATATGAGTAACGGTACAGTAAAATGGTTCAATGCAGACAAAGGCTTTGGCTTCATCACTCCAGAAGATGGTGGTAAAGACTTGTTTGTGCACCATTCTGAAATTCAAAGTGGTGGCGGTTATGCAACACTCAATGACGGACAAAAAGTAGAATACGAAGTAGGCGAAGGTCAGAAAGGACCATGCGCTAATAAAGTAAAAGCTATCTAATTAGTTCCCCCTTCTTCTTAACGCAATTTACCTTTAGTAAATATTTATACAGCTAGACCATGCTGTAAAGCGTGTCTAGTTGTTGCGTTAAGTATCAATAACTGATGAATCGTTGGAAATGAACGATTCATTACTAAAACATGGTTTCAATATTAAATATTGAAACCTATCTAATACTTTTGTCTAAATACAATCCATAAAATGAGAGTAGTAGAAATCTTTCATGAGCCTATTGAGCTTTATAAAATTCTCAAATTTGAAAGCATGGTTACTAGTGGCGGTGAAGCTAAGGCAGTTATTGCTGAAGGCTTGGTTTTGGTGAATAGTAATGTGGAAACCAAGAAAAGAAAGAAAATTGTTTCTGGTGATATTATAGAGGTTGGGCAGGATAAAATTCGTATCCTACTAAAATAGTAAATCTTAACTTTAGAAAGACTAAAGAAAGCTTAAATGTTAGTTTCACAGTATTGGGCTGAGGCTAAAGAAAAGAAAATAATCGATGGTCGGCAAGTAACGATTAAGAGATTTGGTTGGTCTGACGAAAATTAGCAAAGTGCGCAAAAACATGCACAATAGCGTGTAACTGAGGCTTTTTCTCTTCGTCAATCAGGAGAGAAGGTTCGCAGGACTGAACCCAAAATTCCTTATAACGGTGCAGAAGGCGTGCCTATTCGTGAAGAGATTGTTAGTCGACATAGAGATTCAGTAATTACGCGTAACTCCTATGGTGCATTGTGTATTAATACGCCCGATGTGCTATTTCCAGATATAGATACTAATAAAGAGCCTAGTGGCATGCTTTATTTGGCGGTGTTTTTTATTTATCTTGCATGTGTGATTGTTGCTTCGACTTATATGAAATCTTGGCTATTATTTTTTGCTCTCTTATTCTTAAATATTGGTATTGTTCCTATGTTGGGAAATATTCTATTCAATTTAGTGCATTTGGTGTTGGGTAGTGAAGATCATCTTGCCTTGCAAAGAATCCGAGATTTCTCTAAACATCATCAAGATTGGCATTTGCGTGTTTATAGGAGTCCAAATGGTTATCGTGTAATGATAATGCACAAAAAATTTGACCCGCATTAAGTGGATGCGCAGATGCTGTTACAAGAACTTCGTTCAGACCCCATTTATGTACGTATGTGTAAAAACCAAAATTGTTTTCGTGCCAGAGTTTGTCCCAAGCCATGGTGGATAGGAATCGAAAGACTTAAACCCAGGCCGGACGTTTGGCCAATTAAGGGCGAGAGAATGTCTGAAAGATTTGATTGGGTAAAGAAATACGAGATAGCTGCTATGAATTACGCATCGTGCCGTTTTCTTGAAAAGCTAGGTTCTGATCAGGTCGATTTCAAAGCTGATTTTATACGCTCTCTGCATGACAAATATTCAAGATCCGATGCAGATTTAAAAATTGCTTGAGAAGCAGAAATGGGAAATACAGTTTGGGTTTTACAGGAAGGGCAAGAAGATGATGATTGGGATCACAGCATTGTATTAATGCATGAGAAACAACTTAATAAACTTGCGAAAGAAATTGGGGTAAAAGAATTTAGTGAATTCTTAGATTATTCTGT
Organism: Gammaproteobacteria bacterium; assembly: GCA_013001685.1. Classification (GTDB taxonomy): domain Bacteria; phylum Pseudomonadota; class Gammaproteobacteria; order UBA4575; family UBA4575; genus JABDMD01. Next base: position 41,361 of record JABDMD010000184.1, on the reverse strand, counting down.
AATTGCAGCAGAATTTGGTGGAGATACAGAAGTTAATTATATTGAACCTGCTGAAGTGAAGGATACATTTTCTCAATTGATCATAGCTATAGTTGGTGGAAAATCTAAGAAATTAAGTAACAATAACGATCTACTCGAAGAGCTTGAAGATTGCATAAATAAAGTAGAATTAGCACAACAAGTTGGTAAAAAGGTAAGGCTTTCTGTTATCCCGTAACTGGTTAGGAAATAATTTTACAGGGTAAACTTTTAAAAGAGCTTTTAAGTCAAATTAGTGATGTTATTAGTTTCCGTGAGGTAATGAATATGAGCGCAGGATTTAGATCGATAGAAATGGCGCGGAGGTTATATGGTCTGAATGGGAAAGAGCAAAGGGAATTTTTGGATACTCTGGAATGGGCTGGAGAGAATGATAAAGCGAAAAAATATTTGCGTCTTTATACAAATGGCGAAATTACTCGTGAACAGTTTATGAATGCTTGCAAAGATTTAAAGAAAGAGACTGAATAAATTAAGTCTAAGCAATAATAGTATCGATGCCGACGTGAAGCTGAAGGTTTCTCTCTTTAGTTTCTTTGCGCATTTCGCGGCGCATTTTGCCAGCTTCAAAAAGTTTTTGTTCGGTTTCAGATTCTATCTGTAATTTGGGTGCTTGCTGAGGCGTACCTTTTTCATTGACACATAACATGGTGAAGTAGCATGAGATAGCATGATATTTTGTTTTATCTCTAATCTTTTCACCTTCCACACGTATGCCTACTTCCATTGAGCTGCGGCCCACGTAATTTATATTGCATTTGAAAGTCACAAGATCTCCAACTGTGATGGGAGACTTAAATTCCACATGATCTAAGGCAGCAGTCATTACATACATTTTGCAATAACGAGATGCGCAAGAAAATGCAGCTTCATCTAATAGTTTAAGTATAGTACCGCCATGAACATTTCCAGCAAAATTAGCCATATCTGGCGTCATTAAGCGAGTCATGAACAGTTTTTTTTCTTGTGTAACTTGGTCGTTCATCTCTACTCCTGAATTCCCGTGTCATTTATTCCTTGCGGCTAACAGCTTATCAGCCTATAGCTTTGTTATTTTATCTAACTGTTCTTTAAGTTGCTGAAATGAAGTTTGCATTTCTGAAACTCGTTCACGTTCTTTGTTTACAACATCCGCTGGTGCTTTCTCGGAAAAGTTAGGGTTATTTAATTTTGCTAAACTTTTTTCTATATTAGACTCTAGTTTTTTGATTTCTTTTTCTAATCTTGCGCTTTCGGCATCTTTGTCTATTAATCCTGCCAGAGGAATGAGGATTTTCATTTCACCGACTAAGGCTGTAGCAGATTCAGGTGCAGCATCATCTTTTAACCATTCGATGTTTTCAACTTTTGCCAACGAGTAAATGTATTGCTGGCTGTTTTCAAAATAACTTTGGTCTTGTATGGACCAATTTTGCAGCAAAATTCTTAATGGTTTGCCGGGAGGGATTTCCATTTCGGAACGTATTTTTCGAATACCATTAATAAATTCTTTTGACCATTCGAGTTCTTCTAAACTTTCAACGTCTACATAGTCATTGTTGCTTCTTGGGAAGTCTTGTGTAGAGATGCTATTGCCGGCTAGTTTTAATTCTTTTGCGATCGGTTGCCATATTTCTTCAGTTAGGAATGGAATGATCGGATGAAGTAATTTTAATAAATTCTCTAACACTTCTAGTAGCACACGACGTGAATTCTGTTTGATGCTTTCATCAACATCATCTTTAAATAAAGTTGGTTTGCATAACTCTACATACCAATCACAAAATTCATGCCAGGAAAATTCATATAAGGCTTGTGCGACAAGATCAAAGCGATAATTATTTAAATGCTTGTGCGTGAGGTCGATAACTTCCTGTTGCTTGCAGAGAATCCAACGATCAGCCAAAGTGAGTTTTTGTTTGTCTATATGACTAGCAATCTCTTTGTCTTTGCAATTCATCAATACAAAACGCGTGGCATTCCAGAGCTTATTGCAGAAATTTCGATAGCCTTCGATTCGGTTTAAATCAAATTTAATGTCTCGTCCTGTGGACGCCTGCGCAGCAAATGAAAAACGCATCGCATCTGTGCCGTAAGCTTTGATGCCGTCTGGATACTGTTTGCGGGTAGCTTTTTCAATTTTAGAAGCCATCTCAGGTTGCATAAGATCGGTAGTGCGCTTCTTTATTAACTTCTCTAGATCAATACCATCAATAATATCGATTGGGTCTAAAACATTACCTTTAGACTTGGACATCTTTTGTCCATCCGCATCACGCACTAGTCCGTGGATATATACTTTCTCGAAAGGCACGTTGTCCATAAACTTCAATCCCATCATGATCATGCGTGCAACCCAGAAAAAAATAATATCGAATCCCGTGATGAGTACTGAGCTTGGGTAAAAGGTTTTTAATTCGGGAGTTTGCTCAGGCCAGCCTAAAGTTGAGAATGGCCACAGTGCAGATGAGAACCAGGTGTCTAAAACATCTTCGTCCTGACTGAGTTCAATGTTGGCGTCTAATTTATATTTTTTGCGTACAGTTGCTTCATCTTCGGCAACATAGATATTACCCTCATTGTCATACCAGGCTGGGATGCGATGGCCCCACCATAGTTGACGGCTGATACACCAGTCTTGAATATTATTCATCCATTCAAAATAGGTTTTGCTCCAATTTTCTGGAACAAATTGTATATCGCCATCCTTAACGGCTTTTATGGCAGGATCAGCAAGCGGCTGAATTTTTACATACCACTGATCAGTTAAGTAAGGTTCCACTACGACGCCGGAGCGGTCACCACGTGGCACCATTAATTTATGATCTTTTACTTCGGCAAGTAAGCCTAGTTCTTCAAGATCTGTAACTATTTTTTTGCGCGCTTCGTAACGGTCTAGACCTTGATATGCAGCAGGCGCATTATCATTAATCTTGGCATCGATAGTGAATATATTAATTATTTCTAAATCGTGACGTTGCCCAACTTCATAATCATTAAAATCATGTGCAGGAGTGATCTTTACGCAACCCGAACCAAATTCTGGGTCAACATAGTCATCCGCAATTATTAGTATTTCTCGTTCAGTTAAAGGAAGTTTTACTTTCTTACCAATAATGCCTTTATAACGTTCATCTTCAGGATGCACAGCAACCGCACTATCACCCAACATGGTTTCAGGTCTAGTTGTCGCTACTATTAAATAGTCATTACCGTCTGACATTTTTGCATCAACAAGTGGATAACGCATATGCCACATGTGACCGTTTTCTTCTTCCGAGAGCACTTCTAAGTCTGAAACTGCGGTATGAAGTTTAGGATCCCAATTCACCAAGCGTTTGCCGCGATAAATTAAGCCTTCGTCATACAGGCGTACAAACACTTGTTTGACGGCTTCTGAAAGCCCTTCGTCCATGGTAAAGCGTTCGCGCGACCAATCTAATGAAGAACCCATGCGTTCTAATTGGCCGTAAATAGTATTGCCTGATCGTTCCTTCCATTCCCAAACCTTGTCTACGAACTTTTCACGGCCTAAGTCATGGCGAGTTTTATTTTCGGCATTCAATTGTCGTTCAACCACCATTTGCGTAGCGATGCCAGCATGATCCGTGCCGGGTTGCCATAGGGTGTTATAGCCACACATGCGGTGATAACGAGTTAAACAATCCATCAGTGTGTTATTGAATGCATGTCCCATATGTAACGTTCCGGTTACATTGGGTGGTGGGATCATGATGCAGTATGAGTTGCCAACTTCACCTGAGGGAGAGAAATAATCATTGCTTTTCCAGAATTGATACCACTTTTGTTCGATATCTTTGGGCTTATAGGTTTTATCCATGTCGAGATTTGGGACTATATTGAGACGATCAAGTGTTTGAGGTGTTATTCGAATTGTTATTAGTTCGTATGATGCAGTGAGACGAGAAGCCCTTGCAAGCTACTAGTATAACAATATAAATCTAACTCACACGATAACCCACACAGTAAACAAGATAGGGTCACTGAACTAGATTGTAAGCAGCGGTAGGTTGGGCTTTATGGGATTACTTTCTTCGGCCTGGGAGACGAGCGCGAACTTCACTGAGTACTTGTTGCACAATTTGTTCGCTAGCATGTTCAAAATGCTTGAGCATTATCTTGTTAACTGTTCTTGCCAGTTCAATCTCAAATTCGGACTTATCGGTACGTCTATTTTGTGGTTGGTTGCCATCTTGAGGATTTTCGTTCTGCTGGTTTTGGTTTTCTGGCTGAATAATTGCACTGGGAATAGGTTTACCACTAGGGTCTCTAAAAGCTGAATTTTTTGTAGCGCCTGTAGGTGGGTTATCGCCTTTCATTGAAGCCAAAACAGGCTTAGCTTTAGCCTGTGTCTGTTGTTTGGTAGAAGAGGTGGGTTTGTTGCCTAATGGGGCATTAGTGGTACCCACTAAATGGTCCAAGACCGGTGCCTTTTTAGCGTTGTTTCCATCCATAGAAGCAAGAGAAATAATTGATTAAGTCAAGCAGAGGATACTTCATGGTGCTGGGGATTAAGGCCATTCTCACGATAAAAGCGATAGCGTTCACGACCAGCGACAATGGCATCGGGCTGATTATCAATGATTTCTGCAATCCTCTGAAATTGCTTGAAATTATCCGGAATCTCATGCGTTACATTAAGTAGCATATCAGAATGAGCAGACTCATTATCTGGGCCGATTTCCGTGCTAATAGTTACTGGGCAGTTGTCGATTTGTGAGCTGGAGATTTCGTGAGGAATGAAGCTGCGGTCACGGAAAGTCCAAAGCAAAGTATTCAGTTTTTCACAATCGTCTGTACTGCGCATAAGTATGTGGATACGGTGGCCTGCTGAGAAAGCCTTTTCCGCAATTCGACATGCAGTTTGAAGTACAAATTGTGGGCTAGTGTCTTTAGTTACGTAAAAATCTACGCGCGGTGTTTCAGTGTCGGCCATATACAGGGATTAAAACTCATAAGCTTGATGTAATAAGTATTCTGTAAGCAATGGCACTGGTCTACCTGTGGCACCTTTCTGCTTACCCTGATGCCAAGCAATTCCTGCAATGTCTAAATGTGCCCAGGTATACTTTTTGGTGAATCTAGAAAGAAAACACGCTGCAGTGATTGTGCCACCCCAGCGGCCACCAATGTTAGCAATATCGGCAAAGTTGCTATCCAATTGTGACTGATATTCGTCCCATAATGGTAACTGCCAGGTACGGTCACCGGTTAGTTCTCCAGCTTTTATAAGGTCTTTTGCAAGCTCATCATCATTGCTCATCACGCCTGAAGGTATTTGACCTAAAGCGACTACACATGCCCCGGTAAGTGTTGCAATATCAATTACTACTTCCGGATCAAATTTATCAACATAAGTTAGAGCATCGCACAACACCAAACGACCTTCTGCGTCGGTATTTAAAATTTCTACTGTTTGGCCTGACATGGTGGTCACCACATCGCCTGGTTTGGTGGCATTGCCATCCGGCATATTTTCAGCACAAGCGATAACGCCGACTACATTGATCGGTATCTCTAGTTCGCAACAGGCTTTCATGGTTCCTAAAACACTTGCAGCACCGCACATATCAAATTTCATCTCATCCATGGTTGCACCCGGTTTTAATGAGATGCCACCGGTGTCGAAGGTAATGCCTTTGCCAACCAAGACGATTGGACATTCATCATCATTTCCACCGTTATATTCCATGGTTACCAGTTTGGCCGGTTCAATGCTTCCATTTGAAACTGAAAGAAGTGCACCCATACCAAGTTTTTTCATTTGTGTCTCTTCAAGCACAGTTACTTTTAATTTTCGATTACCATTTTTTAATGCTTGAGCTTGCTCAGCAAGATAAGTAGGTGTGCAAATATTTCCGGGTAAATTGCCGAGTTCTTTGGCTAAATTCATTCCAGTTGAAATGGCTTGACCAATTTCAATGCCGTCACGTATGTCGGCAATATCTTGTCGGTCATGAGTAATAAACTTTTGCTTCTTAAGGTATGTTTTTGAATTAGCTGCACTGGGTTTGGTTTTGCTGTAGCTATACATTGCAGATTCAATAGCGGTAACACTCAGTTGCGCTTTAGTGAGTGCATCTGCATTTTTAACAGGCAGTTCAGTCAAGCAATTGATTACATTGCTAGTTTTGATGCGTTTAATTTCATTAGCTACCGTAGCCAGAACTCTTTGAAAGGTACTAATAGTGAATTCATTTTGCTCACCGCAGCCGACTACGATAATGCAGTTATGTTTACTACGAGCAGAATTATGCAAAGTAGTGATTTGTTCTAAGCTGCCACCTGCGATACCGCGTTGTACAGCATTAGATATGCTGCCTCGATAAAGCTTATCTAGTTTTTTGGCAGAATCACTTAAACGTTTAGATTTGAATATACCCACCACTACACAATCAGCGGTTTCTTTGTCTACGGAAGTGGTTTTTGCAATGTAATCCATGATAATCCTCAATTAAACTGTTTGTGTTTGCTGCATTATTGCTAATATTGGGTTAAATGTAACCAAGGGATCTGGTCTGATTCGCTAAAAATCGCAAATGTTTTCTACTTTAAACCGATACTTTTCAAAAGAACTTGCTCAAACTTTCGCCGGCGTAAGTACTGTGCTGTTGCTGGTTATTGTGGGCCAATCATTTGTGAGTCTGCTTGCAAAAGTGATGAAGGGAAAACTGCCTGCAGATGTTGTGGTTTCGATGTTGGGTCTTGGAATTTTAAAATCTGCAATTTTATTAATCCCTTTTGCGTTATTGCTTACCATCATGCTTACTTTGGGTCGTTATTATCGCGATAGTGAGATATATGCGATTAAAGCCAGTGGAATTGGTTCCAGTTTATTATTGCGTTATGCGAGTTTGATTTTCATACCATTAATAGCTTTTTTATTTTACCTTTCAATTTATTCGGCGCCATGGGCTGAACAACAAATTGAAACCATAAAACAAAAAGCTCGAGGTCTCACCGATATATATAGCTTAACACCTGGCCAATTCATAGAATCCAACCAAGGCAACTGGGTGATTTTTGTTGAGCAATCAGATCGAGAATCTGGTGAAGTTAAAAATGTTTTTATCTACGACCGAAAAGAAGGAAACGTTGCGATTGAAACAGCACGGCATGCAGAGCAGAAAAATTTAGCAGAGCTTGGTGGTGAATCGTTGATTCTTAAAAAAGGTCAGCGTTATGAAGGAACGCCTGGAGAAGGGGGGTTTACCTTATTGTCCTTTGATCAACATGCGGTGCGTATTCCTGAGTTTGATTTAAATGTCGATATACAAGATCCAGAATTTAAATCTACTACTGAATTACTGGAGTCAAAACAGTTACCCGATATTGCAGAGTTTCAGTGGCGTATATCAGTGCCTATCGCAGCTATTCTTCTAGCTTTATTGGCCTTTCCTTTAAGTGTTACCAATCCAAGGCAAGGTCGTTTTGCAGGATTGGCAATTGCTATCGTTATATATTTAATTTATTCAAATTTACTCATTCTTGCAGAAACCTGGGTGGCTGATGGGAAACTTCACACAGTTCCAGGAATGTTTGCAGTACATGCTGCCATGCTTGTGTTAGTAATTATTTTAAGTTTTCGGCGACGCTTAGGTGCTTAACATGAATATGTTTAAATACTTCGATCGTTATTTAGGAAGAACTGTATTTATTGGAACATTATTTGCGTTATTCGTTTTATTTGCTATTGATTCGATTATCGATTTTATAAATGATATTGAATCTGTCGATGACCGTGGCTTTACGTTTGGACATGTAATATTGAGATTACTGTTTGAAATGCCTCAGCGCTTATATGAATTTATGCCAACGGCACTTTTATTAGGTGCGCTAATTGGTTTAGGAGGTTTAGCAGCTAAAAGTGAGTTAGTAGCATTGCGATCAGTAGGAATTAGCAAGTTGCGAATAATTTGGTCAGTGCTCAAAGTTGGAATTGTATTAATCGGTATTAGTGTTTGGGTTGGGGAAATGGTGGTACCAACAGCTCAAGGGTACGCAAATAGCTTAAGTAAAAGCCAAGTACGAGATGTGAATACTGATGGTGGGAAAGGTGATATTAAGAAAATATCATTGCGTTCAAAATACGGTATTTGGGTGCGTGATAACGATCGCTATATCAATGCACAAGAAATCTATCCAGATTATCGAATGCGGGATGTCTGGATCTATGAGTTAGATGAATACTACAAATTAAAGCGCGCAAGTTTTGCTAAACAAGCCGTATATGAAAATAACGTCTGGAAACTGTCAAGCATTAAGCATAGTTTAATTTCTAAAAGTGGTGTGGAGACGGTTGCGGCAGAAGAAGAACATTGGGAGCGCCTGGTTTCAACTGAATTGTTTGATGTGATAACTGTAAAACCCGAATACATGGGTGCCATTAAACTGAAAAAGTATATCGGTTATTTAAATGATAACGAGTTAGATTCTAAACGTTATCAACTTGCCTATTTTAATCGTTTTGCTGTGCCGTTATCAGGTTTAGCGATGTTATTACTCGCAGTACCGTTTGTATTTCGCTCAGTACGAGCTGGGGGTTTAGGCCAGCGTATTGCACTAGGAATTGGTATCGCAGTGATATTTAATTTAATAAGTAAAGTTTTAAGTAATACCAGTGTGGTGTATGACATTCCACCTGTTGTGGGAGCTTTTTTGCCAACACTAATTGTCATAGCTGTAGCTACCTTAGCGTTACGGAAGATGGCTTAATATCCGCTTACTACTGGCCGAAAGCAGACATTCGCCTGACCGTCTTTTGTAATAAAAAATAGATTTAAAGAAACTATTTCATTCGCAAGGGAACGCATGTGCAAATGCTTTAAGCACAAGATCCAATTTGTGCTCCTGTAGTTTTTCTGGGTGCTCATTTGAAAAATTAACTACTATCCTTGCAGCTTGACCATTGCTGATTCCTGTCTCTGGGAAACAGATATTTCTTTCTTGAGTAAAAGACTCTTGCTTATAAAGTAGTTGCTTGACACCTTCTAAGTAACTTAAACATCCTACCGATCTTGCATGATCTTCTGGTGTTGGATTATTGATATCCTGAAGTTTTAATGTAGCGTTACAATGAAGAATTAAAGTCTCACCAGTATTCCAGCGGCCCAGGCTATAGCTATAGTCTCCTATTATAAACAAAATCAAACCCAGTAAGAGTCTTTGGAAAGGTTTCAGCAGGCGCATAAAATAATAGCCATCAAATATTAGTTTTTACTACCTTGCAAAAACAAAAATATAATTGCAAGAGGATAATAGCTCTAATGACCGCAATTGGCTGAAAGCGGAGATTGTCTTAAAGGAAAGTTTTAATCTGAACGCATCATTCAGGATGCGACATATTCGTACGGTCGCTCCCGACGCATTAGAACCTGCATCCTACGTCAAGCAAATCAGCCATCATGATAGTCGCCCCGTCTCCTGAGGCACTTATGCATCATCCTCGGAACTGCTCCTGTGTTACTTCTGCATCCATGCAGTCGTGCGAATCATCCATGTAAGTACGTTTAAGTTCTTATAAGTTTTGTTTTGGAGGCGATGTCGTGCCAGGTGCGATGTTGTTTGTCCCATAGGCTCCATAAAAACCCTAGACCAAGCGCAAGCCAAGAAACCATTGCAATTGCAAAACGTAATAAGGCGGGTCCCCAAGTAACTTTTGAACCGTTTTCCATCACGAGTTTCATTTTCCAAGTGCGCATGCCAAGTGTTTGGCCATCGCGAGTCCAAAACCATGCAAAGAAAAGATATGCAATAAGAAAGATATACGCTTGAAATAAAAAGAAATATGAGTCTTCGGGTTTAATGTCAGTAGGGATTACTATTAAAAAAGCAGCAACGAATAATGCAGTTAATAACAAAAAGGAATCATAGAGAATTGCGCCAAAACGTCTTAGTAAAGAAACGTTTTGTTTGCTGTTTTGTTTATAATCTTTGGCTTGCATGTCGAAATCTAAAATAAAGTATAAAAGTTGATTTTATTACGTGAAATTCATAGACTTGCATCTTATATACAAGTATATCCATTTCATTCCCGAAATAATGATAATAATTAGAAATGATTATGCCGAAACGATATGGTAAGAATTAGCCAAGAAGTTATAGGAGCTACTTTGCAAGTATTTGAAATTTATCATTCATGTTTTCATCGTAACCGAGTTGCTTTTGTTCTCATATCTTTATGAGTGATTCTTCTTATAGTTTGCCGTCCGATCAGCCCGTTATTGAGGCGTTTTTGGATACGCTATGGGTTGAGCATGGGTTAAGTGAAAACACTTTATCTGCTTATCGTAATGATTTAATTGGTTTATCCAAGTGGTTATCCAAAGCAACGGTTAATATTACAGAGGCACGACGTGATCATTTATTAGATTATTTATCGTATCGAGTGCAGCAGGGAAGTATGCCGCGTACTTCTGCTCGATTGCTTTCAAGTATTCGTCGTTTTTATCGTTATCTAGTGCGCCAAGGAGCTGTTCAAAAAGATCCATCATCGCAAATCGAATTTCCAAAGTTGGGTAGGCCTTTACCTGAAACCTTAACAGAGGAAGAGGTAGATCGTTTACTTGCAGCACCTAACGTTAATAAATCACATGGGATTAGAGATCGGGCTATGTTAGAAGTGCTTTATGCTTGTGGCTTACGAGTGAGCGAATTAATCGGTTTAACCTTGGGTCAGGTGAATTTGAATCACGGTGTGATTCGCGTTACTGGCAAAGGTAATAAAGAGCGTTTGATTCCATTTGGTGAACAGGCGAACGAATGGATTTCGCGATTTATTAATGAAGCACGTGCAGATCTACTTAAAAATAATCGCCAGAGCGATGCCTTATTTATTTCTAATCGTGGCACTGCGATGACCCGTCAAGCGTTTTGGCATCTAATTAAAAAACATGCGAAAAATGTCGGTATCTCAAAACATCTATCTCCGCATACTCTTCGCCATGCTTTTGCGACACATCTGTTAAATCATGGGGCGGATTTACGGGTTGTTCAAATGTTGCTTGGGCATAGTGATTTGTCTACCACACAGATATACACTCATGTAGCTCAGGCAAGATTGCAGGAGTTGCACCGAAAACACCATCCAAGAGGGTAATTTCACCACTCCAAAGGATGAAATTATTCTCCTAGATTCAGGTCTTATATAGTAGGGTTTATTAAGGCCTCTATCCAATTTAAATATAACAGGGAAATATCCATGTATAAGTTGAGCATATTTTTCATCATTGCCATTTTCTGTGTGCAAATATCATGGGCTGGCGAAGCAGAAGATATTGCGAATATTACCGAACGCTTAGAAAAATTAGCACCACAAGATAAGCCGGAGTCTATAAGGCCTACGGCTATTAATGGATTGTACGAAGTAGTTTTTGGTTCTGATATTTTTTACACCTCGGGTGACGGTCGTTATGTGTTGCAAGGTGCGTTAGTGGATTTAGATACTAATGAGAACTTAACAGAAACAACTCGTACAGATATTCGTAAAGGATTGATGGGTAAACTTGATGAATCTGAAATGATTGTGTTTTCTCCTGAAAAACCTCGTCATACATTAACCGTGTTTACAGATATCGATTGTGGTTACTGCAGGAAGTTGCATGCAGAAATGGATGAGTTAAATAGTTATGGTGTAAAGGTGCGTTACATGATGTTTCCTCGCAGTGGTCCAAATACGCCATCGTTTCAGAAAGCAGTTAATGTTTGGTGTGCAAAAGACCAGCAAGTTTCTATGACAATGGCGAAGTTGGGTGAGAGCCTTCCACAAGCAAATTGTGATAATCCAATTGCATCGCAATTCAACGTTGGTCAGCAGTTGGGTGTTACAGGAACACCGGCTTTATTGTTAGGTGATGGCACGCTAATCCCTGGGTATCGTCCAGCTAAAGATTTGGCTGCGATGTTGGATGAACAAGCTAAATCAAACTAACTTGCTAACTAAGGCCAAGTTAATTATTTCAGCGCTTCTGGTTCAATATCATATAGTGCTGGGATTGCAGTAAATAATATAGATGCGCGAATAGATTTCTCCGGATAAAGTTTTTTTACTGCATATATGTATGTGCTGATTTGATTTTGGTGCTGTTCTGCTGCTTCTTGCATGCTATCGACACTTACTTCTCTCGTTGTCTTGTAATCTATAATCCAGGCTTGGTTATCATCAATCACTAGATGATCAATTATTCGATATAAAACCTTGCCGTTTTTAATAAAGCTTATTGGTACTTCTTTCAAAACTTTTTGATCACCTGTAGAATTGAACACATGACGTAGTTCAAGTGTTTTCAAGCAATTTTTAACTTCGTTAACTGCACTTTCGAAATCCTGAGCTTTAATCTTTACCCCTAGTGAAGATTTTACTGCTAACTTCAGTGTTTCATTGCTTTGCGAATGTTTTTGTTCAATAAGTTCAAAAACTTTGTGTACGAGTGTTCCATAATTAGCATGCTCTACGTTTTCTGGGCCTGTTTGCTCGGCGTCGTCATTAGTAATTTCTTGCGTTGTGAATGGTTTACTGAGATCAAAGTCCATTGCTATGCTTTTATCAATCTGTTTGGATTCCTGAGATTTAATTGATGGTGGTAAACCATGCTCTGCATGCCAGCTTTCGCTACTTAAGTCTTTAAAGTTTTCACTGAGCGCGTCACTAATAATAGAGTGCCAAGACTTTGTTGCAGTTTGTTTTGATGCAGTTCCAGTGATGAATAAATATTGTTTCGCGCGTGTAAGCGCTACGTATAATAAATTTAGCTCTTCTTTCCAATTTGTTGTTAATTGCTGGTCAATAATTGATTGAGTAGTTTTGTCTACACTATCTTTTCGTCCAAGTAGGAAAAATTGCTCTGGCCGACGCGCATCAGATGGCCAATTAATTATAGGTTTATAAGTATTCAATTGAGGTTTTTTAGGACCCGTGTCTACAAGAAATACTACTGGCGCCTCAAGACCTTTTGCTGAATGTATGGTCATTATTTTAACAGCGTTATCATTGTCAGTTGGTTTAGTACAGAAAGATGTATTGCTTACTTGCTTATTCTGTAACGAGCTTAAGAAAGACTGGATACTTGAATATCTGCCTGCATCTAAATCTAAACTTAGTTGTAGTAGTGCAGTTAGGTTATCTAGAACCTGCGAATTTATTCCTCCAGCATAGTCGCTTGGCAAGCTATTTGAGTAGCGTGATAACAGGTTAGTATCAAAATAGATGCGGTCTAGTAAGTCGTGAACCGGTAATGTGTTAGCCATGCTGCGCCAATCTTGTAATTGCTCAAAAGCTTGTTTGGCTAAAATACTTTTAGATGTTTGTGCATAGGATTTTAGTTTTTCATGCCAAGAGGTTTCAGGTTGACAGCTTATTTCCATTAAGTCTTGGTCGTTCATGCCATATAGCGGCGAACGTAATACTTGTGCAAGCGCTAAATCATTGTGTGATTGAATTAGATAAGTTAGTAATGACAGAATATCTTGAACTTCGAGTTGACTTAGGAATTCACCATCATAGATGCTGCTATAGGGTATATGTTGTTCACGCAATGCATGTTCAAGTTGCGCTAAATGGGTGCGGTTCCTGGCAAGGATAATAATATCGCTATATTTAGTGGCTCGTGGACTTTGGTTCTCCATGATCGGTGTGGCGTCGGCTATTAGTTCGCTAATTTTACTTGCTACTTGTAGTCCTTCAAGATGATGGCTGTCATATTCAATGCTTACGCTGGCTTTAAGTAAAGGATCTCGAAAACCTAGTTGTATTTGGTTTTCTGTTTCTGGAGCTTCTGCATAGCATAGTTGATTGACTTGAACGTGACCCCACAGATCAGATTGAACTGCTTTATGGGAGTTAAAATTATTTAGCTCAATGTCTTGTTGCGAGAATATTTTATTTACAAAATTTATTATTGCAGGAGATGAGCGATAAGAATCGTCAGTTTCTAATAATTGTGCATTCAAGTTTTCTTTAGCCCATTCAGCAGCAGTGAGCTGTAATTCAGAGTTGGCACGTCGAAATCCATAGATTGATTGTTTTGCATCACCAACAAAAAATAAACTTCGATGGCTTTCATGTGAGTCGATTGCCAATTCAGTTAATAGAGGGAAAATTAAATTCCATTGAGTCGGGTTAGTGTCCTGAAATTCGTCTATTAAAATGTGTTGAATGCGCTGATCCAGTTTGTATTGGATCCAAGCTGCACTTTCGTGTTGATTGAGTAATAAATACGTATACCACTCCAAATCATCAAAATCTAAGGTGTGTTGACTAAACTTTAACTTTTGATATTCATCTAACAAATAATGTCCTGCATAAAACCATGCTTGATTGAACTCAAGAAGTTTTTCTTTTTTGATGGTGTCTAAGTAATTCGTAATTTGCTCGCTTATAGCATCATGCAAAGAGATAAAAGCTTGGGTTTTGTCGGCACCAAGGCTTTTTTCCAAACTTTTGCTTGTCTTGATCTCTCGCTTTTCCATTTTTCTGGTAAAAAATACTGGCAATATGATATCGAGCTGCTCTTTTTCTGGCTGTGTTTGTACTACGAATGCAGACAACAGTTCGCAATAAGACTGATAGGTTTTAGTTTTATGAGCTGAAATATAAGATAAGTATTCATGTAAAGCTGGTATTAAGTCGCTTGGATTTTGATTTTTCCCAGTTTGAGGAGGAAATATCAGCCTGTTTAGACATAGTTCGGCATATCCAACAGGGTCGTTTTGGTTTTCAGTAAAACTCAACCAATCACTTCTTGAATTGATAAAGGTGTCAAGCACTTCATTTACGTTGTTGACGGTGCTGCAGTGTTGCAGCAAAGTGAAAAGAGCATCGCTTAATTGCTTGTTTTTATGATTTGCGGCTTTGAGTAATCGCTTGCGTGCTTCTTGTTTGAGTTCATCATTAGTTTCGGTAACTCGAAAACCAGCAGGTACACCTGCATGTATAGCAAATCTTTTTAAGATATCCTGACAAAATGCGTGAAACGTGGTGATGCGAATCTCATATTCAGAAAATAATAATTCTTCATATAGTTTCCTGGTCTTTGCTATGCTTGCGGCATCATTTGGATGAGAAAGACTTTGTAGGGTAGTTTTTACTTGCGTATCATCTGCAGTGGCCCATTCAGCTAAAACTTTCATCAAACGTTCCTGCATTTCAGCCGCGGCTTTACGTGTGAATGTGATAGCAAGAATTTGTGAGGGATCTACATCACTAAGTAGCAGTTTTAGGATTCGATGAACTAGGAGATGAGTTTTACCGCTACCGGCAGATGCAAATACAGCGATATTCGCCTCAGGATTGATAGCGAGTGCGGTCTTATCGGCTATGGTCTGGTTTGATTTTGCCAAATTAGATTTTTGGTAGGCCATTCAGTTAGCATACTGTTGAAGTTTCATTCCTACAATTATTTAAATGTATGTAGTAAATAAAAAATAAGCTTAACTTTGGAAATATAGATGGCAGGAAAATATAACGCTTCAGATATTGAAGTATTGAGTGGCTTGGACCCGGTTCGTAAACGTCCAGGAATGTATACCGATACTACTCGCCCTAATCACTTGGCGCATGAGGTAATCGATAATAGTGTTGATGAAGCGATATCAGGGTATGCAAAGTCTATTGATATCAAATTATATAAAGATGGTTCACTTGAAGTTGCTGATGACGGACGCGGTATGCCTGTCGATAAACACCCTAAGCTAAAGTTGCCCGGTGTAGAAGTCATTCTCAGCACTTTGCATTCGGGGGGGAAATTTTCTAATAAAAATTATTCATTCTCTGGTGGACTGCATGGTGTAGGTGTGTCTGTAGTGAATGCTTTGTCGAAAAACCTTGAGATCTGGGTTCGTAGAGGTGGCAAAGAATACAATATGGCTTTTAAGGGTGGCGTAAAAAGTTCGAAACTGGAAGTAGTTGGGTCGGTTGGACAAAGAAATACTGGAACCACTATCCGGTTTTGGCCGGATACTAAATATTTTGAGAGTGATAAGTTTTCAGTATCAAAATTACTACACACCATGCGCGCCAAGGCAATTCTTTGTCCAGGGTTACAAATTAGTTTTGATGACCAGGTTAATAAGAAAAAATATGAATGGTGTTTTGAAGATGGTCTGAAAGATTATTTATTAGAGTCAATTGAGGGTATTGAGCACATTCCGCAGGATTCATTTTGTGAACGTTTCGAAGGCGAAGAAGAAGCGGTTGAATGGGCGATCACTTGGCTGTTAGAGGAAGGTGAAGGCTTAAAAGAAAGTTATGTAAACCTCGTACCAACTGCACAAGGTGGTACACATGTTTCAGGTTTAAGAACCGGGTTAACCGAAGCGCTGCGTGAGTTTTGTGAGTTTCGAAAATTATTACCGCGCGGGGTCAAACTCACACCTGAAGATGTATGGGAAAGGCTTTGTTATGTGTTGTCGGTAAAAATCAAAGAACCACAATTCGCAGGTCAAACTAAAGAGCGTTTAAGTTCACGAGAAACAGCAGTGTTTGTTGCTGGGGTGGCAAAAGATTCATTTGGTCACTGGCTGAATCAAAATGCAGAATCAGGTGAGCAAATTGCCCAGCTTGCGATTAGTAACGCAGAATCACGTTTAAGAAAAAGTAAAAAAGTTGTTCGCAAAAAAATAGCCAGTGGTCCAGCATTGCCGGGGAAGCTTGCTGATTGCACCTCAGAAGATCTATCGCGTACAGAGTTATTTCTAGTGGAAGGTGATTCTGCAGGAGGCTCTGCCAAGCAAGCACGAGACCGAGTGTATCAGGCAATTATGCCGTTGCGTGGGAAAATTCTAAATACTTGGGAGGTGTCATCAGATCAAGTGCTAGCGTCACAAGAGGTGCATGATATTTCAGTGGCAATAGGGATTGAGCCGGGTAGCTCGGATTTATCAGGTCTGCGTTATGGAAAAGTTTGCGTGCTTGCTGATGCGGATTCAGATGGCTTGCACATTGCGACTTTATTGTGTGCATTGTTTTTACAACATTTTCAAACTTTGGTTGAAGCAGGGCACGTGTATATGGCTATGCCGCCACTATATCGAATCGATGTCGGTAAAGAAGTATTTTATGCCTTAGATGACGAAGAGCAACGTGGTGTATTGGATCGTATAAAGGCGGAAAATAAAACTGGCAAGGTTACTACCACTAGATTTAAAGGCTTGGGTGAGATGGATCCTATGCAATTAAGAGAATCTACAATGGCAATTGATACCCGTCGGCTTGTTCAATTGACGTTAACTGATGAAAAGAAAACATTTATATTGATTGATATGTTGTTAGCAAAAAAACGTGCGGCAGATCGAAAAGTTTGGTTAGAGAAAAATGGAAATTTGGTACGAATTTAAGCTATGAGTGACAACTTAGAAATGGATTTTGATCCAGTTGAAAAACTTCCCATCCAAGAGTTTGCAGAAAAGGCATACTTAGAATATTCCATGTACGTCATTCTTGATCGAGCTTTGCCTAATATCGGTGATGGCTTGAAGCCGGTACAGCGCAGAATTATCTACGCTATGTCAGAACTGGGTTTGTCTGCAGTATCCAAACATAAGAAATCTGCTCGCACGGTTGGTGATGTGCTTGGTAAATATCACCCGCATGGTGATAGTGCTTGCTATGAAGCAATGGTGTTGATGGCGCAATCTTTTTCATATCGTTATCCGCTAATTGATGGGCAAGGTAATTGGGGCTCAACAGACGATCCTAAATCTTTTGCTGCGATGCGTTATACAGAATCGCGGCTGACAAAATATGCTAAAGCTTTATTGCAGGAGTTGGATCAAGGCACGGCAGAATGGGTGCCGAAC
The DNA here is from genome assembly GCA_013001685.1 of Gammaproteobacteria bacterium. Lineage (GTDB taxonomy): Bacteria > Pseudomonadota > Gammaproteobacteria > UBA4575 > UBA4575 > JABDMD01. Next base: position 23,529 of record JABDMD010000184.1, on the reverse strand, counting down.
TATGATGGGACTACAACTGAACCCTTAGTATTACCGGCGCGATTGCCAAATGTCTTGTTAAATGGAGGTATGGGTATTGCGGTGGGTATGTCTACTGATATTCCGCCTCACAATATAAATGAAGTGGTTAATGCTTGCATCCACTTGCTCGATAATCCTAAAGCAACAGTGCGTGATCTTTGTAAATTTGTTAAAGGACCTGATTATCCTACTGATGCAGAAATTATTTCGGATCCAAAAGAAATTAAACAAATTTACGAAACCGGTAACGGGTCAGTGCGTATGCGGGCTTGTTATCAAAAAGAAGATGGGAATATTGTAATTACCGCATTGCCATATCAAGTATCTGGAACAAAGTTTCAGCAACAGGTGGGTGAGCTTATTCATGCGAAAAAATTACCCATGGTGCAAGATGTTCAGGATGAGTCTGACCATGAAAATCCAACACGCATTGTGGTGTTCCCACGAAGTAATCGCATTAATGCGGATGAATTAATGTCTCATCTATTCGCAACTACAGACCTAGAGCGTAATTATCGGGTCAATTTAAATGTAATCGGTATTGATGGGCGTCCTCAGGTTAAAAACTTACGCGATATTTTAAAAGAGTGGCTGACTTTCAGAACAGAGACTGTAAAGAGAAGATTGCAATGGCGCTTAGATAAAGTTGCCAAACGTTTGCATGAATTAGAAGGTTTGTTGATTGCGTATCTAAACATTGATGCAGTAATCAAGATTATTAGAACTGAAGATGATCCGAAAGCAAAATTAATTAAAAAGTTCAAATTAAGCGAAGAGCAAGCTGAATTTATATTGAATTTAAGATTGCGTAATTTAGCAAAGATTGAAGAGATAAAAATTAAGGCAGAGCAAAAAGAACTAAGTGAGGAGCGCAAATCGCTTGAACAAACTTTAGGCTCAAGCGCACGGCTAAAAACTTTAGTTAAAAAAGAACTTAAACAAGACGCAGAAGAGTTTGGTGACGAACGCCGATCTAAACTGGTTAAGCGCGATTCGGCAACGGCTATTGACGAATCTAAGTTAGTACCATCGGAAGCGATCACTGTTGTATTGTCGCAAAAAGGATGGGTAAGAGCTGCTAAAGGCACAGACGTTGATGCCCGTGAGCTTAATTATAAGTCTGGGGATGCCTATCAAACGCATGCTCATGGCAAATCCAATCAAAACGCTATGTTTCTTGATTCGAGAGGACGCTGCTATTCCTTGCCAGCGCATACGCTACCTTCTGCGCGTGGCCAAGGCGAGCCTTTAAGTGGCAAGCTAAAACCTGCTGATGGTGCGGTGTTTGTTGGGGTTATGATGGGTGACCCAAGTGACTATTATCTTTTAGCTAGTAGTGCTGGTTATGGTTTTGTCGGAAAACTTGAGGATATGTTTACCCGCAACCGTGCAGGTAAAGCTTTGCTGTCTGTACCTAAGGGTGCACAAGCGCTAGCACCAGTACTTGTGCGGGATGTTGAAGAAGATTGGGTAGTATCTATAGGTTCTGAAGGGAATATGTTGGTTATCCCTTTAAGTGACGTGCCGATTTTACCAAAAGGCAAAGGTAATAAAATTATTAATATACCAAGTAAGAAAGTCGTCACTGGTGAAGAATCAATGCGTGCCATAGCACTAGTCCAGGATGGTGAAGAGATCACCTTATATTCGGGTAAACGCACTAAGAAAATGAAAGCTGCTGAGATTGACACTTTTGAGGGTGAACGTGGTCAAAGAGGGTTGAAGCTTTCTCAAGGTTATCGCTCTATCGATGCAATAGAGGTGCATTTCGAGGAAGATGAAGAGTAAGGTTTATGTTTCTACTATGTATAGTTTAAAAGACGTAAATTATGTTTAGGTGGTTTTCTATAGATTTATGAGGGTTTTCTAATGGGTACACGAATTTTTTTACTTATTGCTACAAATTTCGCAGTTATAGTAGTTCTTGGTATCGCTGCACAAGTTTTTGGGCTAGATAAAATCCTTGTTCAGAATGGTATGTCTGGGCAACTGACAGGTTTATTTATAATGTCTTTGCTTATCGGTTTTGGTGGCTCTTTTATTTCGTTGGCAATGTCTAAATGGTTAGCTAAAAGATCTATGGGCGTGCATATGATTGAGCAACCAGCGAATGAGGCAGAACAATGGTTAGTGGATACTGTGCAACATCAAGCAGAACAAGCCAACATTGGAATGCCTGAAGTGGGAATATTCGATACTCCAGAAGTCAATGCTTTTGCTACTGGAATGCGACGTAATAACGCGATGGTTGCGGTGAGCACCGGCTTATTAAATGCGATGAGTCGTGATGAAGCGGAAGCAGTTATGGCGCATGAGATTAGTCATGTAGCGAATGGCGACATGGTGACCATGGGGCTTATTCAAGGAGTATTGAATACTTTTGTGATTTTCTTATCACGTATCGTTGGTATTATTGTTGATAAAGCTATATTTAAATCTAGAAGTGGTTTCGGTCCTGGATATTTTATTGTCAGTATTATTGCGCAAATTGTTTTAGGTATATTGGCTTCCATGATTGCAAGTTGGTATTCACGCAGGCGTGAGTTTCGTGCTGATGCGGGTGGTGCTGATTTGGCTGGAAGAGAAAAAATGGCTGCAGCTTTAGAGCGTTTAAAAGCTCAGCATCAGCCTGAAGAGTTGCCAGGGCAACTTGCGGCATTTGGAATTTCTGGTGGTGTTAAAGATGGACTCAGAAAACTGTTTAGTACACATCCACCACTTGAAGATCGTATTGCAGCTTTAAGAAACCCCTAACGGGAAAACATTAAAATGGCAGCATTGAATAAATAATGCTTGCTGCTTATTTATAGGATGTAAAAAAGACTTATAAAGAGAAGTCGTAGTTAGGTTTTTCACTTGGAGGTTGCAGAAAATTACCTTGTGTGTAATTAATACCAAGGCTCCATAGAATAGACAGAGTGTCTGCATCTTCTATAAATTGAGCAATTACCTTCGTACCCATAGGTTTTAAAGCTTCTGCAATTTCACGTATTGCATTCTGGTTTTCCTGATTATCACTTACTTCTGACATCAAGCTATGGCAGATCTTCACATAGTTTGCAGGGATCGCTTTAAGAATTTTTGCTGGATTATCGCCTGCGCCAAAAGCATCAATTGCAATTTCTGATTTCATATCTTGCAGTGCGCTAACTAATATTTTTGATTCTTTGAAGTTTGAGATTAGTACTTGCTCTTTTATTTCAAAACAAACAAAGCTAGGTGAAATGTTATTGGTTTTGAATTGGCCTCCTAGCCAACCAGGAAGATCTTTATCCAGAATTGAGTTTGAGCTCAATTTGATAAATAAACGCATATCAGCGCCTTTAGTACGTAATTCTGATAATTTCTTCAATGCATTTAAAATTATCCAACGATCCAGCATTTTACCAAAGCCGGTCCGTTCAATGCGCATAACAAATTCACTGGCAGGAACAAGCTCATTGTCTTTATTGTGAAGCGCAGTATAGATTTGATAACGCTCACCTGGTTCGCCATGTAAACTAATTATTGGTTGATACAATAGTGCCAATCGGTTTTCTTTTACTGCTTCTCGTAACTTGAGTGTCCAGCGTTCATCCTTTTCATGTTCTCCCATTTGAGCGTCGTTTGGCTTGTAGATAACAATTTCATTTGCATCATTTTCCCAAGCTTCGTCACAACAATTTTTGGCTTTATTTAGTATGTCTGGGACATCAGTGGTGAATTGGTCAATGGTCACAGCACCTACTGCAGGCTTAATAGAGATATAATCACTGCCAGAGGTGGTCATGAGTTCACCTAAGTTTTTAATAACATTTGCACCGAAAGTTTTTAATGATTTAGGGTCAATGTTTGAGGTGAGTACGCCAAATGATTCTTCGGTTAATTTAGAAAGTGTTTCGCTCTCAGTGCAGCACTTGCGTAATGCATTAGCTACATTACCACTAACTTTATCAATTGCAGCAATACCAAATTTATCTTTAATATCATTAAAGTTCGCAATATCAATTTGAATAAAGGCTTGCGATATCTTGCCTTGTTTTGCAGCATTCGCTGCAGCATCAAGTTGGTCCATGATAGAGCGTCGATGGTAGAAGCCAGTATGTACATCACGTTCACTAAGATAACTTAGTTGCTCTTCAAGCTCTTTAGTGTCGCCACCGCCTTCAGCACTTTGGATTACAATTTGAATGCATTCTTCACCTGCGATGCTTACAGCGTTGTAGCTAAATTTCGCGGGGAAAGTTTCATCGCCATCTTTTCTAAATGTAAGAATTGTTTCGCCAGCTTTTTTTGATTTAGAAAACTTTTTTAGCAAATCCTTCATCTTTGCCTGATCATCGGGCGCGATCAAATCCATGATCGATAAACCATAAAGTTCTTCGCTATTGCTGTAGCCAAATTTTTCTATATATTTTTCATTTGCATAAGTATGCATGCCTTCATGCAAATAACATATCGCATCACGAGAACTCTCCATAAGTTTTTGGCAACGGGTTTCAAGTTCATCGTAGTTTGCAGCAACTTCCTTGAGTTGCTGAATATGAAACTGAGTTTTGGCTGTACTGTTAACAACCAATTGCAAATGCTCAGTGTTGCTTTTGTTTACTAATGTTGTAGCGCCCTGTTGCATATATGTAACAGGATCCACTTCTGTGGATTTTGTTAATGCAATTATTGGTATTTCAGGTGCACGGCCGTTAATTGTAGATACGGTTTGCTCAAGGCTTACTTCGTTGTTTTCGAGTGCGTGAAGAATGATATGCGGCTGGGCTTCACCAAGAAGATTGGTTAAATCATCCGCATCTTGTGCAATTCTCGAGCGTACAGCAATCCCTGATGCTTTAATGGAGCTGACCATTTCTTCAACATCATTGGGACTGCTGTCAACAAATATGAGTTGCAGCGGGTGATTCATAATATCTCTAGTATTCCGTACTTTAGGTGGTTTTCGACTTCAAAGGTCATTTTGGCAACTAGCCCAAGCTATGCAACAGGCAGACGACAATGCCTTTATTTACACTTCTGAACGGTATGCCACTGCATTGAAATGAGTAAATTACTTGATATTTCAGGTACTTCAAGAAACTAATCATAATTTAATCGCGGTCTCCTTTGGGCATAACAGGCATCTCGCTGTAGGAGAATTTGGCAAAGGAAATGGTTTGTTCTAACAAGTGTTGAAAAACGATATTTTGCTGTTTGTTGTTTTGCTGAACAATTAGCTCGTCTCCATTTATTGCAGCATTAGGTGGAGTAATGATGGTTTTATTAACTCCACTGGCTGTCTTTTTGGTAACTTGAAGAATGTAATCAAATGCTTTGCGATTTTCAGAGTTTAGATGCGTTTCTATGACTTTCAGTACTTGAACATTGCCATGTAGTATTTCTATGCCCATCTTTACACCTTGCTCTGATAAAGATTGCATCCAACGTATTACTCCTAAACGCCATTCATCGTTTGGTTTATCTTCGAGCCGAATTAAAATGATATCGCCCACTTGTGATTGATAATCGGAAGTATTGCTGGAGTTAAGACAGTAACCACCTTTGCTTGCATTGCTTATATCCCAAGTCTGTACGACAGGGTTAAGGCTAACTTTCTTATTATTATTTGGGCTTCTCTGAGTAGGTTCGTTTTCTTGCTGTTTTGAAACTACATTGCCACGACCTACCCAATCCCAAGCTTTCGAGCTTGAGACGAGATAACTATCTTCATCTTCATTATGATTGTCATTAAAGAATGTAGATATTCTTGAGTTGTCGATGGGCATTAACTCTAAGTTGGTTTTTTTGTCCTCAGAACCAGGTATGTCTTTAGCAATGATATGACTAGATTGTAGAATATCAATTGCATCGCGCATGCCCATTACAACATGCAATCTGCCTTTAGTAGGAATTGCCCGTTTAGAGGATCGAATAGGTTTACTGGTTAATTTTTTTAGTAAACGTTTGGCTAGAGATTTACTTAAATCAATCGGTAAATAATTTGACTCATTCTCATTGTTAAGAGCTGGGGTCGTAGATTCCTTTAATTCATTTATCAGTGCTGTAGCATCTATATAGCGATTCTTTGACGAAATCGGAATCTCTTCGTCAGGCATAAGGCGAACGGGTTTACGAAGCGAGAGGTTAATATAATAAGTATATTCGCAACCGCTAGGTAAGCTATCTGTTAAGACCACGAATTGCCTTGCCCTGCTAAGGTAGGTTGCAATTTTACCAGCTTCACCATGCCCATAAGTATGTAAATTTGAAAGAGATAATAGGCATGCATGTGTAAATAAGTTTTCAAGTGAAGACTTGGGGCTCACTGGATCAATTTCATTTTTAGTTTGCAGACCCGTTAATTCGAAATGTTCTGCGATACCATAAAGTTGGCATAAATCCTGCCAAAAGCTTTTTGGTGGCTCAGAATAAACTTGTGCGAGCGTTACATATTGCTCTAACTGGTAGTACATTGCATGATGTACACAAGTAACAAGTTTTTTATTGCTGAGATGACTGTCTCTGTTTACTGTTTCTTGAATAATTATTTTATAAGCTACTGCCAATTCATTGAGAATATTCTGTTGTAGTTTTAAAACTTCAGTAGCTTTTTTTGATAATGGAAACGGTTGCGACAATAAATATTTACGTTGGCTTTTAAGAAATTCGTGTGCCGCTGGGCGCATAATTTCTATTGCGGAAAGTCTTTGCTTGGTAGCATGTGCTTGACGATTTGAGCGTTTCAATCCATCATAGAATTGTTGTACAGCCAAGTCTTGGTCTACATAAGGCAGATTTTTTAGCCACTTACGTAATTCACGTGGTAATAATGAAAATTTATTCTCTGCCAAAGGATCTTGGCTAGGCATAGAGATGTGTGTGTCGAGAAGCATATTTCTTTACATAAACAATGATTTATCTAGTGCTAAATTGAGCAATAATTTCTATATATAAATTGAGCAATAATTTCTATATAAGTGTATAGATTTATTGGCTTTCGCAGTTGGATTTGCACAACGACTTGTCTTTAATTTCTGTGGCTTTATCAGGAAGAAATGTCGGGGTGAGATATTAGAGAGTTAAAGTGTGATCGTGTTGGCAAGTTTGGCAGGGAAACAGGTTTTATACAGTTCAGTAACTTATTAAGCTCTTCGAGCATTTGCCTTGAATTTCTTTGACTAGTTTGGGTACCAGATAGCCTGGTAAATGCTTGCTAATTTCTCGCATTAGTTTACGAGCATTTTCTTCAGGCACATCAAAATGTGCGGCACCATCTACTTTATCTAATAGGTGTAAGTAATACGGTAAAACGCCAGCATTAAACAATGCTTCACTTAGATCAATTAAGCTAGATGACTGATCATTAATATTTCTCAATAACACACTCTGGTTTAATAATGTGCAATTAATGTTTGCTAAATTTTTTAGATTATTCTTCAGTTGAGTGTTAATTTCTTGGGCATGGTTAATGTGCAACACCATAATAACTTTCAGTCGAGAGTTGCTTATCCAGTTTAATAGTTGGTCATTAATACGCTTTGGTATTACTACGGGTAGACGGGTGTGAATGCGTAGCCTTTTTATATGTTCAATTGACTGAAGCTTAGAAATGAGTTTTTCCAGCTCTGAGTCGTCAAGGACGAGAGGGTCTCCGCCACTTAGGATTACTTCTACAATACTGGTGTCACGTTGAAGTTCTTGTAGTGCTTGCATCCAACTGTCGTGGCGTGGATTTTGTATTGAGTAAGGGAAGTGTCTGCGAAAACAATATCTGCAATGTATTGCGCAACGACTAGTAGCAAGTAGCAAAGCACGACCATTATATTTTTGTAGTAAGCCGGGTGTTTTAATGCTTTGTAAATCGCCAACTGGATCTTTTAAGTAACCTTCAGTAGCATTTTCTTCATGGCTGCTAGGTAAAATTTGTAATAGCAACGGGTCCTTAGGGTTGTATTTTTGTATGCGTTCAACATAGCTCTTAGGTGCTCTTAATTGAAATTGTTTATTTACTTGAAAACTGATTGGAAGCTGTTCAATTTTTAATCCTAAGGTTTGGCATAACTTATTTATATTGGTGATCGATGTTTTGTATTCTAACTGCCAACTAGAAGGTAACAGTGTTGTTGGAATTGATCCGACTGTTACCTTGGATTCTTGTTTGTCTTTAGAGCTTGAACAATCTCGTGCTAGACTGTGGATATTCGATGAACTCATAAAATCACGTGTTTTTAATAATGGCAAACTACAATAGTAATGAATTTCGCGCTGGTTTAAAGCTAATTTTAGATGGCGACCCTTACACTATAATTGAAAATGAATTTGTTAAACCGGGCAAAGGTCAGGCCTTTAACCGTGTGAAGCTTCGTAATCTTAAATCAGGTCGTGTTGTAGACCGTACTTTTAAGTCTGGTGAATCGGTTGAAGCTGCAGATGTGATGGATACAGATATGCAATATTTATACAACGATGGTGAAGAGTGGCATTTCATGGAGCCCAAGTCTTATGAACAATTTGCGATGTCAAAAGATTCTGTGGGAGATGCTGTTCAATGGCTAAAAGGACAAGAAGATTGTGTGGTGACTTTGCTTGATGGTCAGCCTTTATCAGTAGCAGTACCTAATTTTGTCGAGTTACAGATTACTCAAACCGACCCTGGAGTTCGCGGTGATACTGCGCAAGGCGGTACCAAACCTGCAACATTGGAAACCGGTGCAGTGGTAAAGGTGCCTTTGTTTGTGGAAGAGGGGGAAGTCCTACGTATAGACACACGAACTGCCGAATATGTGTCTCGTGTTAAAGATTAATGTCAAAAGCTCTAATTTATTCTGTCAAATATAGATATTTGACCTTCTTATAAAACAGCATCTTGAAATGAGTTGGGAACCTCAAGCAACGTTAGATGCGCTAAGCACTCGTGCTGAAGTGAATGCGAAAATTCGTGCATTTTTCCAATCACATAATGTTATTGAAGTAGAAACTCCAATACTTAATCAATATTCTGTAACGGATTTGCATATAGATAGTATTGCTACAGATAATTATAAAATTTTACATACCTCACCTGAATACGCGATGAAAAGGTTATTGGCTTTTCATAAATGTGATATCTATCAGTTATGCAAAGTGTTTCGTGCCAATGAAAAGAGTAGTTATCATAATGATGAGTTCACAATGCTTGAATGGTATCGCGTTGCGTGGTCCTATAAAGACTTAATGAAAGAAGTTGCTGAGCTAGTTACTACTTTGGTGGGTAATAACCTTGAACCGCTTGATGTTACTTATATTAGCTATCAGCAAATTTTTAAAAAATATGCTGGCATTGATATCCAGACTTCAAATCAGGCAGATTATTTGCAAGTTTGTGGAGATCATTCACTTAAATTAAATTCTGCTTTAACAACTCATCAATACCAAAATCTTATTCTAGATCAAATCATCGTTCCTAAGTTAGAGAAACGACGCATTACATTTGTATATGATTTTCCTGTTGAGCAGGCAGCGCTAGCAAAGTTAAATGATCAAGGTTGTGCTGAAAGATTTGAATTATATTTTGGTGGGGTAGAGTTAGCTAACGGATTTCAAGAGCTTACTGATGCGCAAGAGCAGTTGTCGCGTTTTGAGGAAGATAATCGCCAGCGTTTGTTGGTAGGTAAAAAAGCCATAGAGATCGATATAGAATTTTTATTGGCACTTAAATCGGGCTTACCCGAAAGTGCAGGTGTTGCGTTTGGTATAGATCGATTATTGATGGTAATGTTAGATGTAGGTGATATTAAAAGCGTTTTATCTTTTCCTTAAGTTAAATTATAGCTTCTCCCAGCGTTTGTCCCATTTGCACAACTTGCTGAGTTTGTAAGTTACTGTGCCACTCTAATTTGTTTGCTTCAAATGCTATGACGACTGTTGAACCCATATTAAAAATACCGAGTTCATCACCTTTTTTTAGTTTGACATTGCTATAGGTTTTTCTAGCAATATTTTTGCCATGTGGTGGGGTCACTAAACCTTCCCATGCCATTTCTATCGCTGCGACATTGACAGCACCCACCATAACTACTGCCATGTAACCAATTTTTGTTTTGAATATCGAAACAATGCGTTCATTTCTACTGTATAAGCCTTTAATTATTTCTACTGAATAAGGTGCAACACTAAATAATCTACCTGGAACGTAAATCATCTCCACTAATTCACCATCAAAAGGCATATGTACGCGGTGATAGTTTTTTGGTGACAAATAAATAGTCGCAAAGTGGCCACTTTTGCAAAGAGTGCCGTATTTATTTTCACCACCAAGCAGTTGAAGCATAGAGAAGTTTTGCCCCTTGGCTTGAATAGCTTGTCCATCTAGATATTTAGCAATTTGACTAATGCGACCATCTGCAGGGCAGGCAATAGAATTTGCATGGCTGTCTATAGGGCGAGCACCAGCAATTAATTTACGAGTAAAAAATTTATTAAAAGTTATGTAGCTTTCGGCAGATTGGTACTCGGATTCGCTCATATCTACATCGAATGTACGAATAAAAAGTCGAATTGCAGGATTTTTTAGCGGTGTTTCTAGGCGTGTTAGCCAAAAAGTAAAGCGCGATACAAAATGATGAGGGAATAGGTGGAATAAAAATCCCTTAGTTTTCTTCCACATAAATGTTAATTAACTTTTGTTGTTTTTGTAGAGTGCGCTAATAGTTCTAAAATCATTGGCAATTATTTTGGCATCATGTGGTGTGCTAAACAATGCTACCATTTTTCCATCAGGCGCAATGACAAAAATATGTGCGCTATGATCTACTAAATAATTTCCGGTTGTGTTATCTGCTATTGCATAAATGGCTCCAAACGATTGAGTAAGGCTATCAATTTGCTCCTTGCTGCCGGTTAAACCAATCATGTCATCATTAAAATGTTCTACATATTCTTTTAGTTTTTCAGGTTGATCACGTTTAGGGTCTACAGAAATAAAAATGTTGCGAGGAACGCTTAAAGAATTTGTGTCGTTATTCCTTAATTCGCTTGTTACTTGGTCGAGAATGCTAAGCGTAAGTGGACATACATCGGGGCAATTAGTAAAGCCAAAAAATACCATGCTCCATGAACCGACTAAGTCTTGATTACTAAAAGATTTGTTGAGATGGTTTATTAGTGAAAAACTTGGGAGTGTGCGAGGGTTGCTATGCAGTGAGGTTGCTTTTTGTAAATTATCTGCGCTTACCGATTTAGTTTGCGTGTTCTGATAGCTGTAAAAACCAATACCAATTGCGAGTGCAGCAATTACCAGAAGTAAAATATTTGCACTGCGTCCGTATTGGCGCGAGCTGTTGCTCATCAATCTTTGATTCATAAATATATTATTTCATAGCCAAAATTTGTGTATACCAAGCAGAATAGATAGTTCTCCATTGGGTAATCAATCAGTATGCTGCTATTCCTAACACTGATCAGTTACAATCCAAGCATGTCAGGTAATTCAATTGGTAAATTATTCACCGTTAGCTCATTTGGCGAAAGCCATGGTAAGGCGATTGGCTGTATTGTAGACGGCTGCCCACCTGGTTTAGCATTGAGCGAGGAAGACCTGCAAATTGACTTAGAGCGTCGCAGGCCTGGCAAGTCTCGCCATACCACGCAAAGACGTGAACCCGACCAGGTTGAAATTCTATCTGGCACTTTTGAGGGTAAAACAACTGGTGCGCCAATTGGTTTAATTATCTATAACCAGGATGCACGTACGAAAGACTATTCCGAAATCATGGATAAGTTTCGGCCCGGTCATGCGGATTACCCCTATCTGAAAAAATATGGCTTGCGGGATTACCGTGGTGGTGGACGTTCTTCTGCCAGAGAAACCGCAATGCGTGTCGCTGCGGCTGGTGTTGCACGTAAATATTTATATGAAATCTACGGAATAAAAATTCAAGCCTACCTTGCTCAACTTGGTGAGATAGTTATTGAACATAAAGATTGGGCGGTGGTTGAAGATAATCCATTTTTTTGCCCAGATGAAAGTAAAGTTGTTGAGTTAGAAGCCTATATGGATGACTTGCGCAAGCAAGGTGACTCTGTAGGTGCGCGAGTAAATGTTGTAGCCAGCGGAATGCCAGTTGGCTTAGGTGAACCTATATTTGACCGGCTCGACTCAGATATTGCACATGCAATTATGAGCATAAATGCGGTTAAAGGGATCGAAATCGGCGCAGGTTTTAAAAGTGTTGTGCAAAAGGGTTCGCAACATCGTGATGAAATAACACCGCAAGGTTTTCTAACTAATCATGCAGGTGGAACTTTGGGTGGCATTTCTTCTGGACAGGATATTCTTGCAAGTGTTGCGTTTAAACCAACTTCTAGCATTCGTATTCCGGGCAAAACCGTTGATAAAGATGGTAATCAAACCGAAGTTGTTACTAAAGGTAGGCACGATCCTTGTGTAGGAATTCGCGGTGTGCCCATAGTAGAGGCAATGCTTGCACTAGTATTAATGGACCACGTGTTACGTCATCGAGCACAAAATGCAAACGTGACTTGTTCTACACCTGATATTCCTGCTTCGATATAACGCTGTAGTTAATTTAAACCTTCACGTACTCATGTTTGTTAAGCAGAAAACTTCTGCCGAGCATCAATCGCTCGCAGGATTTTATTTTTTCTATTTCGCCAGCATTGGCGCATACCTTCCGTACTGGAATTTATATTTAAAGCATCTCGAATTTTCAGCGCGGCAAATTGGTGAGTTATCAGCGGTTCTTTTAGCAACGAAAATATTTGCGCCTTATATTTGGGGTTGGGTCGCGGATCACACTGGTAAACGTTTATCCGCAATTCGCTTGGCATCCTTTACAGGCATGGTTATTTTTTCGACCACTTTAATATGGCAAGGATATTGGGTACTACTGATTGTTTTAGCAGGCTATAGTTTTTTTTGGAATGCAACGCTTCCTCAATTTGAAGCGGCCACTATGAACAACTTGGGTGACAGCAAGCAGATGTATAGTCGTATACGTTTGTGGGGCTCGGTAGGTTTTATTGTTACTGCTTCTTTGATGGCACCTGCGTTGGAAAAGTTTGGCATTGAGCATTTGCCATGGATCATATTGATCATTTTATTGTTTACTTGGGTGAATACATTGTTTGTTAATGAGAGGCCTCCGAGTTTGCAAAAAATTGCACCGTACTCGATGTTGAAAACCTGTTTGCAGCCACAAGTATTTGCACTGCTATTAGCTTGTTTTCTTATTCAAGCTAGTCATGGTCCTTATTACACCTTCTTTAGTATTTATGCTGAAGATAATGGCTACTCACGATCACTGATAGGTCAACTATGGTCGTTGGGTGTGTTGGCTGAGGTGGTAGTGTTTTATTATATGTACCGTTGGTTGCCCAGATTTGGGGCAAAATTCTTGCTTGTTGTAGCGATGCTGTTAACCGTGATTCGTTGGTGGTTAATTGCCTTCTATGTGGAGTATTTATCTATACTTTTATTTGCGCAATTATTACATGCAGCGTCCTACGGGCTTTTTCATGCCTCGGCTATTCATCTTATAGATGGATACTTCTCTGGCAAAATTCAAGGGCGTGGACAGGCGCTTTTTGCAAGTATAAGTTTTGGCCTCGGTGGTTCGCTTGGCGGTCTGGTGAGCGGGTATACTTGGAACTCAATCGGGCCTTCCTATGTGTATTTATTGGCGATGTGTATAGCCTTGATCGCCTTAATTCAGTACTTGTGGATTGTTAAGCCTGGTTTAGGCAAGGCTTAGATTAATATTGTTTATAGAATTTATTGAAGAAAATGCAAAATAAAACTCTTTACGACAAAGTTTGGCAAAATCATGTTGTGCATGAGCGCGACGATGGTATGAGCTTGCTTTATATCGATCGGCATTTAGTGCACGAAGTAACTTCGCCGCAAGCGTTTGAAGGTTTGCGTTTAGCGAATCGTGACATATGGCGTAAAGACTCAATTTTGGCAACCGTAGATCACAATATTCCCACTACAGATCGCAGTGTAGGTATAGATGATGTTATTTCTAAAACTCAAGTCGATACTTTAGATCAAAATTGTAAAGATTTTTCTTTAGTACATTTCCCTATGCTTGATGTGCGACAAGGTATTGTGCATGTAATTGGTCCAGAACAGGGTGCTTCTTTGCCAGGTATGACAATAGTTTGTGGTGACTCACATACTTCTACACATGGTGCACTAGGTGCGCTTGCGTTTGGTATCGGCACCTCTGAAGTAGAGCACGTATTAGCAACGCAATGTTTGTTGATGAAAAAGTCTAAAAACATGTTGATACAAGTTAATGGAGAATGTGCTTCCGGTGTAACTGCTAAAGATATTATTTTAGCGATTATTGGAAAGTTAGGAACTGCGGGTGCAAATGGCCACACAATTGAATTTGCAGGTAGTGCAATACGCGCATTATCAGTTGAAGGACGGATGACAGTTTGTAATATGTCAATTGAAGCAGGTGGACGTGCGGGCATGATTGCTGTGGATGATGCAACGCTTGAATATATTGCTGGGCGACCTTTTTCACCTAAGGATAAAAACTGGGATTTGGCAGTTGCACAATGGCGTACGTTGAATACCGATGAAGGCGCTAACTTTAATTCTACAATTGAAATAGATGCTAATGAGTTGCAGCCACAAGTTACTTGGGGCACTTCTCCAGAAATGGTAGTGGGTATTGATGGTGCAGTTCCAAGTAATATTACTGCAGATCAACAACGTGCATTGAAATATATGGAATTGCAGCCAGGTACCCCAATAGAAGAAATTAAATTGGATAAAGTATTTATTGGTTCATGCACAAATTCTCGAATTGAAGATTTACGTGAAGCTGCAAATGTTATTCAAGACAGAAAACTTGCAGAAAATATTAAACTGGCCATGGTAGTTCCAGGTTCAGGTTTAATAAAGCAGCAAGCTGAACAAGAAGGTTTAGATGAAGTATTTAAAGCTGCTGGTTTCGAATGGCGTGAGCCGGGTTGTTCTATGTGTTTAGGAATGAATGCAGATCAATTAGAGCCTGGTGAGCGATGTGCATCAACATCAAATAGAAACTTTGAGGGTCGGCAGGGTAAAGGTGGTCGTACGCATTTAGTGAGTCCTGCAATGGCAGCAGCAGCAGCAGTACATGGCCACTTTGTAGATGTAAGAAGATATTTATAACATGAAAGCATTTACTGAAATTACCTCTACATTTTTGCCTCTTGATCGTAGTAATGTGGATACGGATGCCATTATTCCGCAGCAATATTTAAAATCTGTCAAGCGCACAGGTTTTGGTGTGAATCTATTTGATAACTGGCGTTATAAAGATCCAGGTGTTCTTGGGCAGGATCATAGTAAGCGTCGTTTAAGTGACGACTTTGTTTTGAATAAAAAGCAATATCAAGGTGCTAAAATTCTATTAGCGCGAGAGAATTTTGGTTGTGGTTCTTCCAGGGAGCACGCGGTTTGGTCAATTTTAGACTATGGCTTTAATGTCGTTATTGCGCCAAGTTTTGCAGATATATTTCGTAGCAACTGTTATAAAAATGGTTTATTGCCAATAGCTTTAAGTACTAGTGAAATTGATTATTTGTTTGAACATGTAAATACTAACCCAAATTATAAGTGCAATATTAATTTAGATTCACAAACGATAACCGATGAGAATAACAAGTCTTTTTCTTTTCAGATTGATGAGTTTAGAAAATATTGTTTAGTGAATGGTTTTGATGAAATTGATCTTACCTTACAGCATGAAGATAAAATTAAAGATTATGAGAGTAAATTAAAACAAACCAGCCCTTGGTTGTTTTCAGCTAAATAAAAAAATGATTAAAGTATTGTTATTACCTGGTGATGGCATCGGGCCAGAAGTCATAGCACAAGCAAAAAAAGTTTTATTGCATTTGCGTAGTGAGTACAATCTTAAAATTGAGCTCGAAGAAGCATTAATTGGTGGCAGTGCTTATGACGATTGTAAAAATCCTCTACCAGATACAACACTCGATTTAGCAAAATCATCTGATGCAATTTTATTAGGTGCTGTGGGTGGGCCAAAATACGATAACGTTGGGCGTAAATTACGGCCTGAAAATGGTTTATTGCGCATTCGGGCAGAGTTAGATCTGTTTGCAAATCTGCGTCCAGCAATTTTATATAAATCATTAGCGGGAGCTTCGTCATTAAAACCTGAATTAGTTGCGGATCTAGATATTATGATTGTGCGTGAACTAACTGGCGGAATTTATTTTGGAGAACCACGAGGTATTCGCACTTTAGAAAATGGAGTTCGACAAGGATTTAATACCTTAATTTATGACGAAAACGAAGTAACACGAATTGCGCATGTTGCATTCCGAATAGCTCAAAAACGCAACAGCAAACTTTGTTCCGTTGATAAAGCAAATGTGTTGGAGGTTTCAGAGCTTTGGCGTGAAGTGGTGGAGTCCGTGCATAACAATTATAAAGATGTGTTCCTAAGTCATATGTATGTAGATAATGCTGCAATGCAGTTAGTGCGTGAGCCTAACCAGTTTGATGTGGTGTTAACAGGAAATATGTTTGGCGATATTCTTTCAGATGCAGCAGCAATGTTGACCGGATCGATTGGTATGTTGCCTTCGGCATCACTAGATAGTAACGATAAAGGTATGTATGAGCCTATCCATGGTTCCGCACCGGATATTGCTGGTAAAAATATTGCCAATCCATTGGCAACTATTCTATCGATTGCAATGATGTTGCGTTACAGTTTAGAAGAGCTGGATCTTGCCGATAAGGTTGAGCAAGCCGTGCAACAAGTTATTGCAAATGGTTTGCGTACTACAGATATAGCAGATAAGCATTCTGCAATAGGAACTAATGAAATGGGTGATGCTGTTATCGACGCATTAACTTAAATTACCAAAAAAATTAATTACCAGAACTAAAATAGAAATGAAGAAATATGATGTTGCAGTAGTCGGTGCTACTGGTGCGGTAGGTGAGCAAATGCTTTCCATACTTGCGCAAAGAAAATTTCCTGTTAACAATGTTTATGCTGTTGCAAGTTCACGTTCGGCAGGTAAAAAAGTTTCTTTTGGTGATGCAGAAATTGAAGTGCATGACTTGACTAAATTTGATTTTTCGAAAACACATATTGGTTTGTTTTCACCAGGTGCAAGCATCTCTAAAGAGTATGCGCCTAAAGCGGCTGCACAAGGTTGCGTGGTAGTGGATAACACTTCGCAGTTCCGTTACGAAGATGACATTCCATTAGTAGTTCCAGAAGTAAATGCACATCAAATCGCAAATTATAAAACTCGGGGTATCATTGCGAATCCTAATTGTTCCACTATACAAATGCTGGTTGCGCTAAAGCCTTTGCAAGATGCAGTGGGAATCGAGCGTATCAATGTGGCCACCTATCAAGCCGTGTCGGGTACTGGTAAAGAGGCGATCGATGAACTAGATCAGCAATGCCGAGCTATCTTTAACAATGAGCCAATTAAATGCGACGTTTATCCGAAACAGATTGCCTTCAATGCCTTGCCGCATATAGATATGTTCATGGAAAACGGCTACACCAAAGAAGAAATGAAAATGGTCTGGGAAACACAAAAGATCATGGAAGATGACTCTATTTTGGTGAATCCGACCACGGTTCGTATTCCGGTTAAATATGGACACTCCGAGGCGGTCCATATTGAGCTGAAAGAGAAACTAACTGCTCAAAAAGCACGCGATTTATTAGCTGCAGCTCCAGGAATTGTGGTGATTGATGAGCATAAAGATGGCGGTTATCCAACTGCGGTAAGCGAGGGTGAAGGCACTGATCCAGTATATGTAGGGCGGATTCGTGAAGATATATCACATCCACGGGGTTTAAATATGTGGGTGGTGAGCGATAACCTTAGAAAAGGGGCTGCATTAAACAGTATTCAAATAGCTGAAGTTTTGATAAAAAACCATATTTAATTTATAGTTGCCCGGTGAATTATTTCGATAACTCAAAGAATTTCTTAGAGTTTTTTGTTTGGCCCATATATAAAATACGATAAATCTTTTAAAGCAAACAACGCAATCAAGGTGGAGCACAAAAATGGTGCGTATATCATCTATATATATTCTTCTTATTTCATTTTTACTGCTACTTCCTGGGCAATTATTGTCTCTGGGTTTAGGTGAAATCGAAGTTGATTCTGCTCTGAATCAACCGCTAAATGCACAAATCAATTTAATTTCAGCGCGTGCAGATGAGCTAGAAGAAATGCGAGTTGAATTAGCACCTGCAAATGTTTTTGATCGTGTTGGTGTTCCGCGTCCATATTTTTTAACTCAATTAAAATTTAAACCTGTTTCTTTGCCAGGTGGTGGTACTGCAATTCGTGTAACTTCCAATGATCCGGTGCGTGAACCGTTTTTAACTTTCTTGGTTGAAGTTACTTGGCCAAAGGGAAGGTTGTTAAGAGAATATACCGTACTGCTGGATCCGCCAGAGTTTGCTCAACAGCAAGCACCACAGGTTACAACACCAGTTACTACAGCCGAACCTCAAGAACAAATTGTTGAAGCTGAGCCCGTTGCGGTTCCACAAGTTACTACTCAAGCAGAAGTAATCGCTGAGCCAGATGATCTCGAGGCAATACGTGCTCAAATGGACCGCGAATTAGGCATTGATGGCAGTGAGCCGATTGTAGGCAGTGAGGTGGTTGAAGAAGTTGCTCCTGTAGTAGAACAGTCGGTAGTAGAAGAAGTAGTTGTTGAAGAGCTACCTAGTGTGGAAGAGATAGAAGAAACTGTTGTAGAAACAGTAGAAGAGTCTCAAGCAGAAGTAATCGCTGAGCCAGATGATCTTGAGGCAATACGTGCTCAAATGGACCGCGAATTAGGTATAGATGGTTCTGAGAGTATTGCAAGTAGTGAAGAAGTAGTTACTGAAAAAATAGAAGCTGAAGTTGTGGCAGAGTCAGAGGTGTATAACGAAGCTTCAGTTGAGGGCGTATACGAAGTTGTCGCTGGCGATACATTGTATAAAGTTGCTAAGAATGCAAGTCAATCTAGTTCTGTGTCTATTAATCAGATGATGATTGCAATTCAGCAGGCTAATCCGAATGCCTTTGGGCGCAATAATGTAAACTTACTTAAGAAGGGTGCTGTGTTACGCATACCTGATGCAGTTGAAGCACAATCTGTATCGACGGCAGATGCGCGCCAAAAGATTTCTCAACAAAATGCATTGTGGAGAGAGTATCGAGGTAATGTATCGCAAACAGCTGCTACTAATGTAGATGCTCCTGAGCTGCTTAAAGAAAAGAGTGATGTTGCAAAGCAAGCTATACAGGAACTTAAGGAAACGGCTAAAAAA
Organism: Gammaproteobacteria bacterium; assembly: GCA_013001685.1. GTDB lineage: Bacteria > Pseudomonadota > Gammaproteobacteria > UBA4575 > UBA4575 > JABDMD01. The sequence goes on along the minus strand of JABDMD010000184.1, from coordinate 4,204 downwards.
CCAACTACTGCCAAGCAGGATTTAAATATTTTAGCTGCGGATGATGGCAAGCAATCCGAAGGTAATGCGCAAGTAGCGAGTGGAGAAGAGGTCAATAAGCTACAGAATGAAATAACACTTACAAAAGAGCTTGCTGAATCGCGTGGCAAAGAAGCTGAAGAATTAAAGAGTCGAGTCGAAGCACTTGAGTCGATGCTGGAGAAGAAAGAGAAGATTTTAAACATACAAAATCAACAGCTAAAAAATTTGCAACAACAGTTGAGTACCGAGGCGGATAAAGCTGCAGCAGCGGAAAAGATGTTGCAAGAAAAAGCTGTTAAAGAAGAAGCTAAACCTGAGGTTAAGCCAGAAGTAAAACAAGAAACTAAACCAGTTGAAAAACCGATAGCAAAAGAGATTAAAAAACCCGTAGTTGAGCCACTACCTGAATTTACTGAACCAGTCGTAGCAGAGCAGACCATTAATCAACCAAGATTGGAACCGCTGCCTGATTGGGATTCATTGCCAGAAATTGAGCCAATTAATGAAGAAGTAGTTGCTGAAGCAACAGAAAAGCCCGCAGAAGTAAAGCCAGAACAAAAACCAGCTGAAGTTGAACCAGAAGTTAAGCAAGCTGAAGCTCCTAAAGTTCCAGAAGGTGTCTGGAGTGTTTTGGGTTTTTTGGATTCTCTAAAACAACATGCTCAAAAGGCGGGTATAGGGCTTGGGATATTGGCAGCTATATTGGGTTTGTTTTTATGGCGTAAAAAGCGTGCAGTCAAAACTATTGAACTAACTGGTCTAGGTGAAATGCCATTAGATGTTGGGGAAGATGACGAACATTTTGATGACATCCTGGATGAAACTATTGTTACTCCACAAACTAACGCAGCTGCTGAAGTGAGCGATGAAGATCTGGGGGAAATGGAAGACTTAGGCTTGGATGATGATGGCACCGATTTTGGTGCTGCGCCAGTAGAGTCGTCCGGCAATGCTGAATTAGGTGAAGATGTTTTGGATGAAGCAGATGTATACATTTCTTATGGATTGCATCAGCAAGCACAAGATTTGTTAACAGATGCTATTGCTAAAGAGCCAAATAACAATGAATACAAAGCGAAGCTAGCAGAAGTCTATTACAGCCAAAAAGACCAACAAGGTTTTGAACAATTCGCAGAAAAAATTAAAGATGAAGTAGGCGAGTCGAGCAAACAATGGCAAAAAATTATTGCTATGGGTAAGGAGCTTGCGCCAACTAGTGCGTTGTTCGCTGGCGCCGCTGCGATGGGAGTTGCTGCAAAATCAGCACTAGATAAACCTGATGCAGCTGATGTGGATATAGGTTTGCAAACGGTTATTGATAATCCATTATCAGATGAAAATTTAGAAGATACTTTCCTTGATAATGATGCCAAGGCTGATGATGACGGACTAGACTTTAATGTTGATGATCCGATGGCTGAATTTGAAGACGATCCTGTCGCCAGTAAAATTATGGAAGCAAACGAAACTTCCGATATCCTAAATTTTGAAGTCGATGATTTATCAGATGATGAGTTAGATGAAGATGTTGCTGATACTGAAGCTGAAATGGATGCAATTACTACCGGTTTGCATGAAATGGCTAGCATGGATGATTTAACTCAAGAGCTAGAACAGATTGGCATGCAGACTACGATGAATGATTTAAAGCCTTTGGATATTGATGAAGATGATTCAGATGTCGCAGGTGTTCTGGATGATACCGTGGCTATGCAATCTGAGGATTTAACGGTAGATATAGATACTGGGATCAGACCAGTGGATCCTGAAGAGACGTCGGCCTACGAATCAAGCTCGTTAAGTGATGATACAGAGCAGTTTGATGTAAGTAATATTGATACAGAGTTTCTTGATCCTGCAGAGCAAACTGTTGCACAAACCCGTACAGATCTAGAAGAACTTGGTCCACCATCTTTAATTGAAGAAGTAGGTACTAAACTAGATTTAGCAAAAGCATTTGTTGATATGGGTGATTCCGATGCGGCAAAAGAAACCTTGCTTGAAGTAATTAATGAAGGTGATGAGTCGCAAATTAAAGCTGCAAAAGATTTAATGGATAAGCTAGGTAGTTAATTACCTGGCTTCCCTAATTTTTCAGCTTAACCCGCTGCGGCAAACTGCAGCTATAGCAAAACTAATCTCAATAGATATCCTGTTTTTATTTGTCAGTGAGCCTGCCTGCAAACTCACACAATTAAGTCATGCGTATTGCATTAGGCATTGAATACAACGGTAGTCAATTCTGTGGTTGGCAACGTCAGTCTAATGCAGATTCTGTACAGCAATATCTCGAAGAAGCGATATCTAAAGTCGCTGACACCCAAATTATAATTACCGTAGCAGGCAGGACCGATACCGGTGTACATGCTATGGAACAAATTGTTCACTTTGATTGTGATAATCAGCGTGAGTTAAAAGCCTGGGTGATGGGAGTAAATACGAATCTGCCGCATTCAATTTCTGTATTGTGGGCAAAGCATGTAGAAGATGACTTTAATGCTCGGTACAGCGCGCAATCCAGGCTTTATCGTTATGTGATAATAAATCAAGCGACTCGACCTGCTTTGTTGGATCAGCTGGTTACTTGGGAATATGCTGAATTGGATCTACATAAAATGCAACATGCAGCAAAACATTTGCTTGGCACTCATGACTTTACTTCATATCGTACAGTGGCATGCCAGGCTAAGAGCCCGATACGCACGATACATGAGCTTACTCTTAGAAGGCATAATGAATTCATTCTTATGGATATTAATGCGAATGCATTTTTGCACCGTATGGTGAGAAATATTATGGGGGTTTTGATGGCTATTGGTAAAGGTGAACAAGCAGAAGATTGGTCACTAGAAGTATTGCAAAAATGCGATCGCACATTGGGTGGAAAAACTGCTCCTGCTGCAGGGCTATATTTAGTTAAAGTAAAGTATGATGAAAAGCATGGCTTGGATTCTGCCATACGGTGGCCTTCAATTGCTGGTGCTTAATTTAAGATAGAAAAATATTTACATATGCAAACTCGAATTAAATTTTGTGGCTTAACACGACAACAAGATGTGCAGCAAGCTGTAGCATTGGGTGTTGATGCACTTGGCTTTGTGTTTGTAAAAGCGAGTGCACGTGAAATAGATATTGATACAGCAGTAAACTTAATTAATGAAATACCCCCCTTTATTATTAAAGTAGGTTTGTTTATGAATGCGCAAATTACTGATATGGAGAATGTAATAAAGCATGTGAAGCTAAATTTATTGCAATTTCACGGCGATGAAGACGAAGCGTTTTGTAAGCAATTTAATATGCCATATATCAAAGCAGTGCCCATGGCGAGTACGTCATCAGTTGAAGATTTCTGTGAACATTACTCAACGGCTACAGGCTTTATTTTAGACAGTCATGCACAAGGTCAGATGGGCGGCAGTGGGGAGAAATTTTCCTGGAGTGTGATGCCAAAAAATCTCAATAAACCCATCATTCTTGCGGGTGGATTAACGGTAGATAATGTCGCTGAGGCTATACGTGTAGTACGCCCTTATGCGGTAGATGTGAGTAGTGGAATTGAGACTAGTAAAGGTATCAAAGACCCCGCTAAAATGAAGCAATTTATTAAGGAAGTACATCGTGACTAGGATTGCACAAAAAATTGCTACACAAACTGCACATGGCCAAATCTCAGGTGAAACACCTGATAAACAAGGCATGTTTGGCGAATATGGTGGTCGATATGTATCGGAGACCTTAATAGAGCCACTGGATGAACTTGAGCATGCTTACTTTCATTTAAAAGATGATCCGGAATTTATAGCAGAGCTTGATGCTGACCTTACTCATTATGTGGGCAGGCCCAGTCCGCTCTATCACGCTCAGCGCTTAACTCAAAAATATGCAGGTGCGCAGATTTATCTAAAACGTGAAGATTTAAACCATACTGGAGCTCATAAAATCAACAATGCGATTGGTCAAGCTTTGCTGGCAAAACGTATGGGTAAGCCACGCATCATTGCAGAGACTGGTGCAGGTCAACATGGTGTGGCTAGTGCAACAGTCGCTGCACGTTTAGGTTTAGAGTGTGTTGTATATATGGGTGAGCAAGATATTCATCGCCAAGCACCTAATGTATATCGTATGCGTTTACTGGGCGCTAAGGTCGTACCGGTTACATCGGGTTCAAAAACCTTAAAAG
>JABDMD010000149.1 GCA_013001685.1 Gammaproteobacteria bacterium | reverse complement strand
GTTTTAATCTTTGCTTCTGGAGCAGTTAGCGTTGCAATTGAGGGCTTGCCCTATTCAGGTCATGTGGCAATGTTGGGTGCAGGATTGATATTAGCTTTAATATTGTCACCTCTAGCAATAAGTGCGTCTTTAAAAATTAGTATGAGTTAACGTATGTGGGCATGGTTTCATAAATTATCTTCTCCAAAGTACTACTATGAGTGGTCTGGTAAATGGTTACCATGGCTAGGTGGTTTAACTATTTTATTATCTGCTATTGGTCTGTATTGGGGGTTGGTTGTTGCACCTACAGATTATCAGCAGGGCGAATCTTACAGAATAATATTTATTCATGTTCCTGCTGCATGGATGTCTATGTTTGTTTACATGGTTATGGCTAGTGCTGGATTTGTTGCGCTGGTTTGGAAGACAAAGATTTCGGAAATTGTAGTTTCTGAGTGCGCTGTAATCGGAGCTGTTTTCACCGCGATTGCACTGGTTACAGGAATGCTATGGGGTAAGCCTACTTGGGGTACGTACTGGACATGGGATGCCCGCTTAACTTCTGAATTAATTCTATTATTTTTATACTTTGGTGTAATTGCAATTTACTCATCTATTGAAGATAAGCGCGTAGCTGCGAAGGCAGCTAGTATGTTGTCGATTGTTGGAGTAATAAATATTCCGATTATTCACTATTCAGTAACTTGGTGGAATTCATTGCATCAACCTAATATGGAAATCATCTCTGATAAACCATCGATGGATCCAAGTATGTTGTATCCGCTGTTGATAATGGCCATTGCGTTTAAAGTTTATTTTGTCTGGGTGTTATTTATGCGTATACGTAATGAAATCATTTCGCGCGAACGTGCTACGAAGTGGGTTAAAGAATTAGTTACAGCGAGTTAATAATGCAAGAATTTTTCTACATGGATGGTAAGTGGATGTACGTTTGGAGTTCATACGCAATCACATTGATAGCGCTCGTGCTGAGCATAGTGTTTGCGAATAGCCGCAAGAAAAAATTATTAAAAGAAATTGAAGATAGCCTAGAAGATTAATTATGAGACCTAAAAGAAAACAACGTTTAATATTTATCACCATACTTTTTCTTGGATTTAGTAGTGCTGCAGCATTGGGTGTATATGCACTGCAGAAAAATAAAACCTATTTTCATACTCCTGCTGAAATAGTTGCAGGCAATGTGCAGCAAGATAAATTATTTAGAGTGGGTGGCTTGGTGGTAGAAGGCAGTGTAAATCGTTTTAGTGACGGAGTTACAACAGAATTTGACTTAACGGATACCTCTGGAACAGTAACTTTGCGATATAAAGGTTTGCTGCCCGATTTATTTCGCGAAGGACAAGGAATTGTGGCGCAGGGTAAACTAAATGCAGATGGAATAATTATTGCGCAAGAAGTATTAGCCAAGCATGATGAGAACTACATGCCGCCAGAAGTGGCCGATGCGTTGAAAGAGTCAGGCGCATCTCATCCAGATAATATCCCTAAGAAAAATTATTAAGTCTATCCAATAGTATTCAATTAAATATGATTCCTGAAATTGGTCATTTTGCATTAATCATCGCACTGTGCTTAGCACTGGTGCAAACTATCGTACCTATTATTGGTGCACAAACTAATACGAGCCAGTGGATTGCGGTTGCGAAACCTGCAGCACGTGGGCAATTCTTATTTATTATCATTAGTTATATATGCCTAACTTATAGTTTTATAAAGAATGATTTTTCAGTTTTATATGTAGCAAATAATGCTAACACTGCTTTGCCGCTTCAATATAAGATTTCAGCAGTGTGGGGAGCGCACGAGGGTTCTTTGCTATTGTGGGTGTTGATGCTAAGCGCTTGGACGTTTGCAGTTACAATTTTTAGTCGTAGCCTACCTAATAACATGGTTGCACGAGTTATTGGCGTCATGGGTTTTGTAAGTGTTGGATTTCTATTATTCACGCTGCTTACTTCAAATCCATTTGAGCGAATATTCCCTGTTCCACTCGAAGGCAGAGACCTAAATCCTCTACTGCAAGATCCTGGTTTAGTGATTCATCCACCTATGCTTTATATGGGTTATGTAGGATTTTCTGTGGCATTTGCTTTTGCGATAGCCGCGTTATTAGATGGTAAATTAGATTCTGCATGGGCGCGTTGGTCGAGACCTTGGGCGACTTTTGCCTGGGTGTTCCTAACAATTGGTATTGCATTAGGAAGTTGGTGGGCATATCACGAGCTTGGTTGGGGAGGCTGGTGGTTCTGGGACCCGGTAGAAAATGCATCTTTTATGCCATGGTTAGTTGGCACTGCGTTAATTCATTCTCTTGCGGTTACTGAAAAGCGTTCTAGTTTTAAAAACTGGACCGTGCTGCTTGCTATTTTGGCATTTTCACTCAGCTTACTAGGAACGTTTTTAGTACGTTCCGGTGTTCTAGTTTCAGTGCACGCTTTTGCTACTGATCCGGCACGTGGTGTTTATATCTTATTGTTCTTGGCAATTGTAATTGGTGGTTCATTGCTACTTTATGCACTGCGTGCTCCAAAGATTAAGTCTATTGGCCAATTTGATTTAGTTTCTAGAGAAACTGCATTGTTACTAAATAATGTTCTATTGCTGGTTGCTATGTTTACTATTTTAGTTGGCACACTATACCCATTGTTTTTAGATGCATTGAATGCAGGGAAAATCTCAGTAGGGCCACCTTATTTTAATGCTGTTTTTGTACCCCTCATGCTACCTTTAGTATTGATTATAGGAATAGGGCCTTTTTTGCGTTGGAAAAAGGCTGGATTGGCAGAAACGTTTAAAAAGCTACTCAAGATTCTAGTAATCGGTTTAGTTATAGGTACTGCATTGCCATTTGTTGTTGCAGGCAAAACGTCAATACTTGTTGTGCTAGGAATTAGTTTGGGTGCGTGGTCTATTTGTGCTGCCTTGTATTATCTTTTCAGAAATGTGTTTCGTAAAGAAGCAAAATTAAGTTCTTTTCAACGTTTTAAAAAGATCCCTAGCGCCACTTATGGAATGGTTGTTGCCCATATTGGTATTGGTATTTTTGTGTTTGGTGTTACGTTTGTGGGTGCGTTTGAACAAGAAAAAGAAGTACCAATGCGAATTGGTGAAAAAGTAGAAATGGCAGGCTATGAGTTTGGATTTAATGGCGTAAAAAATGTTCAAGGTCCTAACTATTCTTCTAAACAAGCTTCTTTAAATGTTTATAAAAATGATAAATTGATAGCAACTTTGTTACCTGAAAAACGAACGTATCTAGTTCAAGAGAGCCCTATGACAGAAGCTGGAATAGACACAGGTTTTTTACGTGATGTTTATGTTGCTTTAGGTGAACAAATTGACAATGAAGCATGGGGAATGCGTTTATATTATAAGCCTTTTATTCAATGGATTTGGTTGGGTGCTGCGCTAATGGCTTTAGGTGGATTATTAGCTGCATTAGATAAACGTTATAGACTTAAATTAAAGCGTGAAAAAGTTGCAATAGTGTCTGCAAACGCTAAACAAGCCGCTGCTGCTACATCATAGTAAATAGCAGATGATTAAGTATCTATTGCCTGTAATACTTTTCTTTGTTCTATGTGGGTTTTTATTTATCGGTTTATATAAAGATCCTTCGGAAGTGCCTTCACCGCTGATTGGGAAACCAGTCCCAGAATTTTCATTGCCTAAATTGCTAGATAATTCTTCACAATTCACACATAAAGATTTTTTAGGAAAAGTATCTGTATTGAATGTTTGGGCAACCTGGTGTTTTGCATGTAAACAAGAACATCCTGCCTTATTAGAGTTAGCGAAAAGTAATATCGCACCAATCTATGGATTAAACTATAAAGATGATGCTGCCAAAGCTAAATTATATTTACGTGACTTTGGTAATCCTTTTGAAGCCAACGCTTTTGATGGGGCGGGGCGGGTGGCAATAGACTGGGGTGTATATGGTGCGCCAGAGACTTTTATCATAGATCGAAAAGGTATTATTCGTTACAAGCATATTGGTCCAATTACAAGCAATGATTTGGAAAATAAAATTTTACCATTCATACAACAGCTAAAAAATGAAGCATAGTATTTTATATATTTCTGGCTTATGCCATTTCATTGGTTTGCTATTTGCACTGATTGTCGGTATTGCAGGTGCAATTGAACCGGTAGAAGTGAAGCCGGAATACGAAAAACGTTACCATGATTTACTTAGTGAACTACGTTGTCTTGTATGTCAAAACCAAACTATAGAAGAGTCTAACTCAGAACTAGCTCATGACTTACGAGTTGAAGTGAATAAATTGCTTAATAATGGCGCATCTGATTCTGAAATTATTGAGTTTATGGCAAATCGTTATGGAGATTTTGTTTTATATAAACCATTAATAAAACCTAAAACTTATTTGTTATGGTTTGGACCGTTTATATTTCTTGCGGCAATCTTATTTTTGGTACTTATGTTTGTCAAAAAGCAAAAGCCAACTTCAAAAGTTGAGCTATCTGTAGATGAGCAGCAAAAGTTGGAATCAATACTAAAAGAAACAAAAAAATAACTATCTAATGTTAAATTTCTGGATTATTTGTGCATTATTATTAATTGTCGCCTTGATAATTATTTTACCTTCTTTGTTGGCTAAACAGGCACCAGATGATTTAGATCGAAAAAAGATTAATCGAGCCGTATATGAAAAGAAATTACTTGAGCTCGAAGGTGATCTAAATAACGATCTGATCGATCAAGAACAATATAATATCGCTAAATCAGATTTAGAACGTTCACTAATTGATGATTTAGAGGATCATAAACAAGTAGTTCTAAATAGAAGTAATAATATCTTACCAATAATTGTTTTGTTAGCATTACCAGCAATAGCTGTATTCTCTTATTTGAAACTTAATAACGGGCTTATTTCACTTGATCCAGAATTTGAAAGAAAAATGGCTTCACAGCAAGGACAAATGCCTGCTATTGAAGATGCGATAATTGAGCTTGAAGCAAAGCTTAAAAAAGACCCAGATAATTTGGAAGGTTGGCAAATGTTAGGTCGATCTTATCTTGTGTCAAAAAGATTTGAAGATGCCGCGAAAGCCTATGCAAAAGCAAATGAATTAACTAATGGCGCGAATCCTGAGGTGTTGATATCTTATGGCGAAGCTAAAGGATTCGCGGCAGGTAACAATTTTGATGAAAGCGCTATGGCGCTGTTTACTAAAGCCTTAAAAATTAATCCAAACAACGAGCGTGGGTTATGGTATGCCGGCTTAGCAGCCTACCAATTACAAGACTATAAAGGTTCGGTGGAATATTTAGAAAAACTGTTACAACGGGTGCCTAATGATCAAACAGATGTAAGAACTGCACTTGTAAAGTATTTGAATGATGCTAAACAAAAAGCAGGAATAGAAATTGTAGAAGATGCAACTACATCTAAACAGATGGATAGTGCTAAATCAAAGATTACTGTAAACGTAATGTTGAGTGATGGGCTTCACAAAAAATTTGAGAACTCTGACACACTATTTATTTACGCTCGTGCGATGAATGGACCCAAAATGCCTTTAGCGCTAGTGAAAATGACCGCTGAAGACCTACCAACTACTGTGACCCTAGATGATTCTGTTTCAATGATGCCTAGTATGACTTTATCCAGCATGGAGCAGGTTGAAGTTATTGCCAGAATTTCTAAGTCTGGACAGGCAGTTATGCAGAGTGGTGACCTCTTTGGAAGTGTCAAGTCTGTCAAAACAGATCAGTCCGAGACAATTGATGTTGTGATAAGCGAGTTAGTACCTTAATCAGTTTTATTGCAACTAACTCTTATAAATTAAGGATGATTTGGGAGTTTTTACATGTACTTGTTAGCAAATATTTTACTTTTAAGTGGCATTTGTTTGCTTGTTGTTTCTGTCTTTACAGCACAACAACTAATTAAAAAGCTTCCATTAGGAAATGTTAGGCATAGCTGGCAGATGCTAAACTTTCTTCTTGTTGGCTCCATATTAGGGTATGCAGCATATATGTTATTGCTCATGACTGGGCAACTAAGTTTGGTAAACCTCAATATACCAAAATTATGCTTTGCAGCTGCGTCATTTATTTTATTGCTATGCTATCTCACGTATCAAACAACTAGAAATATAAGAGAAGCCATTGCAGTGGACCAAGCCAGTATAATTGATCCTGTTTTAGATATTTATAACCGTCGATATTTTGATCGTAGAATAGATGAAGAAACTCAGCGATCACGACGCTATAACCAACCACTTTCAATTATTTTATTTGAAGTTGATCAATTCGAATCAATTGCTAAAAAACACGGTCGCTTAGTTGGTAATGTAGTGCTAAGGAAAGTAAGTGACTTTTTAGTAGGTTCAGTACGTGCTTCAGACATTGTTGCGCGCTATGACGAAAATAGAATTGTCGTAGCAACTACTCAGACTAAACCAGATATGGCAATCATGTTAGCAGATAGATTACGCGGTGATGTAGAAAAGCAAGATATGTTGTCAAATAGTGAGCAAAGTGTAGTAGACGCTTTACGTGTTACTGTCACGGCGGGTGTGTCTTGGGTAGAAGATAGAATCAAAAGTGGTTTTGATCTAACTGATGTTGCTGAAAAAGCAATGAAGCGTGCAAGCATTGAAGGGCATAATCGTGTTTATGCATATGATTCTTCTGATATTGAGATTCCAGAACAAGTTATAGAGGCTGCAGTAGCGGCTTAGTTTTATTAAACTGCCTTTGTAAAATCTGTGCAATGGCAGTCTTTTCCGTAGTAATGTTTGGTTGGCAATATACCTATCGTGTTCCTGTTATAATTGCACTTTAAAGGTGGTTATCTTATCGCTACTGAACGAGACAAATTATGGCTAAAGCAGATTTACTTCATTTATTAGGTTGGTGCTCACTAATCTATATTATTTTTCTTTCAGTTTGGGCGCTGTTTTTCATAATCGGTCGAAATTGGCTTTATGGATTACACAGTAAATGGTTTGATATTCCTGTGGAAAAATTCAATGCAATTCATTATGCCCTGATGGGGTTTTTTAAAATTATATTGATTGTATTTTTCTTAGTGCCATATTTAGTATTACGAGCAAGTTGATAATAAAAGGATCCAATGTTGGTTAAAGGAATTATATTTACGCTGATTTTTGTTTTGTTTGTATCTCGACTCTTTCCAAAATACTTGGAATTTCGTGAAACAAATATCGTAAATCTTCTTGGTGTCGACTGGGTAGGGAGTACAGCTGCATTAGTTTTATTAGCAGTAATGGTGCTCGGCATTATAGTGTTAGCAATTGCTATGAAAAGTTTTTATGGGTATTTCACTACTAAGGGCGATTAATTTTTTCCCACTTCTCCCACTTAATATTATTGTTCTTAATTGGCAGCACTAACATTGCCAGTGTATAAGACCTATGTGTCAACTTAGCGATAATGAATTCTTGGCTGTTAAATAGTTGCACATCAGCTCGAGAAGTAGCCATTACTACTTGGTGTAAATAATATTCTCTGTCGCGTTTAAAGTTTATTACACCATCCTTGCAAGTATACTCGTGCTTTTCATATGTAATCTCATGGTCAGTCGGATCTTTGTCTGACTGATTTATTAATACTGACAAAGTCTCTGAGTCTTTGATCTTTAGTTCTATCGTTACGTCTTCTTTTATATCTAAAGTATTAATACTAAATAGGTCGCTTAAAAAAGATTCATCATTATTATTTTTATATGAGCCTTCTAGATCTAGGCATTTATTCCCGCTATTTTGTGTAATTTCAGGCCAGGCTTCAGGGTAAAGAGCATTTGTAGTACAACAAGAAAGTAACAGCAGCAGAAAAACGGGCAATATAAAACTATCAGCTTTCATCAATATAGCGTTTATTTAAATCGTTATAAGCTTCAATACGTCGATCGCGAAGATAAGGCCACAGTTGGCGTGTTTTTTCAATTTCAGTCAGATCAATTTGCGTTTGTATTGTTTCTGCATTTTTGGAAGACGCTTGGACAATTATTTTTCCCATCGTATCAGCAACGAAAGATTGCCCCCAAAAATCTATGCCTGCAGTTTTGTTTGAAGTATCTTTTTCAAGTCCTACACGATTAGCGCTTATTAAAGGCAGGTTATTCGCAATAGCATGGCTTTGTTGTATGATTTGCCAAGCTTGAAATTGACGTTGCTGCTCATTTGCATCGTCTCTAGGATCCCAGCCAATTGCAGAAGGATAAATTAGTACCTGCGCTCCTGCCAAGGCCATTAAGCGAGCACTTTCAGGAAACCACTGATCCCAGCAAACCATTACACCAAGTTTCCCTATAGATGTTTGAATAGGTGTAAATCCTAAATCACCTAATGCGAAGTAATATTTTTCATAATAACCAGGATCATCAGGGATGTGCATTTTCCGATAGAAACCGGCAAGGCTTCCGTCTTTGTCAAAAACTACCGCTGTGTTGTGATAAAGGCCGTCTGCACGTTTTTCAAATAGCGAGCCGACAATAACGACATTATTATCTTTAGCCGTTTCAGCTAATTTGTCGGTTAATGGCCCAGGGATGGTTTGTGCTAAATTAAAATATTGAAATGATTCTTCTTGGCAAAAATATAAGCTGCTATGCAGCTCGCAAAGCACAACAAGATCCGCACCATTTTTGGCTGCTGTTTGTATTTTCGCAATGCTGTAATCAAGGTTCGCTTGATAATCAGCATACATTTTTTGCTGTACAAGGACTATGTTAATTGAGTTCACTACAGAAATCCTTCTGGGATTTGCATGGTGGAACAGTGTATCCCGCCATACTGTTGAATTAAAGTATTGCACTCTATATCAATGATTTCATGTCCAGGGAAAAGTTCATCGATAGTTTTCAACGCATAATTATCTTGTTGATCATTAAATACAGGAACAAATATAAAATCGTTACATATTAAGAAATTGGCATAAGTAGCCGGTAGTTGATTGCCGTCATTGAAGATTGGTTTGGGTGAGGGAAGAGGTACGAGCTCGAAAATAGTAGATTCGCTCTGTTGTATTTTTTTTAGTTGTGTAGATAAAGCGTTTAAAGCTTCATTGTTTGGATCAAAGTTGTTTCCTACAGCTGTATAAACAACAATATCGTCAGTGCAGTATCTTGCTAAGGTATCGATATGCCCATCTGTATCGTCGCCGTTAAGTATCACATCATCAATCCATAATACTCGACTACAGCCAAACCAATTTTCAAAATCATGTTCAAGTGAACATAATGATATTTCTTGTTCGTGTGATTTATGCGTAAAGCAGCTACTGGAGCAAAGTAATATGCCTAGATCATTAATCTCAAGATTGCCAGCTTCTAAAGCAAAATCAATATCTTTGATTGGTAATTTGTTATTTACCTTTTGTTTAAATTGCTTGTTAAACGCGTCGTCGTCATCATGCGTGTATTTATTACCCCAGGCGTTAAATTTGAAATCAAGCATGGTTAGTCCAATATCAGATTCAACAGTGATCGGGCCATAATCACGTACCCACGTGTCGTTAGTAGCTATATCAATAAATATAACGTTCTCTTGTTTGATGTCGTGATTAGATAGAGTTTTTCGTATATATAGTTGATGAGCCGGGTTATAGGCCACCATGATCAATTTCTGTTGTCTGGAGATATAACGGCTTAGCTCGATATACGTTTTTTCAATTGCTTCAAGTTGACTGTGCCAATCAGAATAAGCATGTGGCCAAACGAGAATAACAGCATCTTGACGCGCCCATTCGGGAGCGAGGCGGAGTGATCCCACAGTAAATTATTATTGCAGTACTAGATGGATTGTATTTTGCGATGTGATTCGAAACGAATCAATGTGCAACAGAATGAATAACGATATTATTTTCAAAGAAAACAGAATAGTTATTATAGTCCCAGCGATAGATAGATGGCTTTCCTACAGGCCCTTGTTTCAAGCTTGGTTGACCAAAGCGCGACTCAACCTGTGACTTTGAGAGTCCACGGTGTGGCATGCTTGAGTTAGTTACCACTTGAGCACTGCTTCCTGGTGTCTTCACTACCTGAGCATTTACCTGTAAGGTTGCCATTGCTAAAAACAGAGCAAGAGTTGAACTTATAAAAATTCGCATAGATCTAAGTTATATGTTGAAACTTGTGTAGATCATATCATTACCTAGTAAGCGCTGGAATCAATGCTCGTATGATGCACGATGATAGTAGAGTTTTAACGGACTAATGGATGTAGCCCAGATTGCCTGAGTTATACAAAGCGATTTTGAGGACTTGGCTTGAAATTTTCGTGACTAGCTAGTTCGTAAGCATTATATGGATGATGAGTCCTTAAAAATCAATATATTAGATATAGTACTTCAACTGATTTAACCTACTAAAACATACTCTTATTCCATGTTTCGGCCACTCGAACTATTTATCGGATCACGCTATTTGCGTGCCAAACGCCGTAATCATTTTATTTCCTTCATCTCATTTATTTCAGTATTCAGCTTAGCGCTTGGTATAACATTAATAATCACTGTTCTTTCAGTAATGAATGGTTTTCAGTTTGAGATTAAAGACCGCATCTTAAGCATGACGGCACACGCCACAGTATTGGAACTAGATGGCAAGTTGCGAGACTGGCAGAAGGTAGAAAAAGATTTAGAAGGTAATACTGAGATTAAGGGTTCAGCGCCATACGTTCAGGGACAGGGGATGATCGTTCATGGCAAGCAAGTTACCGGCGCGATGATAACGGGTATAGATCCACAGCTTGAGAGTAATGTTTCTCGTATAGGAAACCACTTACTGAATACTAGCTTAGATGTCTTAAAACCAGGTGAATTTGGAATACTGTTAGGAAGTGATTTGGCAAATTATCTCTCTGTAGACGTTGGTGAAAAGATAACTGTTATAACGCCAGAAGCCACTGTGACACCCGCTGGAATTATACCTAAGTTTAGGCGCTTCACTGTAATGGGCACTTATACAGTTGGAATGCCGCAGTACGATCGTAATACAGCTGCTATACATATTGGCGATGCAAAACGCTTATTCCACTTGGGTGATGCGGTAACCGGATTACGCTTAAAATTTGAAGATTTATTTGATGCTCAAGAAATTACATACAAGCTTCGCGATCAACTTGGTGGAACGTATTGGGTAAGTGATTGGACTTATCATAATCGAAATTTTTTCCGTGCTTTAAAGATGGAAAAAACTATGATGTTTATTATTACCATCATCATAGTTTTTGTTGCAGCATTTAATATTATCTCGATGCTAGTTATGGTGGTAACGGAAAAGCAAAGTGATATCGCCATCATGCGTACCTTGGGTGTTTCACCAAAAAGTATTATGGGGATATTTGTTGTTCAAGGTACGGTAATTGGTTTAGTAGGTACGCTGTTGGGTGCATTGGGTGGTGTGCTACTGTCTTCTAATCTTGAAAGTATTGTTAGATTTGTTGAAAAGGTCCGCGGTGCTAAATTTCTCTCTCCAGATGTTTATCCAATTAGTGATTTTCCATCCGAAATTATTCCTAGTGAAGTGATTACAATTTGCATTGTCGCTTTTGTTATTACAGTCCTTGCAACAATTTACCCAGCTTGGAAAGCAGCGCGAACTCAGCCTGCTGAAGCACTAAGATATGAGTAATACGATCTGAATGATGGGTGTGAATAAAGAGATATGAGCATAGTATTACAATGTGAAAACCTTTCTAAGGCCTTTGATAGTGGCCCTGTGCGTGTGGAGGTTTTAAAAAATATTAATTTCAATGTTGAGCAGAAAAGCAGGGTAGCGATTGTTGGTGCTTCTGGAAGCGGCAAAAGTACTCTAATGCATTTGCTAGGAGGGTTAGATGTTCCTAATTCTGGCAAAGTAACTGTTTGTGGTGAAGATATGTCAGCGTTGTCTGACGCATCAAGAGGTAGATTGCGCAATCAATCTCTAGGTTTCATTTATCAGTTCCATCATTTGCTTCCTGAATTTACTGCTTTAGAAAATGTTGCAATGCCATTATTACTCAGAGATGGATCAATATCTGATGCTGAAACTCAAGCCAAAAAGATTCTATCTAAAGTAGGGTTAGCAAATAGAGTTTTGCATAAGCCCACAGAGCTTTCCGGCGGTGAAAGACAACGCGTGGCGATTGCCAGAGCACTGGTAACACATCCAAAAGTAATTCTTGCAGACGAACCTACAGGTAATCTGGATAGTAAAAACGCATTGCAAGTTCAGAATGAAATGCTTGAGCTAAATAAAGAATTAGGTACCGCAGTAGTAATTGTTACGCATGATTCACGTATTGCAGAATCTATGGATGAAATTTATTCATTAGAAGATGGAATGCTATCTAAAGCCTAAGCGATTGCTACATCTTAATGTTGTATTTCCTATAGGAATGTCTAAATATTCGCAACAGATTTCGATATTGAATTAACTTCAACCCATCGTCAGTTATAGAGATAAACATCCGCCTTCGATCATCTGCTCATTCTTACGGTTATTTTCTCAATTTACGTAGTTTCCGTTTATTCCAAAAAGAAACCACACGTATACGCCATATAACTCTTGTAGCAATGTAACCAAATAATGCTGCTGAAGTACCAAGGAAAAAGCACCCCATCATAAATGGACGCCATCGTTCACGTAATTCTGTAAATAACCAATTAAAACTCAATTCGAAGTCAAAAGGGCCGAGATGTGTATCTGTTAAAAATACACCAACCTTGTATGCGAGGAAAAAGAGTGGCGGCATGGTGATCGGATTGGTTACCCAAACCAGTGCAACTGAAATGGGTAAGTTACATCGAAATATAATTGCAAAACCTGCTGCAATGAGCATTTGAAAGGGCAGGGGTATAAAAGCGCAAAACAGCCCTATGGCACATGCACCGGCAACAGAACGTCTGCGCATATGCCATAAGTTTTGATCATGAATAAATTCACCAAAAATACTAAAAGACTTTTCATCTTTGATTTTTTTATCTGCGAAAAGCTTTTTTAGAAATTTACGAGGCATTGACGAAGACTTAGGATATGGAGATCATGGGCTAAGATAATTTTAAATATATACGCCATTGGTTGGTTGACTTTTATATGTTTAAGCTAGCTGTAGCATTTTTGCTCGGTGCTTGTAGTTTAACAATCTTTGCATTACTGCCGCACTGTATTGGATCTTTAGAATTCTACCGACGATCATAATAGGCATTAAATTCTCATTTGGTCTTCTTCCGTATATTATAGATTCTAGAATACTTTTGTAATTAAAGTGGCTGCGAGATATATGTGCTGCGCCATATTTATCATTTCACAAAATGGGTTTGTACACCTTATGACTGATTGGAAAAACTACCTCGCAACTGCCGAACTAGCATCGCAAAAACTTAATCATGATCAAATTGCTACTGTAGCTAAGTTGCTTGGATTGCAAATAGGGGCTTATCGTCTTCGATATGGTGATGAGGAATTAGAAGGCTTTGAAGAACATATTGGGGTTGATGATTTGAGCGAGAAAGGTCAGCTTGTATTCATTAAAGGGATGGAAAGTTTGATGAGCTTGATCGGTGAAATTGATATAGATAGTGCCGAAAAACACTAACAATGACTGCTAACGCCCAAAGCGGACATTCAGCGAAACCAGTTAGGCATTCAACGATTCACGACATTGGTTACTTTCGAGTGTTATCTACCATTGGTAGGATCAATTGCCGATCCGGAGTGAACTCCATTCCGATCCTAAACTCAACAATGCCGCCTTTCGAAGCATCACCTTTCATCGAATGAATTTGAAGCGCCTTAACATTGATGCGCTGGCTGAGATCAGGCGGATCTGGAGTTCCTGGCGTTGGTGGAAAAACCTGAGCAATTGAGCATGATTTGCTTCGCGGACTTGCTACATAGATGCGGGTGAATTGATGATCGATAGTGGGTGCGGTCTGTTGCATGACCGGAACATCGTAGTCATCATCTAAAACAAAGAAATCGTGCATATCGCCGTGTATGAGTAACCACGCTTCTGAAGCGTTGGCATTCTTAATGTAAT
>JABDMD010000143.1 GCA_013001685.1 Gammaproteobacteria bacterium | reverse complement strand
AGCAACTGGTTGAGGTTTCTAAAGTGGAAAATGGCGATCTGTTATTCTTTGGTGCTGACAAGAAAACAGTCGTAAATGCAGCACTGGGTGCATTGCGAGTTAAGATTGGTCATGACCTAAATATGGTTGAAGAAGGTTGGAAACCGTTATGGGTGGTCGATTTCCCAATGTTTGAATGGGATCAAGATGCAAAACGTTGGTCCGCATTGCATCATCCATTTACTGCTCCAGATTTCGCCGATCCTCAAAAACTCATCGATAATCCTGGTGAAGCTTTATCCCAAGCATATGACATGGTATTAAACGGCACCGAGGTCGGTGGCGGGTCAGTGCGTATTCATAAACAAGATATGCAAAACGCAGTATTTAAAGTTTTAGGTATTGAAGAGCAAGAAGCAGAAGAAAAATTTGGTTTCTTACTTAAAGCGCTTAAATTTGGCGCTCCACCACATGGTGGCATCGCATTTGGTCTAGATAGACTAGTGATGTTGATGACCGGAAGTCATTCGATTCGCGATGTGATTCCTTTTCCTAAAACACAAAATGCTACATGCTTGTTAACGGATGCGCCTGCAGAAGTAAGCGAAAGACAGCTAAAAGAGTTGCATATACGCAAGCGAGTATCTAAAGCTGAAAAAAGTTAGAAATTAACCTTTCGATCTTTAATTAGAATCCAGGGTCTAATCACTATGGTCCAAACTTCTGTATTATTTTTCCCCCATGCTATAGCTCGTTGATCAAAGTTTCTTGCAAGTAGTTCGACTTCCGTCCATTGTTTAATTTGATCGGCATGGTCTGAAGAGATTTCGGAACCAACTTCAACTAAGTCTAGAGTATCGCTTACTAGAATGAGTATGCCTTGAGCATAAAATCTTTCGAGTTCTTTCCATTAAACTTTTGCAGTTTCAGCAACGAACTTGGCTTTTTCTTGCAGGATTAATTCTTCTAGTTGATCCATTCAGAATTAATAAGCTTGGTCATTATTTAATAATTCACGGGCATCGTAAGTTGCGGGTTGTTGCTGCAAGGTAGATTTGGATGAAAATTGTTTGGCTTCTTTAGAGTTTGGGAATTGCTGTACTAATAAAAGCTTATATTGGTTTGCTAGATCAGGTTTTCCATTTGCATCGTTAATCTGTGCGCCTAATAAAAGTGTTTTAGGTGTGGGTTGAGCCACCTTTTCATATTCTTTCAATAACTTATAGGCATTCTCATAGCTGTAATTACCATACTGAATTTTAGCCAGTTGATACCAGGGTACTGGTGATTTCGGGTTAATTTTTAATGCTGTGCTGAAATAATTGGTCGCTTTAACTTTGTCAGGGATCCCGAGCACGCATAAACCTGCATTCGTATAAGCTACATCAGGTTGCTTATTATTTTTGTTTTTGGCTGCGGCTATATATATTTTTTCTGCTTCTAGAGGTTTGTCGTGTTTGCACAGGAAGCTTGCGTAATTGGTTTGTGCTGCGGAGTGGTTAGGGTCAAAAGACAAGGCGCGTTTAAAATAACGCTCAGCTTGTTCGGTTTGATTATTTTTATTGTAGATAAGGCCAGCAACAGTATAGGCATCTGCAGACTCAGGGTTGAGTTCCAGAGCTTTCTTTACAGAAACGAATGCTGCATCTAATCTTCCAGCGTTCATATATTGTACCGCTTGGACTACATAGCCTTCATCTTGCACTTTAGATTTTGGTGGAGAAGTCGCACAAGATACCATCAAGACAATTACTGTGATAGCCAGTAAAAATTTAGGTAAACGCTTAGGAAAAAGCTGTGCTTTATCTGTACACTTTAACAGTAGGATCATAATAAGTTTCTTACAAAGCCTGTTATAAAATACTAATTTACATAGTTTTAAATGGAATATAAACGACCTGAATCCGTACTTGTCCTAGTATACACGCAAGCCGGTGAAGTCTTGATGCTACGGCGTAAGTATCCTAGCGATTTTTGGCAGTCGGTCACAGGTAGTCTTGAGTGGGATGAGAATCCGCAGCAGGCTGCTATACGTGAATTGCAGGAGGAAACCGGTATTTCTGAGCAAGAACTACATGACTGCCAGTATTCACAGAATTTTGAAATTTATTCGATTTGGCGTGACCGCTATGCACCAGGGGTGACTGAGAACCAGGAGCACGTTTTTAGTCTGGAACTGACAGATAAAGTTGATATTCAGTTGGATCCTCGAGAGCATGAAGAGTATATCTGGTTGTCTAAACAAAAAGCTCTTGAGTTAGCGTTTTCCCATACTAATCAGGATGCAATTCAGCGCTGGGTGCCCTAATAGATTAACCCAGGGCAGATTAATTAAAATGCAATATCCCTATATTACGCTGTCAAGAATTAGCTACTTAATTACTTAAAGTATTATTTAAGAGAATGCGTGAAGTTGTTGTTTGTATACATGGTATTTGGATGAGAGGTTGGGTGATGAAACCAATCTCGCGTTATCTAAGAACCCATGGTCATGAATGTGTGGAGTACACATATCAGAGTGTAAGGCGCAGCCCTAAAGAAAATGCACTGATGTTGGGCAAATTTGTAGGGCAATTAGATGCTGATATCGTGCATTTCGTTGCTCACAGCTATGGTGGGCTAATTTTGCTGCATTATTTTCAAATGTTTGATACGGCAAAGCCTGGCAGGGTGGTAATGCTAGGTTCTCCAGTATCCGGTAGTAGTGTGGCTAAACATTTATCTAAAAATAATTTGTTAAATAATAAAATGTTAGGAGCAAGTTCTAATTCTTTACTTGGAAGTGTACCAAGTTGGAAAGGTACACACCCTCTAGCAGTTATTGCAGGCACTAAAGGTTATGGTGTGGGGCAATTTTTAGGTGCGCCTTTAGAAAAACCCAATGATGGCACGGTGGCGGTGTCTGAAACTAAGGTAAGTAACTGCACCGTACATATCCAGGTTCCTTACAGCCATACTGGATTGCTGTTATCAAAAAACGTGGCTGCAGTGGTGGATGAGTTTATCCGTAATGGAGATTGTCATTAGCTAAATCGTACGAATTTCCTTTGAGCTATTCATTAAAATAGAGGATGTCTACTAATGGTAATGAAAGTGCTAAAATACTGCTGTCGATTTGGGAGAGCTTTGCTAAGTCTGAGATGGATTTAAATAGTGTACTTAGCAAGGTTAGAAAACTAGAGGAGTTTCGATGGCTGGTCACAGTAAATGGGCCAATATTCAACACCGCAAAAAAGCACAAGATGCTAAGCGCGGAAAGTTATTTACCAGGCTAATTCGTGAGATCACGGTTGCCGCTCGTATGGGTGGTTCGGACATGGATTCCAATCCACGTCTTCGTCTTGCTGTTGACAAAGGTTTATCTGCCAATATGAATAAAGACACCGTGGACCGTGCAATTAAGCGCGGAGCAGGTGAGCAGGATGGTGATAATTATGAAGAAATTCGTTACGAAGGTTACGGTCCTGGCGGTAGCGCAATTTTAGTAGATTGTATGACGGACAATCGTAATCGTACGGTTGCTGAAGTGCGTCATGCGTTTTCCAAAGCCGGCGGCAATCTGGGTACAAATGGATCGGTGGCGTTTCAGTTTACTGAGTCCGGTGTGCTTAGTTATCCACCTGATAGCGATGAAGATAAAATCATGGA
>JABDMD010000139.1 GCA_013001685.1 Gammaproteobacteria bacterium | reverse complement strand
GTTACCAATAAACCCGGAAATCTGGCCGAACCCTTGGTACAAGAACTAGGTATCGCTTTTAATGCAGTGTGTATGGTGAGTGGTGACTCTTTATCACGCAGAAAACCTGATCCTGACCAACTGCATCATGCAGCCAATATGCTTGGTATTAATGAGCAAGATACCGTCTATATGGGAGATGACCGAAGAGACGTGCAAGCTGGCAAAGCTGCAGGTATGAAAACCGTCGTTGCAGCGTATGGCTATATTCAAGATGACCATGACCCAAACACATGGGACGCGGATGCGGTGTTTCTACAAGCCCTGGACTTGAAGGATTGGCTTTTTATTAATAGCTGATCGACAATGCCTACATGATTAGTGTAGAACTCCAAAACGCATGGCAATTTGTGCTTTTATGCGCAAGCCTTTGCCTACTAAGCGCTGCTCTGGGCGCACTGATTATGCGTAGCCGTGCTCGCAGAGAGCATGAAAAATTAGAATCCATATCGCAACAACTGTCCATGCAACTACATCTGGAAAAAGAACGATATCTTGAAAAGATTGAGACCATTGAAGAATCTCGCAAACAACTAGAAAATTCATTCTCAGCGCTTTCACAACAAGCACTTAAACTAAATAACGAAAATTTCCTCACGCTTGCTAAAGAAAAGCTTTCTCAATTCCAGATTAAAGCTGAAGCTAATCTAGACAAAAAAGAAAAATCAATTGAATTACTGTTACAGCCTATTCAATCGGCTTTAAAAAACACTAAAGAACAAATTCAATCGATTGAAAAAGAACGCAAAGAATCTTTTGGCTCACTTTCGCAACATTTAAAAATCATTAATGAATCTCAAGCAGATCTACGATTTGAAACTCAAAATTTAGTTCAAGCCTTGCGACGACCCGAAGTACGCGGGCAATGGGGAGAATTAACTTTAAAACGCATAGCAGAACTTGCTGGCATGGTTGACCACTGTGACTTCTACGAACAACAACAAAGTGAAAATAGCGCTTCACGTATGCGCCCAGACATGATTGTACGCATGCCAGATCAACGTGAACTAATCATAGATGCCAAAACTCCCTTAGACGCATACTTAAATGCTAGCCAAGCATCTGATACTGAAATTCGTGATCAATCCTTAGCCAGACATGCGCGTAATGTACGAGAAAGAATGCGCGAACTTGCAAGCAAAGCCTATTGGAGTCAATTTAAAAACTCTCCAGACTTTGTGGTGCTATTCATCCCAGGTGAACAGTTCTTATCTGCAGCGTTAGAGCAGGACCCTCAATTATTAGAAGACGCCTTAAAAAACAAAGTAATCCTAGCTACGCCTACTAGTATTGTCGCTTTACTGCGAGCAGTGGCATTCGGTTGGCGACAAATTGCCGTGGCAGAAAATGCTGAAAAGATTCGCGAACTCGGCGAAGACCTCTATCACCGTCTCGCCACGTTTGCAGAGCACTTACAAAAACTAGGCAAGCATTTAGACACTAGTGTAGAGCAGTACAACAAAGCTATGGGGTCTCTAGATCGCCAGGTATTAAGCGGTGCCAGGAAATTTACCGAACTCGGAATAGAGAAGAAAAAACCCATCCCCGAGTTAAAAATTGTTGAAACTACTACTAAGTCTATATAAATCATTAGGTTACTTTTCCTTAGGCTTATTGAGCTAGTTTCTCTAAAAGCTATACAGATTTAACAGTTTATGAATATAATTTGTAGAATAATGCATGAACCCAATAATTAGAAATTTGAATTATATCTATGACGAACACTGCAAAAAAAATTAGCCCAGACGTTGTTTATCACCAAGCTACCGTTACTAGACCAAGAAGAGAACAAATTCTTGGCCATAACGGTGCTGTACTATGGTTTACCGGATTATCTGGAGCTGGGAAATCGACCTTAGCGCATGCAGTAGAGGAAGAACTTCATAACAGAAATTGTCTTACTTACGTATTTGATGGTGATAATGTACGACATGGTTTATGTGGAGATTTAGGCTTCTCACTTGAAGATCGAAAAGAAAATCTGCGTCGCATCTCAGAAATGTGCAAACTTACAGCAGATGCAGGCATTATTGCTTTTACGGCATTTATCTCACCTGTTCAAGAAGATAGACAAAATGCAAAAGCATTGATTGGTGAAGATGATTTTATCGAAATTTATTGCAAAGCCTCACTAGAGGTGTGTGAAGGACGCGATGTAAAAGGCCTTTACAAAAAAGCACGCGAAGGAATTATTTCTGATTTCACTGGCATTTCTTCTCCATATGAAGAACCAGAAAATGCTGATTTAATCGTAGACACTGGAACAAATACATTAGAGGAGTGCACGAATCAAGTGCTAGGATATTTATTCCGAAGAGGAATATTTATCAGCGCGAGAAAATAAGTCATAATTTTCTCCTCATCTAAATTTATACTATTAAATTTAGCTACCCACAAAAAAGTTCTATCAAATGCCCACATTGCATGATGATCTCTCTGAATTAAATAGATATGAACCTAAGAAAGGTTTGCTCTCAAATAGAAATATCATAATTAGCGGCGCTACCGATGGTATCGGAAAAGTTTTAGCTATATCTTGCGCTAAGCATGGAGCTGAACTTTTATTGCTTGCTAAAAATGAAAAAAAACTCACGACCATTACTCAGGAGTTGTCGAGTTTTTCAGATGCACAACACCGATTTTATCCAATCGATTTCAGCATCGCAGGCGAATCAGACTATACAAAGTTTGCCGAATATCTGATTGAAGCCAATAAGCCCATAGACTCTATCGTTCTAAATGCAGGATATATAAAGGCACTACAAGGAATACGCAACTTTCAGCTCGATACCTGGTTAAAAACTATTACTGTGAATCAGCATGCGCCATTCATGTTACTAAAATGTTGCATCCCTTTATTAGAATTATCCCAAGACCCAAGCATTGTTTTTTCTACACATGCTTGTTCAAAAGCCTATTGGGGTGCTTACGGTGTCGCCAAATCCGCTCAACTTGGCATGATGAAAATTCTAGCAAATGAACTTGATGGAGATAAACCAATTAGAGTGAATGGCATTGACCCCTCTCCAGTAAGAACCAAACTTAGACTCACTAATTTCCCAGGAATCAATCCTGAAGATTATGCTGCACCTGAAGATGTAATTACACCATACCTATACTTCATTGGACCTGACAGCAAAGGTGTTACTGGAATGAACTATAAAATCAACCCAAAATTTATTGGCTGAAGTTATTAATAAAACCCCCTATTCAGAACTGCGTTCCGAAACTAAATTTTGCAAACCTTTAAATTGACTTGGGGTAAGGTCAAGATATTTTCCTATTCTCATATCAGGAGGTAGCTCTATCGAACCATATCGAGTACGAATTAAGCGACTTACTCGCAAATCTTGCGACTCCCAAATTCTACGCACCTCTCGATTACGTCCTTCTTGCAACACAACGCGACACCAAGTATTAGAGCCCTCACCTTCTTTCACTTCAAGAATTTTTAATTTTGCTAAACCATCTTCCAACTGAACACCATTTTGAATGTTCGACATGATTTCGTTAGTAATCTTTCCTTGCACTCGAACTTGATACTCACGCTCAACCTGATTACGAGGATGCATCAAATCATTTGCCAACTTTCCATCGGTTGTTAACAGCAATAAACCAGAAGTATTAATGTCCAAACGCCCAACCGACACCCATCGACCTGTTTTTAAATTAGGTAAAGAATGAAACACGGAAGGTCGATGATTAGGATCAGATCTAGAAACAATCTCGCCACAAGGCTTGTGATAGATAATCACACGACTATGTACATTGGCTTTAAGCTCTATTAACTCGCCCCGAATCTCAATTTTCTCAGTGCCATCAATGGCCTGCCCTATTGTGCAAAGTTCTCCATCAACCAATATTTCTCCTGCATTAATCCACCGTTCGATTTCGCGACGAGAAGCGATACCTTGATTTGCGAGGAACTTTTGAATTCTTTCTGACAATGTTTATTTTTTTGTTGATTGGGATTAATTTATTCGTTGAACAGAACGTTCAATCGCTTTAAATAGTGGAAATGTAGAAATTGCAGGAGCGTTTTTATACCCCTTCTTATTGGATGCAAATTAAATCTAATGCCTTGTCTGACTTGGCCCAACAATCTCAATCTCACCCGAATCCGTAACCACGCCTAATTGTGCTTGAGAATCACTATCCTCAGGCGTACCCAAATCTAACTCCGGATGTTCTTGATCCAAATCTGCCAACTCTGAAAGACTTGGTAATTCATTAAGAGTTTTCAAATTGAAGTAATCAAGAAACTGCTTGGTACTTCCATACAATGCAGGACGACCTGGAACTTCTTTATGGCCCACCACTTTAATCCATTCTCTTTCCAACAATGTTTTAATGATGTTGCTGCTAACACTTACACCACGTACTTCTTCAATTTCACCACGCGTAATAGGTTGACGATAAACAATTAAAGATAAAGTCTCTAACAAAGCACGTGTATAACGCGGTGGTTTTTCTTGCCATAAACGCACCACCCAAGGCTGCACATCAGCTAGTGTTTGATAACGATAACCACTCGCAACGCGTTTTAGTTCTACACCACGTCCTTCACATTCTTGTTGAAGTGTTTTTATAACCTCTTTAATTTGATCACGTGAAGGCTTCTCCTCATCATGTTCAAACAACTGCAATAAACGATCTATATTTAGTGCAGTGTCCGCTGCCATTAGTGCAGCTTCAATAATATTTTTTAATTGAGATTCTTTCATAATAGTTCTTCTTCAACAGGACCTTTAACAGCTGGTTTTATATAGATAGGTGCGTATGGTTCAGATTGAACGAGCTCAATCACATGCTCTTTAATAAGTTCAAGCATGGCTAAGAAAGTAACAATGACACCACTACGGCCTTCTTCCACATTATAAAAACGATTGAACTCAACAAAATCTTCTACATTTAGCATCGTAAGTATGCGTGACATTCTTTCTCTAACTGACAATGGTTCGCGATCAATGTGATGACTTGCAAACATTTTTGCACGTTGCATGACTTCTTGAAAAGCAGCGATCACATCCTTTAAACCTACTGTTGGTTGTGGTCTCTCATGTTGATATTCCGCTTGAATTACCGAAACACCAAAAGTATCTCGATGCATACGTGGAATTTCGTTAATCTCTTCTGCAACTTTTTTGAATCGCTCATATTCTTGTAAACGTCTAATTAGTTCTGCACGTGGATCATCTTCATCATCCTCTTCAACTGGCCGAGGCAGTAATAAGCGCGATTTAATTTCAGCTAACATCGCAGCCATCACAAGATATTCTGCTGCTAGCTCTAAACGTATTTCTTTCATCAGCTCAATGTAGCTCATGTATTGCTGAGTAATTTGAAAAACAGGTAAGGACAAAATATCTAAATTTTGACGTTTGATTAAATATAAAAGTAAATCTAAAGGTCCTTCAAATGCATCTAGAAATATTTCTAGCGCATCCGGTGGAATATATAAGTCTTCCGGAGGAACCGTCATCGGCTCACCTTTTACTACTGCAAAAGGTAATTCACCCTGAAGGTTATCTTGAAATGTGTTTTCGTTATCTGTCATGCGTGTTTATGATAACCCAATCGCTTCCCTTACGTCGTCTAAAGTATCTCTCGCAACATCTCTTGCCTCTTCACAACCTTCCTTAATTATACTTTGCACAGTTGCTTCGTCTTCAAGATATTCAATTGCACGTTCACGTATGGGTTGTAATTCTAACTCAACCGCATCAATTACGGGCTGCTTACATTCGATGCAGCCAATGCCTGCAGTAGTGCAACCCTCTTTCACCCAACTTCGAGTATCTTCTGAAGAATATATCTCATGGAATTGCCAAACAGGACATTTTTCAGGATTTCCTGGGTCGGTTCGCTTCACTCGAGCAGGGTCTGTTGGCATAGTACGAATTTTTTTCTCTACCAATTCAGCTTCTTCACGCAATGAAATTGTATTGTTATAGGACTTGGACATCTTTTGTCCGTCTAAACCTGGCATCTTCGAAGCTTTGGTCAATAATGCTTGTGGCTCTGGCAGTATAATTTTACCTTCACCTTCCAAATAACCAAATAATCGCTCTTTGTCTCCAATAGAGATGTTTTGCTGAGACTCTAATAAAGCCTGTGCAACTTCAAGCGCCTCAGGATCACCCTTTTCTTGGAAACGTTTGCGGTGCTCGCGATATAGTTTGGCATTTTTTTTACCCATCTTACTGATAGCTAATTTTGCTTTTTCTTCAAAGTCTGATTCTTTGCCATAGATATAGTTAAACCGACGCGCCACTTCGCGCGTTAACTCAACATGGGCTACCTGATCTTCTCCAACAGGAACATTACCAGCTTTGTAAGCCAAGATATCAGCACTTTGTAATAACGGATAACCTAAAAAACCATAAGTGGCTAAATCTTTTCCTTTTAGCTTTTCTTGTTGATCTTTATATGTTGGTACACGCTCTAACCAACCTAATGGAGTGATCATTGAAAGTAACAAATGTAATTCCGCATGTTCAGGAACATGCGATTGAATAAATAAAGTTGCTGCACTTGGACTAACCCCAGCAGACAACCAGTCGACCACCATCTCAGTAACACTTTTTGAAATAATTTGCGTGTTGTCATACTCAGTGGTTAAAGCATGCCAATCCGCAACAAAGAAAAAACATTCATGTGTATGCTGCAGCTCTAACCAGTTATGTAACACACCATGTAAGTGACCTAGATGTAGTTTTCCAGTCGGACGCATGCCTGATAGCACACGATTATTTTGCGAAGGATTTGTGTTCATTTAATTTTCAAGAGGTAAAATGGTCTGAAGATGCGGAATAAAATCAGCTGGTTGGATACCCAAAATAGACATAATAAAAAATAAAACCAATAACGACGGAAGAAAAACCAGCTTATTTAACAACCCGAGAAATAGAAGCCCGACCATTATAAACAAACCATAAGGTTCCAATTTAGAAAGTAATATAGAAATCTTATTGGGAACCAGGCCTGATAAAACTCTACCACCATCTAGCGGAGGAATTGGCAATAGGTTCAAAAACATCAATACTAAGTTAATAAAAATACCAGCCAAACTCATGTAGACAAAGAATTTAGCATATTGCTCATTGTCATTTGCAGCACCAATGAAAATAAAAAATATAACAGCCCAGAAAATAGTCATAATGACATTTGCAAATGGTCCAGCAGCAGCTACCCACACCATATCTTTTTTAGGATTTCTTAATTGATTAAAATTGATCGGCACAGGTTTTGCCCAACCAAAAGCATAGCCAGTTGTTATGATCAAGATAGCTGGAACCAGAATTGTTCCAACAGGGTCTATATGTTTAATTGGGTTAAAGCTGAGTCGCCCTAGAGATTCCGCAGTAAAATCACCAAATTTCTTTGCAACCCAACCATGAGCAACCTCATGCAGCGTAATGGCAAAAAGAACTGGAATTGCCCAGATGGAAATCGATTGGATAGTACTCATTAAATTAAATCTATTATACGCAGCGAATATCTAAAGTTGTAAGCTTGAATCACGATATTGACTAGCTTTTAACCTCTAATTGATCTAACCAACTAACATCACCCTTACCTCGCCGTAATACTGTTGGACTTGAATCAACAAAATCAATCACCGTCGTCGCCTCGATGCCACAATAACCTCCGTCGATGACTAGATCGACTTCATGTTCGAGCAAGTCTCTCATCTCCTGAGGGTCTGAAAGTGGTTCATCACGACCGGGCAAGATTAGAGTACTACTCATAAGAGGTTGCCCAAGTTCTTCGCATAATTGCAAAGCAATGGGATGATTAGGAACTCTTAAACCAATTGTTTTACGTTTAGGGGTTTGCAAACGACGCGGTACTTCATGCGTGGCTTTTAACAAAAAAGTGTATGGCCCCGGAGTACAATTTTTCATTAAACGGTATGCACTATTATCCACAACCGCATACGTAGAAAGCTCTGATAGATCTTTACACACCAAAGTGAAATGATGTTTGTCATCTACTTTGCGAATTTTACGAATCCTTTCCATCGCCTGTTTATCACCAATATGACAGCCTAATGCATAACAAGAATCAGTTGGGTATGCGATTAACCCCCCCTGATCAATAATCTCCACGGCGCGATGAATTAATCTCTTTTGCGGGGTGACAGGATGGATTACGAAAAACTGACTCATGAGAATGAGCTTGCCATTATAGTAGATCTAGAACCACTACTAACCCAGTCATTGGTTAGTTCTAGTCTGCTTTTCATCCATTTATTGCTATACTTTGTACTGTTATTGCTTTAATTTCAGCAGCCCAGATCTGCTTTCATATTTAAAACCTAAAATTATTAATTATTTACCATGCTCTACGCCTTTATTAGTCAAGACGTTGATAACAGTCTTGAAAAACGCTTATCTGTTCGTGAACAACATATTGCACGCTTAAATGCCCTAAAAGATGAAGGTCGACTTATTATCGCTGGCCCACATCCTGCGATTGACAGCCCTGATCCAGGTGATGCTGGCTTTACAGGTAGCTTAATTGTGGCTGAGTTTGAATCACTAAGCGCTGCACAAGCATGGGCTGATGACGATCCATATATCGACGCAGGTGTATACGAAAAAGTAATAGTTAAACCTTTTAAGCTCGTTTTACCATAATTATTTTTAGCTCAAATATTTTTTACTCTCAAACAATTAAGGAATTTTCCATGTTTAAACAAACATTCGCTACCATGGCAGTCTCACTATTTTGCATTGGCCTTTTATTAGGATGCAAAGGCGAAGAAGCACCAAAAATGTCTGTAGCAAGCGACGACAGTGGTGAATATGCACGCGTTAATGATGTCGTTATTAGTAATAATGATTTTGCCGAGTTTGCAAAAGCAAAACGTGAATCACAGCCTGAAGTAACTTTCACAGACAAAGCCATTACCGATGAAATGATCGCTACCGAAATTTTGCGCCAAGAAGCACTTAATGCAGGCATTGGCAATCGTCCTAAAATCATTGAGCAAATTAAACGTCAAGAAAGCAATATCTTAATCAATACATTAATGACAGAAAAATTTGCCGATTTGAAATTTACCGACGAAGAACTCAAAACAGAATATGATCGTTTAATAGGTTTATCTGACGCTAGCGAATACAAAGCGCGACATATCTTGTTACAGACTGAAGATGAAGCAAAAGTAGTCATTGAAGAATTAAAAGGTGGAGCAAACTTTGAAGAACTTGCCAAAGCTAAATCTCAAGGTCCTTCAGCTCCTAATGGTGGTGACCTAGGATGGTTTAAAGCTGAGACAATGGTGCCTGCATTTGCTGACGCCGTAGGCAAAATGGAAACAGGCGCTTACTCTACAGAAGGAGTAAACACTCGTTTTGGATGGCACGTTATATTGTTAGAAGACAAACGCACCACTGAGCAGCCTGCTTTTGATGACGTTAAACAAAACGTTCAACAAAGTTTAACGCGTAAAACCATTGAAAACTACGTAGATGAACTAGAAGGCAAAGCAACCATCACTCGTTCTGATGAAACTAAGAAAACAGCAGAAGCCGAATCTAAAGAAGGCTAGCTTTAGTCGCGAATATGAGTCAAATCAGGGATGATTTGTTCAGATTAGCTCTTCTCTTGAATGTCCGCTTTTAGTCGTAGCAGACATTCTTAACTTGAGATATGAACTTTTTAACCTGTAATTCATTCAGCCAACCTAACTCTAATCTGTTCGCATCAGCAGAAAATTGCTTCTGCATTTTCTGCACTTCCTACATCCATGTAGGTCGCCCTTGTACTCGCTAATAAAATTAATCTCTGATTAGTTCCATAAACTCAGACCTTGAACGCGAATCTTCACGAAACGCACCTAGCATCGAGCTGGTCACGGTTTTACTGTTTTGTTTTTGCACGCCGCGCATCACCATACAAAAATGACTTGCTTCAAGCACCACTGCAACACCATGTGCATCTAACACATCAATAAGGCCACTAGCAATTTGTGTAGTAAGTCTTTCTTGCACTTGCAAGCGTCTGGCAAAAACATCAATTACACGAGCAATTTTACTTAAGCCAATTACTTTGTTGCGCGGCAGGTAGCCAACATGTGCACGCCCGAAAAATGGCAGCATGTGGTGCTCACATAGCGAATAAAATTCAACATCTCTAACGATCACCATTTCTTCGCATTGCTCTTCAAAAAGAGCATTTTTCACTACATCTTCAACACCAAGCCGATAACCGCCAGTAAGAAAATGCATTGCTTTAGATACACGTTTTGGCGTATCCAATAATCCTTCGCGATCAGGGTCCTCTCCGATCAACTGCAACATTTTACGCACGTGGCCTTCAAGCTCTGTATCAAGATTTTTATCATCACTCGGAGTGATGGTGTCTTCGAAATATCTGCCACCAGCTAGTACTTCTAGCGTTTTCTTATTCATCCTAAATGCATTCCTTAAAGATCGTAAAATGATTAATTATATTATGTGTTCTCATAATAACAGTTTATTACTGACTAGTTAAAATTCACATGCCGCCAAAAGTATTAGACTCTATAAAAAGACTTAATATATCCAAGTTGACCCCAGCTATGCAAAAGAAGAAAATGCCCATGTTTATAAAAGCGCGAGAAAACTCCATTAGTACAATGGTATTACCCATTCCACCGGCATTTTAGCAAGAGGTAACAAGATGGAAAATGCAATCCCGACAGACTCAGTACTGCGTCGACACTATGAAGCAACACATAGCAAATCAAGCCAAAACAAACCATCACAAAGCAATGACGGGTTTATGTGTTGGTTAAAACGTATATTTGGCGGTTAATAGCTTAAGCATTTAAACCTTGCGCATATTGCAGCAAGGCATAAGTAAAACGACCATCACCAGTTACATACGTATCTGGCATTGCATTCTTTAGGTTTGCCTGAATTCTCACACCATTTTTCATTGGTGTTATGGAGTGTATGTCTGAAAATTTGGTCTGCAAAATGGTCCCATCATTTTTATAATGAAGCCCTTGACTAGTTACTAACAATATCCCGGACTCTTCAATCTTTACCGCTAGCTCCTTGTAGCGCTTCTTCATCATTATATTACCCAAGACTGCTCTGAATACTGTCCATTGCTTTTCTTGCGAATATCTTTGCTGCTCTGTTTTTTGAATATTTTGGAATTCCCAAACAATTGTTTCATGTTCTCCAAGCTCAATATCTTGAGGAATATCATTAAAGGATTTATCAATTGGCTGATTTTTCTGCAAGCGATCAAGATATTCGATATTAGACAAGCGCACTAATAAATAGTCATCTACATCTTGATTGTTAAAATCAAACCCATCTGCAATCAGCAATAAAACTTTTGCTGCTACAAGGTTAAGTGACGCACTTTTAACAATAGGCTTTGCTTGCTTAAGCCAAGCTTTTGAGACTAGTTCTCTAAAATGAGTTTCCGAAAACTGTGCGGAAGGCTTACATGACTGTATGCTTGTAACTACATCTGAAGAAGTATCAGCTGATACCATACAGTCAGAAAACTTATCTTCTAAACATTTCCGCGTGTTTTGATAAACAGCGAGACAAGCTTTGTGTAGTGAGTAAAACGGCCCGGCAGATTTACTGCAAACAACACACTTAGCCACAATTCATAGAATTAAATAGAAAACGTTATTCGTCTTCCAGTTCGTCATAGAGCTCATCATCAGTCGATATTTGACCATCATTAACTTTAAACTCTCGGTTATCTAAATAGGCATCGCGTATAAATACGTATCGGTCTCGACTCAGCTCTTTAGCTTTTTCTTCAGTAACCATTAATTCCGCTCGAGTATTGACTAAATTCATCGCGAACAAGCCATTACGTTCAGAAGTTTTTATATCCGCCCAATTAGGAGGATAAATAAAAGAATCTACGACTTTACCCGGACCATCGCGCAGATTGCTTGGGCCAAAAAATGGCAACATTAAATAAGGACCAGTTCCCATTCCCCAATAGCCTAAGGTTTGACCAAAATCTTCGTCGTGCTTTTCTAAACCCATACGACTTGCAACATCCATAAAACCCAACAGACCGATAGTGGAATTAACTACTATTCGGCCCAGATCTGAAGCCGCATCAAGGAACTTGAACTGCAATGTGTTATTAAATGCCACACCCACATCACTCAGATTTGAAAAGAAGTTATGCACGCCTTTCTCAGCTATATCTGGTGTCACTGCACGATAGCTAGCTGCAGCCGGTACTAAAAATGCCTGATCAAGCGCATTATTGAAGCTATACACCTTACGATTAAAACCTTGCCATGGATCTCTCGAATCAGGAACAACATCTGGCGATGTAGCACAACCACCACTGAGCAAAGCGATTAAAATCAAGAAAGTAAGATATTTAGCCATAATAATTGATATAAAATAATAATAGTTGGTGTTTTAAATTGATTTAACCACGATGTCTAGAAGATTTTGCTGCGATTCGCATTCGTAAAGCGTTTAGCTTAATAAAACCCTCTGCATCTTGTTGATTATAGGCGCCCTCATCGTCTTCAAATGTCGCGATGTTTACGTCAAATAAACTATGACCTTCAGACTTGCGCCCCACCACACTAACATTACCTTTATACAGTTTGATACGCACAGTACCTGTTATATTTACTTGCGTGGCGTCGATAAGCTGTTGCATTGCGAGTCTTTCAGGACTCCACCAATAACCGTTGTAAATTAGCTTGGCATAACGCGGCATGAGCTCATCTTTTAAATGCGCAAGTTCACGATCCATGGTTAGCGATTCCATTGCTCGATGCGCCTTGAGCAAAATTGTGCCACCTGGCGTTTCATAACATCCACGCGACTTCATACCTACATATCTATTTTCAACAATATCTTGTCGACCAACTCCATGCTGGCATGCAATAGTATTCAAAGCAGTAAGTAATTCAGCAGGAGTTAAATCTTTGCCATCAAAACTTTTCGCGTCACCTTGTGCAAAACCAATTTCTAAATATACTGGGTCATTGGGTGCATTCTCAGGAGAGCAACTTAACTTCCACATATCTTCTTCTGGCTCACACCAAGGATCTTCTAATGGTCCACCTTCGTATGAAATATGTAAAAGATTAGCATCCATTGAATAAGGTGATTTTTTGCCGCGCTTTTGTTCCACAGCAATATTGTGTTTATCCGCATAAGCCATTAATTTTTCTCTAGAATTAAGATCCCACTCTCTCCATGGCGCTATAATCTTAATATCGGGATTTAATGCATAAGCCCCTAGCTCAAAACGAACCTGATCATTACCTTTACCTGTTGCACCGTGAGATACCGCATCTGCACCGGTCTCGGCCGCAATTTCAACTAAACGTTTTGCAATCAACGGCCTTGCAATAGAGGTGCCTAATAAATACTCTCCTTCGTAAATAGTATTAGCACGAAACATTGGAAAAACATATTCCCTTACAAACTCTTCCGTAAGATCTTCAATATAGATTTCCTTAATACCTAATGCTTGCGCCTTTGCATGTGCCGGCTCAACCTCTTCTCCTTGACCAATATCGGCTGTAAAAGTCACGACCTCACAGTCATAAACTTCCTGCAGCCACTTAAGAATTACTGAAGTATCTAGACCACCCGAATAGGCGAGTACAACTTTACGAACTGATGACATAGTATGTATTTATCTGAAATGATTAGTGCGAATTAATTTTAGAATTATAGCTTTGAATACAAACATTAACATGGCAAACCTCTTGTGAGTGAAGAAAAAGCACAAGAATTCACCCCTTTCGCCAATCTATTGCGTGGCTTTTGCCCAGTTGTTGTTGATGTCGAAACCGGAGGCTTCAATTCCAGTACCGATGCATTACTAGAAATTCCCGCTGTATTAATAAGCATCAATCAAG
>JABDMD010000119.1 GCA_013001685.1 Gammaproteobacteria bacterium | reverse complement strand
CTACTGCGGCGTTTTTTTGTGCGAATTATTTATTACTAATTATATTTCTTAGCATACTCTTCATAAGAACCATGAAAACCCATATGTTCTTTATCATTAAATGGGTCAGAGTTTTGTTTTTTCATTGGTGTTTGTGCGCCATTTCCATACTTCGCTAAGTATTCATCAATGCCACCATGGTAAGCAATTCTATTGTCGCCTTGTGCTTGTGAGGAGCTTTGTGTTTTAGCTTGATACTCATCCATACTCATAGAACTTGCGCCCGCGGCTTGTTGTGTATTCTTAGCGCTACTATCAGCTTTTGCCTGCATATTACTTGCAGCTTTAGGTTTGCTACCACTTAGATATTCATCGATGCTGCCAGAAAAACCTTGATGATGGGCAACATTTGCTTCAAGTTCTTTGCTACGTTGATTAGTGGATTTTGCAAGATACTCATTTATATCCATTGAAGTCGCTCCGACGGCTTGATTGCTGGAAGCACTAGATGCAGCAGAAGATGAACTAGAGCTAGAAGCTGATTTGCTCTTTGTTGGAGACAAACTACTTTGCTGAGTATTATTTGCTTGTTGATTAGTTGATCCTGTTACACCTTCTTCTAAAAGTCTTCTGCGATCGTCGATATAAAATGCAGCAAGCACTGCAAATATTACGACTCCTATTAAAGGCCAAAGGAGTTTTTCAGATAATGTTGCCATGGTGTTAACCTCGTTATGGTATTGACTAGACTTAAGGTGAACCTAGATCATTTTTTATATTTAATACATTCTGAGTAAATTCTAAATCATATTCATAGCTTTTTGGTAGCCATTTGATAACGAGAAGCGAAAGTTTTTCACAATAAACATTAAGATGAGAATTATTTAATTACAACTAAACATGCAAGACATCATACATATTGATATGGATGCCTTTTATGCTGCGGTGGAGCAAAGAGATTTTCCTCAATACCGCAATAAACCTGTGGTTGTAGGAGGAGATCCTGATAAACGTGGTGTGGTGGCAACTTGTAGTTATGAGGCACGTAAATTCGGCATTCATTCTGCAATGCCATGCGCACGTGCTATGCGCTTATGCCCAAATGCAATTTTTGTTCGACCCCGTTTTGAGTTATACCGACAGATCTCACAACAAATCCGTGACGTCATGTTTAGTTACACTGATTTAGTAGAACCACTTTCACTAGATGAGGCCTATTTAGATGTTACTCAATGTAAACGTAGCTTTGGTTCGCCAACGCTTGTAGCAAAAGCGATTAAGAATGATATTAAACAGGTGACTGGACTTACTGCCTCTGCGGGTATTTCGTATAACAAATTCTTAGCTAAAATCGCTTCTGACCTGGATAAACCTGATGGTCTGACTTTAATTACTGAAAAACAAGGATCAGAATTTGTGAAGCAATTGTCGATTGGAAAATTCCACGGCATTGGCCCGGCGACTGAAAGCAAAATGCAGGATTTAGGTATTTACACTGGAGCAGATCTGCTTGCTTGGAATCTTGAAGAACTTAAGTCGATATTTGGTAAGGTAAGTGATTACTATTACCACGCTGCACGAGGCTTAGATCACCGTAAAGTGGTTAGCCATCGGCAACGCAAATCTATTGGATCTGAGAAAACTTATAATGAAGATGTGGGTGATATAAAGGAAATGTTGCTTAGGTTAGAAAACCTCGCTGAAGAAGTCTGGCAAGATCTGTCTGGCAAACATATGACGGCTCGAACCGTTACGGTAAAAGTGAAATTTGATAATTTTGTACAGGTAACCCGTGCTGTAACTTTAGCTAATGATATTAGTAAGCTTGGAGATATAACGGCTTCTTTACAAGATTTGCTATATAAGGCCGATGTGGAAGGTAGACGAGTAAGATTGTTAGGCGTTTCAGTGTCTAAATTAACTTTGCTAGAACAGGTGGATGAAGAGCAACTCTCTCTTCTGTAATGGGTTATTTAAAAGTTTATTACAAGACTATATTGAGTATTATTTGTACGTCTTTTGTCCACATTTGGTACGCTAATAAATCCCTTAAGCCTTTTAATGTTATATAGCTAGATAAGGGCAACCTATGTGAACAAATGGTATGTCATATATATAGACCCATATTGTAGACATCTGGGCCTTGTAGTAATGTTAAATCAATAAGGAAGTGACACTTATATATGGCATATCATCAACCTACTCATTCGTGCCAGGTAATGGCCAGTGATAAAGAGTAGCGAACCAGAGTAGTGTTAGGAGATTCAAAAAATGCAGACCGATAAAATTAAAGCGCCTGAAGGGCATTCCATTCACCATGTAACTTGCCCACATGACTGTCCGGATTCATGTTCCATGTTGGTTACTCGTGATGATTCAAGCGGCAAAGCAGTGCGTGTGCAAGGCGATCCTACCCATCCGATTACTCGTGGTTACTTATGTAACAAAGTGAACCATTATCTTGATCTGGTCTATAACGATAATCGTGTGCTTTATCCACATAAACGTGTCGGTCCTAAAGGACCAGGTGCTAAATTTGAACGTATCAGTTGGGATGAAGCACTAGAAACTATTACTGATAATTTCAAAAGCGTAATAAGTGAATATGGTAGTGCTGCGGTGCAACCTTATTCTTATTCAGGAACCATGGGCATGGTTGGTTATTGGACCATGGATTATCGTTTCTGGAACAAGATGCAAGCCGGTGGATTAGTACAGTCTATTTGTATTTATGCTGCGATGTGGGCAGGTTTGCACACCTACGGTTTAGCACATCCAAATATGTCAGTACATGAAGCGGCTGAAAAAGCAGACCTCATGATCTTGTGGGGAGCAAACTTAGTCAGTACAGGTGTTCATGCGATCCCATTTATTCGTGAAGCCAAAGAGCGTGGTATGAAGTTGATCGTGATTGATCCGCGTGTAACCCGTACAACCATGATGGCCGATTGGCATATTCAACCTAAGCCCGGAACGGATGCTGCATTAGCACTAGGTATGATGAAAGTTATTGTCGATGCTGGCAAACATGATCTTGAATTTCTTAAAGAACAAACAAACGGCTGGGAAGCTTTACTAGAAACCAAACTTCCTGATTACCCGCTAGATAAAGTTGAAAAAATTACCGGTGTTCCAGCAGCAGATATTGAAAAGCTTGCGATGGAATATGCTTCAACTAAAAAATCCTTTATTCGTGCCAACTACGGTTTAAATCGCCACCAAAATGCCGGCCAAATGTGTCGCTCAATACTCATTCTTCCATGCATTACAGGTGCATGGCGTGAAGATTGTGGTGGCGCTTGTTTCGGTAACTTAGAAGAAATGTGGTTCCGCTGCATGACTGATAAATTACATCGTCCAGATTTAGGCAAGCGCAAACGTGCTGTCAATATGGTGCAGATCGGGCGTGCATTATCTGAGAATATCGGTGCTGACGGTGAACAACTAGACCCACCAATCAAGAGCATCTTTGTTTATAACTCAGACCCCGCCA
Organism: Gammaproteobacteria bacterium; assembly: GCA_013001685.1. Lineage (GTDB taxonomy): Bacteria > Pseudomonadota > Gammaproteobacteria > UBA4575 > UBA4575 > JABDMD01. Next base: position 24,088 of record JABDMD010000119.1, on the reverse strand, counting down.
ACTGTGCGCCTAACACTAATGCTGTACGCAAAGGCTTTATGCGCGATGACCTATTTGTTGCGGTGCATGAAACCTTTTGGACCGATACCTGTAATTATGCAGATGTCGTTATCCCTGCAGATACGCAATTAGAACGCATGGATATGGTAGCCACCTACGGTAACTGGTATTTCACTATGAACAAACCAGTTATCGAGCCACTTGGGGAGAGTGTGCGAAATTCTGAATTATTCAGAATGTTGGCAAAGAAGATGGATTACGTTGAAGATGGCGATAATGCATTTACACAAACAGATGAAGAACTTATTCGCGATGTGTTATGTGATGAAGGTGAATCTAACCTTTTAATGGAAGGTATTAAATACGAAGATTTTGAAAACAAAGGTTTCGTACGTGCTAACACTGGCACAGAAAGCAGAAACTTTATGAAAAATGGTTGGCCAACGCCTTCTGGTAAAATTGATATCTGGTGTGATGCATTAAAAGATGAAGGCATAGACCCATTACCTTCTTATGTACCAGAAATTGAAGGTCAAGAAGATCCAAAACGTAAAAAATATCCTCTACAAATTCTAAGTAGTGCATCGCATTATTTTATTGGTGATTCATTCCAGTCGGTACCACGTTTACAAGCCATGATGTCTAGACCTACGGTGGAATTGAATCCTAAAGAAGCTAAAGCACGTGGTTTAGTAGATGGTGATTTATGTCGTTTGTATAATGACCGAGGTGAAACATTTGCTTATCTTGTGATTGTTGAAGGCCATGTCGATGGTATTTGTTCAACTCAAAAACAATTTAAAGGTAGTAATACACCTGGTGGGGTGAACGTGAATGCATTGAATTCAGAAATGCTCACCGACTTTGGAACCAGCCCAACTTTCTATTCAGTACTTTGTGAAATTGAAAAAGCTGATGAAGAGATGCGTAAAAAAGCTTTGCTTCAAGAGTGGGGCGGCAAAGAAGGCTATATTCAAAAGTGGCGCGAAGACCCACAAAATCAGGGCATTGATGCTACTAATGAAGAGATCATCGCCTTTGCAGAAAAACGCCACCCCGGTATTTTTAGCTAACAGTTACTGAGTATCATAGTGAATAAAGACCAATAAGAGCTAATGAGGAGTAGATGAAATAATGGCAACGGCACAGAAAAATTTTCACGACCCGTTTGATAATCACTTTAGAACGCTACCAGAGCCTAATCGTGATATTCAAACTAAACGTGTAACGGTAAACCAAGGGGTTATTAGTAGTGTAGAAAATCTAACTTACGACACCTATAAGGTTGTGATTAGATGTAATGAAGACGCGAAACAAATTGTCTTTGAAGCAGGTCAATATGCAACCATCACTGTGCCTGGTTGCAGGAAGCCTAGATCATATTCTTTTGCGCGCGCTTCAGAAAACGAAAATAAAAATGAGTATTCGTTTTTTATACGTCTCGTTCATGGGGGTAAGCTTTCTAGTTGGATAGCAGGGGGAAATAGAGAGGGTGAACATGTAAAAATTTCTGGGCCGCTTGGTAAGTTTGGCTTAGACCCTAGTAATAAGACTATGGTTTGTATTGCAGGTGGTAGTGGTATGAGTGCAATCAATGCGATCGTTGAGCATGCGTGTAATGAGCAGGCAGAAAGAGATTGCTACTTTTTTTACGGTGCAAGAACCCAGGCTGATCTCTATTTGCAAGAAGAAATGCAAGAAATTGAGCGCAAATGGAACAAGAATAATACCTTCAAATTCATACCTGTTTTATCTGAAGAAGCAGAAGATAGTGATTGGGATGGCCCGCGCGGATTTGTAACTGATCACTTTAAGAACGAATATTTAAGCAAAGGAGTGGTTTCTGTTAATGACATGAAAGCATTCTTTTGTGGTCCGCCAGTAATGATTGATCTTGGTGTTGAAGCACTTCAAGCAGCAGGTCTAGCAGACAGCGATATTTACTTTGATAAGTTTGAAGATGCGCGTTCACCAGCACCTGTAATAGATAATACAAAATGTGTGTTATGCGACGAATGCTTGATGGTAAAACCAACCCCAAATTGTTTAGTTGAAGCAACTAACTTCAAAGTTAATGGTGGTGGTAATGTTACGAGTTTCGAGCGTGTGCAGCCTGCAAAAACTTCAGGGCTTTATTACAATTCTCTTTTCATTGATGAGAACGAGTGTATACGATGTTTTGCATGTGTTGAGGCATGCCCACATGATGCGATATCTGTAGATTACGATAAGGTACCAAAAACACTTAGGAAATACTCTTAGGAAAATTTTTAGGGAAAATATTCACAGAATAAATTAGCTGTTTCTTAATTTTGTTTTGTTACTATATAAAGCTGCTGTTGGGAAGCCAAAAGCAGCTTTTTTTATGCGCGTAATTAATGGGAATTATATCCTTATCTTAACGGTCAAATATTTAAAGCAATCTATCTAACATAGTTGGAGTCATAAATTATGCATTTATTCAGTACATGGAAAATATTAATGTTAATTGTGTTTGCTACCGGTTTAACCTTTATAGGTGGAGTGCAAATGAGTAACGCTTCATCACAAAAAGTGCATAAGCCAATGGTTGAGGAAATAGGTGAATTGACAGATGAAGAATTGTTAAAAATGGAGAAGGATCTTCAAAAGCCTATAAAAGAATCAGGTCGGTTTACCGAAGGAGTTTTATGGCAGATTGAAAAAGATAATGAATTCATAGGTTACATTTTTGGAACTATTCATATGAATGATAAGCGCGTAAACGAAGTACGTAATAGTATCATTGGAAAGTTTGATGAAATGACCAGTTTTGCTATGGAGTCTTTTCCTAGTGACCACTACTGGAATCCATACCACGGTGGGCAGATGATTAAAGGTGATATGACTTTGCCAAAAGGACAAACTTTGGAAAGTTTGATTGGTAAAGATCTTTATGCACGAGTAGAAGAAGTGTTACTCGATATAGGTTTAGATAAAAAAACCATCATGCATCTAAAGCCATGGGCGGCGATGCGTAGTTTTGCAGTTAAAGCTGAAAACACGGAGGATTTAATTTTAGATTATGAATTGCTGGATCGTGCAGCTGCACAAAGAAAAGATCTTTATCAAGTGGAGAGTATCGAAGAGTTCTTGGTAACTTTTTACGCTATGCCTCAAGACGTGCAAATTAAATTACTTGAATTTACGGTTAATAGTTATAAGGAAATGCGCAATACAATTGATATGATGTTAGAGGCATATCTAGAAGAAGATTTAACTAAAATGTATCAGATTAGTACTAGTTTTATCCCAAATAAACCTGAATTTGAACGCTACCGTGAAACTTATTTAAAGCATGTGGTTAGTAATAGAAATGTTGTTATGGAGCATTATATGCGCAAGCCTCTGCGTGAAAAGAAAACATTCATTGCAATAGGTGCGCTACATCTTTATGGTGATCAAGGTGTGTTAGCGCTGATGGAGAAAGATGGTTATCAAGTTAAACGCTTGCCTATAAGTAAACTAGCAGATAAAAGTTAGTACTGGCAGTTTATTGATGAAGAAAATTGAAGTGCATGTTTAATGTTCAATAATAAAAATGCAGCTAAGTTGGCATTAATGCTGGCAACGTACAGTGCAAGTGTGTATGCAGAAGATCTTCGTTATGTTACAGATGAACTTGAAATCACCATGCATCGCAAAATGAGCTTAAATAGTGAAATAGTTGCACAATTAAAAAGTGGTACTCCAGTGCGAGTATTAAAAACAAATCGCGATGAAGGTTATGTAATGGTGGCGACCAAGGATGAAAAAGTCGGTTGGATGTTGGAAAGTTTTCTGATTAATGAGCCTGCCGGACGTCAACAGTACGAGTCGTTAAAAATTGAATATGATAAATTAAAAGCAGAATTTGATCTTCAAGTTAAAGAGCGTACCTCAAAGTTATCAAAAGAACTTACTCAAGTTAAGAATGCAGCCAAGCGACCTTTAGAATTACAGCAAGAAAATCAAAAACTGAAAAATACTCTAGAACAAGAGCGTGCACAAGTTGAAGAAATTAAAAAAGAAAACCAGCAATTCAAATCGATACATAAAGATCGTCAATGGTTTGCTGTTGGTGCAATAACTGCAATTGGTAGCCTGGTACTAGGTTTAATTATTACTAGAGTTCCTTGGCGTAGACGCAAAAGTTGGGGCGAGTTATAACAGCTCGCCCCAACCATATTCTGATAATATTTCTTGCTTGAGCGTTGAATGCTATTGAAGACATTTACTAAGCATCTTGCATAATAGCTTTTAATGACTTTGCTTGGCTTATCATAAGTTCTAAAGAAGACTCATCTGGAATTGTCTTCACCCGCTTTTGCTGATCATTAGTGGTTGATAATTTATTATGTAGAGCACCTGCACTTTGCTGACCTAGGTCTTGTACAGAATCAATTCCTGCATATACCATAAGTTCAGAAAATTGTCCTTCAACCCCACTTAAACGCATTAAGTCAGACATACTGGCCCACTTGCGTACCACAAAATCCTCAATTCCTACATGTTCAGCAACCGTTACACGGCCATTCATATTGCAACATTGATTCAGCAATTGCTCAGTAGTAGAGATTCCAATGTCACGTAGCTTTTGACCGTAACTTTTACCAATGCCTTCTACTTCCTCAACTTCATAACTAGTTTGTTCTGCCATTGAGATCATTGAAACTGCAGTACCAGCAGCAGCTGGTGTACTAGCGTCTTTAAGCTTGCGCGAATGGTCTCTTTCTTGGTCGTCTAATTTGCGACGCCAACTTGCATCTAGATCATCTAGCTTATTTCGGCAAGATGATTTGGCTAACCACCAGCCAATCAATGCACCAAGTAACGCTGCAAGTAGTAAACATAACCACATTTGTTGAATTAAATAGCTCATTGTGAAAGTCTCTCTACGTTAAATTCTATCCTTCTGTTTTTTGCCATACCCTCAGTACTTTCGTTATCAGCAATTGGGCTGTTTTCACCATAACCTACAGCAGTTAACCGTGTAGCATCTATACCATTGGTTATTAAATAGCTCATGACGGAAGATGCGCGTGCCTGACTTAGACGCAGGTTGTAATCATCACTGCCACTAGAATCTGTATGACCACCAATTTCAATTTTGGCATCAGGGCATTGATTTGCAACTTCAATTAAGTCACTTAATAAACTATTACTTGAAGCATCAATATCAGCACTGTTAATTGTAAAGTGAATTTCATTGCTACTTAGTAATGTATCGAAGTCTTGTTGGCAGGTATATTCAGGTAACGCTTCCAGTTTAGGTGGCTGAATAACTTCTTTAACTGGCTCTGATTCTGGCTCAACAACCGGTTCTGGAGCTGCAACGATTAATTGATTATCTACAGTACGAACACCATAAACTTTTCTGGCTTGTTCTTCAGCTTGTTGTCGGATGGCTTCACTTGCAACTACACCAGTAAGAATAATCTCACGGCCATCCGCGCTGAAAGTAACATTATCAAGTCCTTGTTTAATCAGTGCTGCACTAGTTCTAGTATGCACGTCTTCTTGGATTTTTACGTTATGGTTAAAAAGATATATGCAAATATATCCAAGAACACCTAAGAGAAATAAACCCAGTAATATTATTAAGAGTTTTTTCATTTGAGCTTCCCATTACCTTTTATTAATATTGTTTTGTAATGCACACACCGCAAGGGAAATATGCAAGACAACCCTAGAATGCGAAGTATATAGAAATCAGCTGCAGGCTAACGTATCCATTATTTATTTGCAATAATAAAATATTGTTTATAAATGATAAATATAATATTCCTAAATAATTTTTAGTAAAATTAATCTAATTTGTAATTGATTTAACAAGAAATGAATCTCCAAAATATACTGTGAAAAATATATTTTGGGGAATCCACTCTTTTTTCATTTTTATTTTATCCATACGTCGTTTTGATTTATTACTTTTACAATGTATGCCGCCTTTACTAAGTAAAGGATGATCGTGTAAAAGATTTCTTTGCCTAGTGAGTTTAGTCGGCAACTTCGTTTTACTAGCCATTTTAATCTCCTATATTAAATTAGTTTAGTGCAGCTAAGCAGCTTCCTTAATCAATGTACCTTCTTGAATTGCCTTATGAATATAATCCATAAAGTGAATAGTATGACTTTCTGCTGCTAATGCTTCATCTCGCATGGTATTTAACGGCACAGGGAAGCTGTATTGCTTTTCACTATAAGGAACAGTTAATGCGTAGTACGCAATACCATTTTGGCAACGTAAAAATGTTGCTTTGCTGTTAATTACTATGTCTTTCATATCCATATTTCACCTCTGTTTATAAATACTAAAGCAGACGAAAATATTATTTATTAAGTTAATACTTAAGCTGCTTTAGCTTTCTCTAATTTTTCCGCATGTGCTTTGATATACGGGTAAAAGCGGTTAACACGGTCTTCATTAAGAAAAACCGATTGCCCAGAACCTTTGATAGGCACGGGAAATTTGAAGCCACTTTCAGTGCGGTACCATAGTTTTCCTGATAGGAAAAACATAAAGCTCACGCTTTCATTGTTTTGTAAAACCTTGTCTAAGTTCATTATTTTTCTCCTTGACGTTAAGTTATTAAAAGTCCTCTAGTTGGGTCATCAACAGTGGCATTAAGCCATTATTAAATTCCTAGCCCATAAACACATATGCAATAAAAAACCCCGGTGCTCACGCTACCGGGGTTTTTAGTTCTGTCCGGAAGGTGAGCTGCACCTTCCATTTAAATTAGAAGGTTCGCTAGGTAATAAGTTTCACTTGTTTAATTTCCATTTCTATACCGCGCATCATATTAGTTTCCATAGCGTGGGCACACATAAATGCAGTCATCGAGTGCCAGCTATACGTGTTTAGTTGTTGCATAAAATTTCTCATCGGGCGCGAACTATACTCTTTAAAATCCATATTGCAATATCATCGTTGAAGTTTAATGGCTAAAAACAATACCGCCTGTCTGCCACTTATATTCAACGGTACTTTCTTTCACAAGCTCTGCGAATACGGATTACTGCATCGACACTTTCAACCCCTACCATATGGTCTAACAAACATTCGTTATATTTGCGTTCATCACTGAAAATGACTTTAGAACGTCCACTACCATAATTTTCTTCACAGGCTTCTGCGATATAGCGGCTTGCGACATCTAACTTTGCATGGTCTAAATGTTCTAGCAGGCAGTCTTCATACTCATAGCGATTTTTTTTGGCCGCTAGGGCACTTGAAAATAAAAGACTTATAAATACTATGGATATAAGCTGAATACTTAAGATTCTCATTGTATTTGGAGTGGTTTTGTAGTGAGTTAGTTCCACAACTAAAAAGACTGGAACCAGGGGGTTTGCAAGTAAACTGAAAGAAGGTGAGCGTTATAGGTCTCTAATTTTGAGTCGAATATATTCCTGCATCACATAATAGCCATCTCGTGCTGCATGTTCTTCGATATGGTTGGCTACTTGCTGCCAGATAATACTCTCTGGCTTGGGTAAGTTTTTATTTAATGCAGTTAAAATATTTTTACTGTCGTCAACGCGAACAGCGTCTCTATGAAGATCGCTAGTATTGCGGTGTTTGATAATGCTTTTGGAAAAACTACTTTCACTAATATAAAAAATCAATGCATAAGGTTTATCATTTGAATTGCTAAATTCAAATTCATAGGTTTTATGAAAAGGAGTGCGACTTGTGTATTGATTAACTTTATTAAGTGTTGATATTGAAAGGTTGTCTTGTATTTGTGCGTGCTGAGTTCGTTTTTGGTAATGTTGGATATAGCTACAACTCGTACATAACAATGCTGCAAGTCCTATGAAAATATACTGATGGAAATACTTATTATCCATACAAATAATAATAGATGAAAAGTTAAATCCTTTGCTTAGGATAAGGATAAATTCGTACTAAGATTTATAAATGAATCACATTTCAGTGTAGGTGTTAAGGAAGGTGGGTCTTGCAAATTAGGAATGAGGAGGGTAAATTTTCAGATAATTGGTAGGATTTGGATCAATATCTACAAAAAATAACACTATTCTTACAAGCGTTATTGTTCTTCTTGTTCGCTAGCACTAGCAGCGTAATTGTTTAAAAAGTTTGGCAGTGGTTTTTTGTTACCAGCATATTGGTTTTCAAGTTCAATAAGGTTAGAAATTCTGTCTTCAGTAGCGGGGTGGGTGCTTAAAAAACTCGGTACTTCTCCAATACTGCCTTCTTCGGATTCTACGTATTGAAAAAATTCAGCTGCACCAGAGGCGTGACCATAAAATTTCATTAACAAGTCAGATGCAAAAACATCAGAGTCAGCTTCTTGTTGGCGACTAAATGCAAGATTAGTAATGGAAGCTGTGTTACCTAAAAAACCTTGTAAGAAACTTGAACCATCTGCGCCCAACACGGTGAGTAAAAATAAAGATATAACCAAACCTCTGCCAGTACTGCGTAAAGGGTGCCGTTCATAGTGGTGTGCCATTTCATGTGCCAGAATCATACTGAGTCCATTTTCAGATTCGATAGATGAAAATAGCCCTTTGGTAACTATGATATGCCCACCGGGTACTGCAAAGGCATTTGCCACATAGTCATCTGCAATTTCAACTTGGAAATGGTGGCCAGCATATTCTTCGCCAGCAACAGCATGTAACTCGTCTACTAGATTTTGCAAATATTGCTTGGTTTGAAGTCCTTCCTCACTTTTGTCAGTTGCGAAAGGCATTAGATATACACTTTCTTTGCTGAATAAGTTTTGTTCATATTCAACGGGTATATATTTAACCAAATAATCTGCCGCTAATCCTAAAACGGCTACTACGACTATCAAAACACCTATTGTCCCAACTGTTAAAATAAAAAATGATTTTAATGGGTGTTCATCGATGACGTTGATGCCTTCAGGAGGCTGTACAGGAGTGTATCGCAAAACTTTATCTTTGTATTTTTTTACCTAGAGAGATAGCAGTGCCATAAGCAAGTACTTCAATTGCGCCAACACTATTACGTCTTTTACTATTCTTGCTTATTGATGCGGTTTCAACGCGAGCATTCATAACTACAAAAGCATTCTTCAATGCAGCTTGCTCTTTCATGCGAAGCAGTGCTTCTCTGCGTGCACGATCTAAAAGTGATTCATATTGAGTTACTCTGCCACCAAATAGCATTTTTAATGAAGCTACAAACTTTTTAAAAAAATCAATTGAGATAACTGCGTTACCTGCTACAAGTTCTGCATTTAATTCATGTTGTGTAATTGCTGGTGGTGTTCTCATGGTTACGACAGGAAAATGTAGGTGCGCTTTTTCTCTTTTAATAATTGATTTGAAATGTTTTTTTTCAGCAAGTTGGCCGAAAAAATAGCCGGTTGCTAATAAAATTAGCAGTACTATTATTTCCATTATACTTCTACCTTTATAAATCTACTTTTACAGCTGTTCCATAGGCGTAAAGCTCAGCTGCGCCTTGTGCAACTGATGATGTGCTATAGCGAACATTAACTATTGCATTTGCACCCATAGATATTGCTTGCTGAATCATTCGGTCAGTAGCTTCTTGTCTGGATTCTGCTAGTAATTCTGTATAAGCACCTAACTCGCCACCAAAGATATTTTTTAATCCGGCAAGAAAATCTTTGCCGACGTGTTTGGCGCGGATAGTATTGCCTTGTACCAAACCAAAGTGTTGAACAATTTTCTTTCCTGGAACTTGTTCTAGATTGGTTAATAACATTTTGCTCCCCCGTAATAAATGATAGATAAAAAAATTATTAGCTAAGCAGGTATGAACACCGCTTTGCTAGACTTATATTTGTATAGATTCTAATGTTAAATACTACTATAAAAGTATCACATCGAATCATGCTTACAGTAACAATTTATTTAATAGGAACAGGCACTTCTGGGTAGTTTGCTACCTTCGATCTACATCTCAGAGCCGACAATCCAAGCAGAGCTTGTTGGAATTGAGGTTAATTTGCTAATATAAATGCTTATAAAATATATGGTGTATTGAACATGAAACAGTGGTCTTTGGTGCTGCTATTAGGCTTAACTGCTTTCAACCTAAATGCAGCAGACCTAAGTGCGGAACAGGTTGAACAACAAATACAATTAAGCCATATGCTTGGTCAGATTAGCCAAAAAGAACAAAACTACCGAATTCAAAAAGTTAGAACTCTAGGTGTGGATGGCTACTACGAGTGGCTACAAAATGACACACGTCCAGCAGGTAAGACTGCAGCGAATAGTTCAGAATAGTTAAGTACTGAACTAAAAAATTCAATCCTAAGCTGCACTAGCTTTTGTTCTGAGCTAGTGCAGTTTCTATTATCTTAATTCTTTTAACCTGGTTATTTTCTACTAGGTATCTTAACATAGCTAGCTTTTTGCTAACGCTTTCGAAACAGTTATACATTACATTGATCTAATATAACGAGTGGAAATAATTTTTTCTAAATATTGTGTTTAAAATTTTAATACTGATTCTTATATGGGGAATGAATACTTTGATGCTGCAGCATTTTTTAGATTTCTCTGGAAAATTAAGCGTATTTATTTTTTTAGCGGGACTCATGGTAATTCTTAGATTTAGAAATAAATCTTTTATAAGTATCGTTCCTCCTATAACTCTGGTAGCTCTGTTGATTTGGCTATCTACTATTCAAGCCAGTAATGATCGTGACTGGCGCTCAGAAGTAAATAATTTGCCTAGAATTGAGATCAATAATGATGATGTCACGATACATAATTTACGAAATGCTACATGGCATGAAGGTAGAGTGACAGCAAACTGGGAAAGTAGAAATTACGACCTAAATAAACTTAGCAGTCTTGATCTTATTGTAGAACCATTCAATGATTCTAAACTCATGGCTCACACCATGCTTGATTTTGGGTTTGAAGATCAAGGTCATGTAATTGTCTCGATAGAAGCTCGAAAAGAAATATATGAGGAATATAGCTTGGTCGCAGGCGCATTGCGCCAGTTTGAGCTAATTTATATTTTTGGAGAAGAGAAAGATCTTTTGACCATACGTGCACTTGTTCGCGGCTCGGTACTTCATCTTTTCCCTATTCGAGCAGAACCTGAGTTTATAGCTGCCTTATTTAAAGATTTGGCAATGTCTGCTAATGCATTGCATGTTGAACCAAAGTTCTATCGTACTCTTCGTGATAACTGTACTACTACCCTGGTTAAGCATATAGATCGTCTGTATCAAGATAAAATTGGCATTCGTATGGAAACGATTTTTCCTGCTAAAGCGGGTGAACTTTTACATGAATTAGGTCGAATGGATACTAATCTGTCTTACCAGCAAGCCTATGAGGCCTCCCGTATTGATCATTTAATCGTTAAATATCGAGATGAGGGAAAGAACTTTTCTTCTTTAATTCATGCAGATTCTGAACTGGCATACGGTAAGCAGTGAATTGTATTACTTCTTGACGATATAGATTTAGCAGCTGGTCATTATATAATGTTTCTTGAACTATTATAAAAATAATCACTATGAAAAAAATTGTTATTGCCCCTGATTCTTTTAAGGGAAACCTTACTTCATTACAAGTAGCTAGTTGTTTAGAAAAAGGTATTAAGCGCGTATTGCCAAAAATTAAATGCGTGAAAATACCGATGGCAGATGGCGGTGAAGGCACTGTGCAATCAATGGTGGATGCGGCAAAAGGAAAGTTCGTTACAAAAAGAGTTAAAGGCCCTGCTGGTAAAATAGTTACAGCAAAATATGGCTGGCTAGCTAAAGACAAAATTGCAGTAATTGAGATGGCAGAAGCTTCAGGTTTGCCATTAGTGAAAGGGCGTGAAAAAAATCCATTAAAGACTACAAGCTATGGTACAGGCCAATTAATATTAGATGCAATTGATAAAGGTGCGAAAAAAATCATCATCGGTATCGGTGGTTCCGCCACTAACGATGGTGGTGTTGGTATGGCACAAGCATTGGGTGTGCGTTTTCTAAATGCTAGTGGTAAAGAGATTAAAGAACTTGGCTCTGGTGGCATGATTGCTAAAGTAGCCAGAATTGATACACAAGCTATAGATTCACGTATATCCAAGACTAAAATTGTTGTGGCTTGTGATGTTGAAAACCCACTGTTTGGTAAAAAAGGTGCGTCTCATGTGTTTGGCCCACAAAAAGGTGCTACTCCTAAGATGGTGCAACAGTTGGATGAGAATTTAAAAAATCTAAGTAAGTTAATGAAACGAGACCTAAAGAAAGATGTTGGTCGTATGCCTGGTGCAGGGGCTGCGGGTGGTTTAGGTGCAGGTTTAGTTGCTTTTGCAGGTGCGAAATTACAAAGTGGGATCGATATTGTTGTGCAAGCTACCAACCTGGCTAAATATATTAAAGGTGCAGATCTAGTTCTTACAGGCGAGGGGCGTGTGGATTTTCAAACTGCGTTTGGTAAAACTCCATCAGGTGTTGCTAAAGCGGCTAAGAAACATAATGTACCGGTTATTGCGATTGGTGGTGCTCTCTCTGATGATGCAAGACAGGTGTTTGATCATGGAATTGATTGCATCGAAAGTGCAGCAGCAAAAGATATGAGTTTAGAAACAGCAATACAAAATTCAAAGCAAGATCTTGCAAATGCCGCAGAGCGTGTGATTCGTATGATTCTTATTGGCAAAAATATGGCTACTAAGAAATAGGCTATTAATATTTCTTAATCGGTAAAACTTAATTTCAGTTCTTCAAAAGTATTTTTAGGTAACCCTCGGGTTTTTATAAACTGCTGCTTGAAATTGTTTTTGGCTTGTTCTAAATGATTTCTGCATGTAGCAGACTTGTCTTCACTATCTAGCTCTTCACAGCCAACTAAGGGCGTATATTGCTTAAGAAAAGCAATCTCAAAGTCATTTATTAATTTCTGTCTTACTGAATAATCTTTATCATCAAGCTGATTCTCGGTGGGGTCGTTTTGTTGAGCGACAATATTTACCGAATATGTGCTGCGTTGGGATGATAAATAAAAGCCAAATATGAAAATGACAATTACTGTTATCCATGGGATTAATGTTTTAGTTATCATCTGCTTCATAGCGCCCATAGTGCAATACAATAGTATGCTGAGATCATGTCTCCCGATAAATGGGCTGACTATGCTTAGGGGCTGTAGGTGTTGCTAGAAATTTTGGCTTTTGAGGATTAAATGAAAAAATTAATTTAGTCCTGAGTATCCTTGTCGGTCATTACTATCCAAGCTTTGAATCGAGCCTGTTCGATAAATTCTAAGTTTGTGCCAGTATTAGCACCACGACGATCAGAATTTTTTCTTCTGTCTTCACCCTTGAATTGGCGACGCTCGCCACCGGTTCTCCGTTCTTGGAAATGTGCCATGCTCTCTCCTCTAGTTGAGCATCGCTAGAGTTCCCCATATGTTTATCAAGGTAAAGATTAGTTGAAATGAATGGTTTAGAAAAACAGACAAACGGTAATTGTCTAAAAAGCGTCAAAATCACGTTCATAATCTTATTTGCAAGGTTTGATTATTTAAGACTACTAAAAAATTCCCACATTTCATCACAGGCGATGATGTCTTTACTGGTTTTACCAACGATGCGTTTCAGTATTGCAGATTTTGCGCCTAGCCAAGTATGACCGCCATCATTAATTCGGTATAAAGTTACTAAGCTATTGCTTTTACATCGTTGATATTCAAATTTTGTGATAGTCGTGCCGTCATTTTTTGTATCCGGTAGTTCTTGTTCGTTTGCAAGGTGGCGACAGCCCAACCTATTTAGCTATAAATTTAGAGTTTGTTGTGTAGAGGTGTGATTTTGCCTCTTTCTTTTCTAAATATAGTTACTGATCCGCTATTATAAGGAACTAGTGGGTCATCTGTGCCATTGAATAGAGCAAGAGCGACATCGGATTTACCAGTACAATATTTTAACACACCTTCAGCAATCGTCGCAGTTACTGGGGAAATTGCTCTAATTTTATCTCTAAGTTCGCAGCCCAGTCGAAATGACATACAACCGCCATTGGACATTCCAGTAACAAAGACTCTATTTTTATCGATGTTGAATTGTTCTGTAATTTATGAATAAGGGCTCGAATAAAATCTACGTCGTTAATACTATTTTGTGATGCAAATTGTTGTAAATCATAGCGCCCATCATTCCAGCCTTTTTCTAAGCCTTGTGGATACACCACATAAAATTTATCTCTATCCGCTAGCTGATTGAAGCGAGATTTAGTGTGTTTAATGATTTGTTTATTGGTACCCCCACCTCCATGTAGTACCAGCAATTGAGGTAGCTTTTTGGTTTTATCATAAATAGCTGGTTCATATGTTATATATTCACGTGTATAACTTTCATGTGTGAGCACATTGTTGACAGTACTGCCACTTGTTTCGGCTTTCCTATTCTTTGCGCTTGCGCAACTCATTATTAAAAATGGGTATAGAATTAAAATAAACAAAGATATGTTTTTATATTGCATTAATTACCCCAAAATATTGAGCAATACATATATAACGTAATAGTATGGGGTTAGTTTACAGCCAAAAATTAGTTTATGAATAAAACCATTATATATATTGGTATTTTAATTATTGCCATAGGTTTGCTTTGGCCATGGATCACAAAACTACCTTTGGGGAGATTGCCTGGCGATTTCGCCATAAAGAGAGAAGGCTTTCAGCTATATGTGCCAATCACCACTATGATTCTTGTAAGTTTAGTAATATCTTTGGTTTTATGGCTATTTAAGAAATAAGGAATAGTCTTCTAGTTGAAGTGTATCTTTCGCTCTATAGTTTTTCATCCCAGCCTACTACTTCGCCATTAACTTGTTTAACACGCAGGCCGTAGCGTCTTCGTCCAGAGGGAAAGTATTTCCACACTTCTTTGGTTTTAGTTTTTAATACTTTTTGATCAATATCTTTTTGGTTCACTCGGTATGTAAATAACTTGTTCGTCAGTTTGACCTTGCCATAGGATCCTACCTATTATTTTGCTAACGACTTCCACATCACTATACTTATCGAGTAAACGAAGAAAACGAAGTTTTTTTGTTAGTAACCAGGCTAAAGTAATAACAATTAGAAAGATAAATAGGCCGCTTTAAACCGAAGTCCAGCCATAGTATTTAATTAGAAATAAAGCAACTATAATTAGTACGGCAAAAAAGCTAATGCTAGCAATGCTATAACTTGACCTTTCTTCAATTAAACTTTGTGCTATTGGTAATCAAAAGAATTCCCTTTTTGCCATAAATAAAGCCAGCGGTGTTATCTAGGCTGCTTTGCTGAGCTTATAATCGCGTAAACTATTAAGTACAGCAGACTTTATTTCTTGTGCAGAATAAACTTGTCTAGCAACAATGCGTATTAGCGCGAAGTTAGCGCTTTCACATGCGGAATTTAGAAACTTATCACGCTTTATTCTATTTTCTTGTTGATGACTACTGTCATCTAGCTCAATGGCAGCAATGATTTCATAGCTGTTGTGACAGCATAGAAGAAAGTCAAAATGTTTTGATTTAATTCGATTGAACGCACTTGCCCATTCACTTTTTGAGACTCCACTGCCAGGTTGCAGCGCATCTGCAACTCTAACTTTCATCAATATCATGAATTGACTTCCTAGGCCCTGCGAAAGTGCTTTATAAAACTTCTGTTCGGCAGGAGAAAGGATAAATTGTTTTGTTTGGTAAACGGAAGTAGGTATATTAACTTCAGGAAGTCGTGCGCTTGGCTCAAGTCGAAGTTTATGTTCTTGGCTTTTGCGAGCAGCTTTGAGCTCTAGCTCTTTAGCACTTCTTTCAGTAAGCCGGTTCAGGATTGTGGCGCCAATAAAAACCAGCGCGCCTAGGGCTAACCATTCCATAACAAACTCCACCTATAATTATTTTAGGTGTATATGGTTAATTAGTTTAGGTATGCAATAAACCGCTATCCAGATAATCGTTAGGACAAAGTAGCCAAGTGGTGAATTGCGATATTATTGTGCTCGGCTAGTTGGAGCAACCGGCGCAGGTAACTCGCTTTGACCCATCAAGTATGTGTCTACACCTTTAGCAGCAGAACGTCCTTCAGCAATAGCCCATACGATGAGACTCTGTCCGCGTTGCATATCGCCTGCAGTAAATACACCGTCTACATTAGTCATCCAGTTTTCATCACATACCACATTACCGCGAGCATCTAGTTCCACATCTAGTTGTTCTAACATGCCAGGTTTTTCAGGACCCAAAAAGCCCATTGCCAATAATACTAAGTCACAAGGTAGAGTTTCTTTACTGTCTGGTACTTCCTCAAGGGTTAAGCGTCCACCATTAACAGTCGCGCGGCCATCTTCGTTGACCATCCTAACTCTTACTAGCTCAAGACCTTTTACATTCCCATGTTCATCGCCAACAAACCGTTTTGTTGATACCGAATAACAACGTTCAACACCCTCTTCGTGTGCTGATGCAGTACGGAAAACTCGCGGCCATTCTGGCCACGGATTATCTTCTGCACGTGCTTCTGGCGGTTTTGGCATAATTTCCAATTGATGAACTGATTTGGCGCCTTGACGGTTAGAAGTGCCTAGGCAGTCCGCACCAGTATCGCCGCCACCGATAATGACAACATGTTTATCTTTTGCGCTGATGAAATTATCAGGCTTAGAGTCACCTTCGCAGATTCTATTCTGCATAGGTAAAAAATCCATCGCTTGATGAATGCCATTAAGTTCGCGGCCTTCAGCTGGTAAGTCACGTGCAGCACATGCGCCACCAGTAAGAATCAAAGCATCAAACTCATTGCGAAGATCATCAACAGAAATATTCTCACCAACATTTGTATTGGTTTTAAAGGTCACACCTTCGGCGATCATTTGTTGCATACGACGATCAATAACTTTCTTTTCCATTTTAAATTCAGGAATTCCATAACGTAATAAACCGCCAATGCGATCAGCACGTTCAAAAACTGTTACATCGTGACCCGCTCTCGCAAGTTGTTGCGCAGCCGCTAAACCTGCAGGGCCAGAGCCAATTATAGCTACGTTCTTGCCAGTCTTCTTTTTAGCAATATGCGGTTGTACCCAGCCATTTTCAAAAGCTTTATCGATAATGGTGAGTTCTACACCTTTGATGGTTACAGGGTCATCATTGATGCCAAGCACACATGATCCTTCACATGGTGCAGGACATAAGGTGCCTGTGAACTCAGGAAAGTTGTTAGTAGCATGCAAACGTTGAATTGCATTTTGCCATTGGTCGCGATACACCAAGTCGTTCCAATCAGGTATTAAGTTACCTAGAGGGCAACCTTGATGACAAAACGGAATTCCACAATCCATACAACGAGCGGCTTGCTCTTTAAGTGGATCAATCTGCCATGGCGCCATGACTTGATTCCAGTCATGAATACGTTCTTCAACCGGACGATACGGTTGTTTCGCGCGGTGATATTCCATAAAACCAGTAACTTTAGCCATGTGCAGTTCCCATCAAAATTCCATATTCATATTAATTATCCGTGTGCAGCTTCCATTACGGCTTCTTCTACTGAGGTGCCTTCAGCTTCGGCCTTTTTAATTGCGGCTAATACGCGTTTGTAATCTTTCGGCATAATTTTTATAAATTTTGTTTGGTAATCACTCCAATGGTCTAGGATATTTTTCGCCACTGTACTTTTTGTATACTCAGCATGATTTGTGAGTAGTGCTTTTACAGCACTTTTATCTTCGTCATCCATTTCATCTAAGTCAACCATGTCTTGATTACATTGAATTTTGAATTTCTCTTTATCCGCTAGTACATATGCAATACCACCCGACATACCTGCAGCAAAGTTTCTACCAGTTGGGCCAATTACAACTACGCGTCCACCAGTCATGTATTCACAACCATGGTCACCAACACCTTCAACTACAGTATCCACGCCACTATTACGTACGCAGAAGCGTTCTCCTGCGAGACCACGGATATACGCTTCGCCGGAAGTTGCACCGTATAGCAACACATTCCCAACAATGGTGTTTTCTTCGGCAACAAAAGTAGAACTACGTGGTGGATAAACAATAATTTTCCCGCCTGAAAGACCTTTGCCTAGGTAATCATTGGCATCGCCTTCTAAAGTTAGCGTTACACCTTTAGGTGCAAATGCTCCAAAACTCATCCCGGCCGAACCGTTGAAGTGCACTCTTACCGTATCTTCGGGTAAACCTTCTGCTCCATAACGTTTAGTGATGTTGTAGCCTAGAATTGTGCCTACACTACGATTGGTATTTTGCACTGGCAAGATAATGTCTACAGGTTCTTTTGCTTCCAATGCATCTTTGCATAGTGGTACCAAGGTGGTGACATCAAGCGTCTGATCTAACCCATGATCTTGTTTGGTTGTGTTATGTAAAGCGTTGTTCATTGGGTTTTTAGCTTTGTGTAAAATTTTAGAGAAATCTAAACCGTGTGCTTTCCAATGATCTACAGCATGTTTAACATCTAAACGATCAACTTGGCCAATCATTTTATCAACCGTTCTAAAACCTAGTTGTGCCATGTATTCACGCACTTCTTCTGCAATAAACTTAAAGAAATTTTCAACAAATTCGGGTTGCCCTACAAATTTCTTTGTAAGCTCAGGATTTTGTGTTGCCACACCAACAGGGCAAGTATTCAAGTGACATACGCGCATCATAATGCAGCCCATTACAACTAGAGGCGCAGTGGAGAAGCCAAATTCTTCAGCGCCCAGTAACGCAGCGATGACCACATCGCGTCCGGTTTTTAATTGCCCATCTGTTTGTACAACAATGCGATCACGTAGACCATTCATCATTAGAACTTGCTGTGTTTCGGCTAAGCCTAACTCCCAAGGTAAACCGGCATGTTTTAAAGAACTCATAGGCGATGCGCCAGTGCCACCATCATAACCAGACACCAGTACTACGTCCGAATGTGCTTTGGCAACGCCCGCAGCAACCGTTCCTACACCCACTTCTGCAACTAGTTTCACATGAATGCGTGCTTCAGGATTTGAGTTCTTCAAGTCATAAATAAGTTGCGCCAAATCTTCAATCGAATAGATGTCGTGATGCGGTGGTGGTGAAATTAAGCCCACACCTGGAGTAGAGCCACGTACTTTTGCAATCCACGGATAGACTTTTGTACCCGGTAATTGTCCGCCTTCACCAGGCTTTGCGCCTTGTGCCATTTTAATTTGGATGTCATCTGCATTGACTAAATATTCACTGGTGACTCCAAAACGACCGGAAGCAACCTGCTTAATTGAACTACGACGTAAATCACCGTTTGCATCACGCTTGTAACGATCAGGATCTTCACCTCCTTCACCAGTATTGGATTTACCACCAATGCGATTCATCGCAATGGCTAAAGTTTCGTGTGCTTGTTTGCTGATTGATCCATAAGACATCGCACCGGTGGAAAAACGTTTCATAATGTTTTCAATCGGTTCAACTTCATCTATAGGAATTGATGTGGTTTCCTTAAACTTAAACAAACCACGCAATGTTGCTAAGTGTTTGTTTTGATTATCTACTTTGTCAGTATATTCTTTAAAAATGTTGTACTGACCAGAACGAGTAGAGTGCTGTAACTTGAAAACTGTTTCTGGGTTAAACAAATGGAATTCACCATCACGACGCCACTGATATTCACCACCCCATTCTAAGTCTGGATGTTTTGCAGGACGATCAGGAAAAGCATTGTGATGACGTATGCTCATTTCGCGCGCTACTTCTTCTAAACCAATTCCACCAATACGAGATGCTGTCCCAGTGAAATACTGATCGATAAATACTTTATTAAGTCCGATGGCTTCAAACACTTGTGCTCCACGATAGGATTGCACTGTCGAGATACCCATCTTCGCCATGGTTTTGATCAAACCTTTGTTGATCGCTTTGATAAAGTTCTTTACTGCAACTTCATGTTGCATTTCTGGCAAGTGGCCCTTGCCGATCATGTCGCCTAATGATTCAAATGCAAGATATGGGTTAATTGCGTTGATTCCATATCCAACTAACACAGCAAAATGATGCACTTCACGTGGTTCACCAGATTCAAGTACTAAACCAGATTTGGTGCGCGAACCGCTGCGGATCATATGATGATGCACACCTGCGGTTGCAAGCAACGCAGGTATCGCAGCCAATTCGGAAGTAATGCCGCGATCGGAAAGAATAATATTTGTATAACCTTCTGCTAATGCAGCATCTACTTGCGCGCAGACATCTTTTAAGGCTTTATCTAGACCGGCGCCTCCATCAGCAACCGCATATAAAATAGGGATAGTCTTGGTTTTTAAATCAGGTAAATTTACATCGCGTATGCGCGCTAACTCATCATTGGTAAGTACTGGCGAAGATATTTTAATTTGTCGACAACTATCTGGTGTTGGATTTAATAAGTTTTTTTCTGGTCCAACCGTTGTGGCCACTTGAGTAACAAGTTCTTCACGGATCCCGTCTAAAGGTGGATTGGTTACTTGTGCAAATAATTGCTTAAAGTAGTCGTACAGCAAGCGTGAACGATCTGATAACACTGCAAGCGCAGCATCGGTTCCCATTGACCCTGTAGGCTCTAAACCTATTGCTGCCATAGGTGCCATGAGTATTCTTAGATCTTCATGTGTATAACCAAAGGCTTGTTGACGTTGCAATAAGGTATCATTATCTGAACCATGGATTTGTTTTGCGTTAGGTAAATTTTCTAAGGCAACTAAATTATCTTTTAACCATTCTGCATAAGGATGTTCTTCAACAAATTGTTTTTTAATCTCTTCGTCTTCGATAATGCGACCTTGTTTGGTATCCACCATGAAGATGCGGCCAGGATGCAAGCGATCTTTGATTAAAATATTTTCTGGTGGAATATCTAAAACACCTACTTCGGAAGCCATTACGACCATGTCATCTTTGGTTACGTAATAACGTGAAGGTCGTAAACCATTTCGATCTAACACTGCACCCATCACCTCTCCATCGGTGAATGCAATCGATGCTGGACCATCCCACGGTTCCATTAAACATGCATGGTATTCGTAGAAGGCTTTGCGAGCAGCATTCATAGTTTCATGACCACTCCATGCTTCAGGAATCATCATCAATACTGCATGCGCAAGGGGGCGACCGCTGATGTGTAAAAATTCCATTACATTATCAAACGTAGCAGAGTCACTTCCACCTTCAGTAACGATGGGGAAAAGTTTTTGTAAGTCATCGCCGAATAATTCTGATGTGCAAAGTGATTCACGAGCACGCATCCAATTGGCATTACCACGTACCGTATTAATTTCGCCGTTGTGTGCAACGTAACGAAAAGGGTGTGCCAATTCCCAGGCTGGAAAAGTGTTGGTTGAAAAACGTTGGTGTACTAACGCCATTGCAGATTCAAAATCTGGTTCAGAAACATCAGGGAACATGGGTTCAAATTGCGAACCAGTCAGCATGCCTTTATATACACAGGTACGGTAAGAAAGAGATGGGATATAAAAATGCTCTCTTTCTGATAAATCTATGTCGTTAGAAATTGTATGTTCAATACGTTTACGGATTACGTAAAGTTTGCGTTCGAATGCAGCTTCGTCGGTGCAATTTGCATTTCGACCAATGAAGATTTGTTTAAAAGTTGGTTCGCCTTCTTTGGCCATCGACCCTAAGGAAGAAGAATCAATGGGTACATCTCGCCAAGCTAAAATTTGTTGGCCTTCTTCTTCTACAATTTTATTTAATTGATCTATGCAGTGTTGTTGTTGCAAAGCATCATTGGGCAAAAACACCATGCCAGCGCCATATTGGCCATATTCAGGCAATTCAATATTTATTTCTTTGCAGACACGCACGAAGAACTTATGCGGTAGCTGAGTGAGCATGCCCACACCATCGCCAGTATTTTCTTCACAGCCACATGCACCACGGTGAATGAGGTTCTTTAAAATTGTTACAGCATTTTCAACAATCTTATGTGACTTGAGACCTTTGATGTCAACTACAAAACCGACACCGCAGGCATCATGTTCATAGGCAGGATCATATAGGCCCTGGTTGGATTGCCCATTGTTAGATTTATTGGGGCTGGGCTTATTAAAAATTCTCATCTCGACTCAAAAAACCTGGGTGTAGTTATACTTATATATATTAGTTGTTTTGCACGTAAATCTATCTACTACAAAAGAGTATCTTTCAATTTTAATAACGAGCAAAAAACGAGCTAGTTGCTATGCATATCATGCAGTTAGCTCGAGAGTGTTTTATACAAATGGCCGCGAATTATAGAGGAGTACGAACGAATCCTCTAATAACCACAACTACTATACTGTTTTAGCTAGAAAACAGCAGTTTAGTAGGGTTATGTTTTAGTAAGGAAGAGAGCGCCGATGATTAAGACAGCCGTAGCAGCCTGAAGACCAATACGTATCCACATAAAACGTTCACTAGCATCTTTATCAAGTGAACCACCTATTCCCATCGATAATAAACCTAAGCCTAGTGCCAATATTGTAGCGAGCAATGCCAGTATTATTATTATATTTAGCATAACCTTCTTCCCCCCTATTTCTGAGTAAAAATATTATGCCATGACATTCAGCACAAAACTCTGTGGCTAGTATATATAAGGTAAAAATCGCTGGCTTTTTTGTTGATAGTTAGCGTATTCAGGAAATCTCATAAGCAATAGTTTTTCTTCTCTATTAGCTTTATTTATGACTGCCCCAACCACCATCACCTCACCAAGCGCATTCAGCCAGTGATAGTTGTAAAGCGCGATGCCGATCATCATTGCTATTAAGCTCGTATACATGGGATGACGAACATAATGATAAGGGCCTCTAGTGATTAACGTTGCTTCATTTTTAACTTCAGGGTAAACGCTGAAATTACCAATTTTGTTATAACAAAGTGTCAGTACGCCTAATGTAGTTCCTAAGGCACATAGAATTAGCCAATAAATACTGCCAGCATTTTGCAGGCCTACTGGATAACAACATAAAGCAATGCCAGACATTTGTAAGATAACAAGTATGTGACTAGATACTGAGTGTTGAAGTAGAAAATTTCTCAATCGTATTTACAATAAAAGTGCATTATTAGTTGTTAGCTTAGTGGGGTTGTGTACTAAAAACTAATTCTTCTTCACGCTCAGAACTTGATATGTCTGAATTCATAGTGTCGAAATCAAACAAACTAGTATCCAATAAATGACTGCTAGTAATATTTTGCATCGAGCGAAAAATATTACCAACTCTATCGGGTGATTGCTTATCCCATTCAGTAAGCATATTTTTTATGCGTACACGTTCAAGATTAGTTTGTGAGCCGCATAAATTACATGGAATTATAGGAAATTCTTTTCGTTCAGCGTAGTTAACGATATCTTTTTCACGGCAATAGACTAAAGGTCGAATAACCACATTGCGTTTATCATCGCTTACTAATTTTGGTGGCATGGTTTTAAGACGTGAACCATGAAACATATTCATAAACATCGTTTCGACTAAGTCATCCATGTGGTGACCAAGTGCGATTTTATTTGCACCTAATTCTTCAGCTGTGTTGTATAAAATTCCGCGGCGTAAACGTGAGCATAGTGAGCAAGTTGTTTTTCCAGGTGCAATTTTCTTTTTAACAATACTATAGGTATCTTTTTCTATTACATGGTATTCAACATTCAGTGCATCAAGGTAGTTTGGTAATACGTATTCTGGAAAGCCTGGTTGTTTTTGATCTAAATTTACCGCGATTAACTCAAAATTAATCGGCGCAACGGGCTGGAGTTGCATTAGCATGTCTAACAAAGTATATGAATCTTTGCCTCCAGACAGACACACCATAATTCGATCACCATCATCAATCATGTGATAATCCGCAATAGCTTTTCCAGTTTGTCTTCTTAACTGTTTTTGCAGTTTTATAAATCTTTGAGAGTGCATATCCATGCTTTTATTTAGTAACTTCTTTTTGTAATGATTTAATATCATCCAGTATAGCAATAAATTTTTTGCCAAAGGTTGTTAACTGATATTCAACTTTTGGAGGCACTTCAGGGTAAATCGTTTTATTTAAGATTCCATAGCGAATCATTTTTGCGAAGCGTTCATTTAGTAC
>JABDMD010000070.1 GCA_013001685.1 Gammaproteobacteria bacterium | reverse complement strand
GTTTTTGGTGATATTGTTCAGTGTATTCAATTAACGCCTGTATATCTCGCCAGGTAGGCATCTCATTGTCAAACTTATTAAAATACTGGCCTATCGAGTTAAGGATAACTGCAACTGCATCTTGATCATTAGGCTTACTCAATACTAATTCTGTGGTTTGCAAAAATGCTTGGCCAGCAGGACTTAAAATTTGGCATAACAATTTTGCGATTTTGTTATCTTCCTCAACTTCTGATCGGATATTTTTAGAAATCTCTTCCCAGCTATTATGCGAGTCCACTTTGATCGGAAGATCATCAGGAGTTTGTTGTAAAAATCCTATGTAATAGACATTTTTGCGTTTGCCACGTTTCCAAATTTCTTCGCGCAACTCTTCGGTTATCAAACCAGGCTGAAGCACTAAACGGACACTATCTATAATTGCTTTTTGATGTTCTTCAAAAGGTAGAAACTCAATTAAGAATTTAGCAAGCTCCTGCCCCATCAACCCCTTCACAACACTTTGTTTTTCAAGCATGCTTCGTGCATTTTCTGCGGTTGCACTTGACCACCATGCGCGTCTAGCCAACTCATCTGTCAAACCCGATGCATGCACTACCGCAGCTACTGCTTCGGGTTCGCCAACTAATAATAATTTTTCTAAACTGTCATCCCGTGCTTGGCCCATGCGTGTCCAGCGTTTCAAATAAACTGGGTAACCACCAGGTGAGCCTAAGTAATGTGTAGATAAAAACTGTCTTACTAAACGGATATATTTTTCATCTTTACATGTAGGGTTAAGCTGCACACTTGCATCACCTTTTTCTGACAACACATGCACGCACATGCGTGATTCATCGATACGCACAGCTTGCAGAGGTTGAGCAACTAATACGTTAAGCCGTAACTGGTCTTCACTTGAAAGCTGCATGCTAATTTAATTGCACTCTTTGGCCCCATGGAGGCTGGTCTTTACCTTTGACTAACCAGATCACCGGATAACTTGGCAAGACTTTTGGAAATGTTCCTTTACAATCTGTGAAATATACGAGTAAGTCAGGGTTTTGATCTTGATCGTCTAACCATTCAAACACCGGATTGAAATCGGTACCTCCCCCACCTTTAAAAGTTTCTGGTAAATTTATTTCTTCCCAAGGTTCGAATATCCATGGTGCGCCTTCAGCTAGTGACGCATCGCATGGCAACAATGTTATGCGTGCACGCATGTTGCCTTTAATAGCATCTATTTCAGATAAGAATTCATTCATCTCTTTATCATCTACTGAACCGCTAATATCCATTCCTACCGCAACATTAATTTGTGAACTGCGTAAGCTTGGGAAAATCGCTGGATCACCACGACGTGACGATGGTCTTGAATAACTATAATCATCTCGTGCACTGGCTGTCATATAACGTGCAAGTAGCATTCTCCATGGCAATTTAGGTTGCAACATAAAGTCCACCATGCGCGCCATGGAACCACCCAACTTTCCTGCCTGCATAGCCGATTGCGCCGCGCCGGCTAACCGTTGCTGCCACTGTACCGACAACTCCTCCTGTTCTTGCGGAGTTAGTGCCTCAGGCTGCGAAGCCAATCCATCCATCTCTTCATCATTATCATCTACTCCTTGATCGGGTGATTGTTGTGATTCTTGATCACAATCTCCAGGTGATGGTTGTTGATCACTATCATCTTGATTTGGGTTATCTTGATCATCTGGCAGGTCTTCGCTTTGTTTATCTAGTTCAGAATCTTCATTGTCTAAATCACCAATATAATGATAGATCTCTTCAGCGGTCATTCCCTCATAACCATCATCCACCAGGGTTTCAGGTGGCGCCTTAAGACCGTCTTTAATCAATAAAGGGTTTACTGCGTAATCGCATGCCAAATCCCATCGATGCTTGATTCGATGTTGACGGCGCGCAAAATGAGACAAGGCACAATGCAAGGCTTGTTTCGCTAAAACAAATTGTGTTTGCTGAATGTCTAATGCATTGATGTAGTCTTGATTGTAGTACAACTTTTTTGCATCAGTTACCGCACCTTGACACCACTTGGGATCGGCTGCGACTAATGGAAGGCGCAAGACTAATGCCCCTAGAAACGGTTTATCTAAGATTAAGCGTGTTCTTGCAGCAGCAAGTTTATTTTGTAAATCTGAATCAGCCACATGAAATTAAGCGTGATCAAAAATCATAATATCGGCAATCTTGTCTGCCCAATTTGCAAACTCTGGCAAAGCAAATAAGTCTTCACCGATAGCACGATGCATATCTGATACCATCATTACACCCATTTCACGTTGCGGAAATTTATTTGCATAACTTAGAATATTTCCTTGCACGATTGCAGGATCAGCCAGTTTTTTAGCACGAATTGCATGACCGACTAACGCGGAAGCTACGGCATATTGTAGATCGATTTCTTTAGGTGCATCAATATCATCACCATTTACAATGGCTTCAAGGTCAGGCATCTGATCAAGATTAGAAATGAACGCATTCAATTCCACACCCGCAGCCGGACCCACACATGCTTGCAGTGCACCGGTTAATAAATCGGCCCGTTCTGAAAATTTTTCTAAGGCGCGATGCGCAAATTCCCAAGAACGCGGTGAAGGGAAAGCCACAGGGTTATGCGCCGGATCAAAATCAAATAATAAATCTGGACGAAAACGTAAAAACGCAATTACGCGCTCATCAATATCATTTGCGTAGGCCCATGCAACCCAATCGTCTAAATTAATATCCACCTCAAAGTGTGAAAAGCGATTTGCCAAAGGCGCTGGCATTGTATAAGTAACACCTCGATCGCCTTGGCGATTACCCGCAGCAAAAATTGCCCAGCCGGGTGGCACATCATATTGGCCAAGACGACGATCAAGAATGAGTTGGTAGGCAGCTGCAGAAACACTTGGGGCAGCAGACGTAATTTCGTCTAAAAATAGAATTCCTGTTTCACCATGTCGTTCAACGTTTGGCAACATTGCAGGAACAGCCCATTCAACAGAACCGTTTTCACGAAATGGTATGCCGCGCAAATCGCTAGGCTCCATTTGCGACAAGCGAATATCAATTACTTGAACATCATTATCTTTAGCAACCTGGGAAACCATTTCTGATTTGCCTACTCCAGGTGGCCCCCACAACATCACAGGAGTGTGGTTACCAGCAAATGCGCCTTTAAATTCTTTTTCTAGAACGACAAGTAAATGTGCAGGACGCATATAAAAGTATGTGTAAAGTTAAAAAAAATTAAAATGGATTGAATTGCTTATAGGTTAAATTTTTCTTATTTGATTTCTTCTGGTGAAAAACCGGCCTTTGCGTACCACTCTTTAGCTTTGTCTAAATCTTTCGCAACTCCGGCAGTGCCTTGCTCATACATCATGCCAAGCGTTGTTTGTGATCCTTGTAACCCCTGCTCTGCAGCTTTAGTAAACCACTTCACCGCTTGCTCGCCATTCTGCTCTACACAATCACCTTCCATATACATAAAACCCAATCCGTGCTGCGCTAACTCATGTCCTTGCTCGGCTGCCTTTTCCATCCATTTAAGTGCAGCCTCTTTATTCACTGCAACCCCTAATCCATTTTGATACATGATGGCGCATCGGTGCATGGCATCCGTATTACCTTTTTCAGCGATCACGGAAAGAATCTGCATAGCACGAGAAAAATGCTTGGCCTCAAAGGCCATCATGCCACTGTTAAAATCCATATCATCTTGCGCAGACATATTCGCTCCAGCGTATTCTTAAAGAGTAATTACAGGCGCTTCATGATACGCGAAACCCTGAATTAGTAGGAATAACCCTAAATATAGCCAACTTATATATGGGTTTACTTAAAATCAGGAAATATAGTCCTCTCGATAGGGATATATAGAGCCTAATACCACCTTTTGTATCCTGCGATGCCTTATTGAAAGTGGCATCATTGGCCCATGTCTACAACCGAACAAGAAATAAATCCTGATCCGCAGCTTGCAATGCGTTCTTATATACAGCGCGTGGCTACTGGCCCGGAGTACAGCAAAGATATTTCTTTTGAAGAAGCACGTGATGCAATGAGTCATATCTTGGACGGTTCAGCAGACCCCGTGCAGGCAGGTATATTTTTAATTGCTTTACGTATGAAGCGCGAAACACTGGATGAAAACGGTGGTTGCCTACAAGCGATCATCGATGCATCCAATATAGTTACTGCAGATGTAGATCATGTTATTGATGTTGCAGATCCATACGATGGCTATACACGTGGCTTACCAGTCTCACCTTTTATACCTGCAGTTTTGGCAGCATGTGGTCTACCTGCAGTTTCACATGGCGCAGAAGCGGTTGGCCCAAAGTATGGAGCTACACATAGAAAAGTATTACGCGCGGCAGGTATCAATGTGGATTACGATATGCAACAAGCATTATCCCAAATTAATAATTCAGATATTGCATGGGCTTATATTGATCAAAAAACAATTTGCCCTTCGTTACATGATTTAATTCCATTACGCACACAAATTGTAAAACGCCCAGTCATTACAACAGTAGAAGTTTTAATCGGCCCGATACGCGGCAAAAAATCCACCACGTTGATGACAGGTTATGTACATAAGCCTTATCCACCTGTGTATACGCACCTAGCTAAAATATCCGGTTTTGAATCAGCCGTTTTAATACGTGGTGTTGAAGGTGGAGTAATTCCATCTTTAAAACAAGAATCAAAATATTTCGAATACAAGAACAACGGTGAATTAACAGAAGTTGAAATACATCCTGATCTCGTCAACATTCAGCAAGATGTTCGTGCGGTACCTTTGCCAGAATTAAATGCTGCAAAATCTAAGGGTGATGAAACCGCTGCAAAAATCGATACTGATCAACTTGCTGAACAAGCTGCCAAAGTTGGCGTTGCTGCGCTTAAAGGTGAACAAGGCCCAGCACGTGATAGCTTAATTTATTCAACTGCAATTATGCTCACGCATATGGGCGTAGAAAAAACCATACATGCTTCTGCAGGAAAAGTCCGCACAATTATAGATTCAGGTAAGGCTTTTGCACATTTTCAAAAAAACCAATTAAATTAAACTTTTTATATAAGGAGACAACAATGGACCAAGCATACAGAGAAGCAATTACAAAAATGGAAGAAGCCAAAGTAGACCCAGAATACGTATTGGGCTGGCAAGGTGGATACTTAGGTCACCCTCAGCGTGAAGAGCAACGTGTAACGGATGCTTATACTGCTGGTTTTGAAGATGGCTCAGAAAAGAATGACAGTAACTTTGATAAATGGCGAGCGTAGGGATCCGCGAGTATGAGTAGCAACAAGGAGGTTGCAACAGATTAATATCTTCTTTTACTAGTGACCGCTATTAGGTAAAAAGCGGTCATTGTTACTTCTCTCCTCACACTCCACATTCAGGAGTCTGCAATGACTCAATTCCACTCCTTTTAAATAAGGACGTCACTATTTAAGCTCCTGTTTTATAAATATAAATTCTGCGGTTATGTAACATTTAAATTCTAGATCTTATAACTAAAGCATCGAAGTGAGTTGCCGATAATTAAACAAAGCTTCGATAAGTTGTAAATTTATTCTGACACGCAAATTACACATTCATGAAGAATCGCAGAAATTACTATCAAATCCTCCACGTTCAAGCCGATGCTCCTAAGGAGGTAATCCGTTCAAGCTATCAAACGATGATGCAAAAACTTAAAATGCATCCGGATCTTGGAGGCCGTCACGATGAAGCTGCTGTGGTTAATGAAGCGTATAGCGTGCTAATGAACGATACCGCAAGAGCAGAATATGATACTAATCTAAGCTCAAACCCAAATGTAAAACAGCGTGCTAAAAACACAAACCCATCCACAACGCCGATAAGACAAAACAAGAAGAATTTTCATGCTTATAACAAGCAGCAATGTGCATTTTGTAATACGCAACATAACATGGGAAACAATATTGGACCTGATGATGTATGCCCTAAGTGCGACAGCCCTGTCTTCCCTGCAAAAAAACAAACCGAAAAAGTCTGCGGTAAGCGAACCATTCAAAGAATTAATAAAGAATGGACAGTGAGATTTTATAACTCATGGCCTAATGCCGAAGCTCATATAGGCAAAACAAAAAACGTATCCCTGAATGGCATGCAGTTGATAACTCCAGAATTGTTAGACATAAACCAACTAGTTAAAATTATGAGTAGCGAGCTCGATACGGTTGCTAATGTTGTAAATCGCCAGCTAGGTTCTAACGAAAAGACTGTAGAGTGGAGTTACGGACTAGAGTTTTTAACTCTGCGTTTTCATCAAGCCCACGGCACATTTATATCGCTAGCTATTTGAGAAAAACCTATACACGAATGTCCGCTTTCGATCACCATGGATGGTGGAAGTGCAGAAATTGCATTAGCAAATTTCTACCGGCCAATTTAGTGAGTATAGGGATGTGCGAATATGAGGAGCAACAAGGACGTTGCATCAGGTTAAATATTTTATTTCGTGAATGTCCGCTTTCGGCCAATAGCGGACATTTTAATTAAGAATAGAATCGGTTGCATCGTCCCTGATGGACATCATATTCGCGCATCCATGCGCTCACTCACTCTTCTCCCCACACCCCACTTTCAGGAATCGGTGGTGGTGCAAAATCTGCTTCACTTAACGATGGATGCTGACCTTTAAAAACGCGTTTAAGAGCAAGCAGTAACTTTGGAATTTCTGAATCGATTACGTAGTCGGGAATCCATTTATTATCTTTATCCCCCATTACTTCTTGCACATGTGTGCCTGCAATGCGCCGCATGGAATAACTAGGTCCATCTTCGTTTGTGAAACCACATTCCGAATACTCGTTCATTCTTTCATTTAACAAATTAATAAAATCAGACCGATATTCACCCGCTTGCACATCTGATCGATTACTTTGCATAGTATCTGCCAAGTGTTGACCTAAAGCGTTAATAAAAAGCTCACGTTCGGCAGCAGTCATTTCATCAAACACCATGCGATCTGCAACATGTGCACCAAAGGCCACAAACTCTGCAATCACATCCAGTCTCTGAAAACGAGATTCAGTCTCAAACCCTTCGTTCTCGAGAAACAAGCAAGACTCACCGGCAAGCACCCAAAGATTAAAGCCAATTACCCCTGCAATCTCTTCAGGCTTACGCTTTCTATCTGCTTGATTCCATTTGGTCTTTAATCTTGCCATTAAGCTTGTCTTTAATAATGTTAAATTTAGTATGGCTTATATCAAAATAGTAGATAGTCGGCTTAGACGAGGCATCATGTGTTTGAAAAGCGGAGTTTACATGCAGTAAATGAGCATTTGAAAACACATTTATAACGAAGTATAAGCTGACTAGATGCATTTTGATTTTATGATCCTAGCATAGACCCCGTATAATAGGACTATGCAAAAAGCCAACCACCCACTTTGCGAAACGGTTCAAAAGAACTGTGACATCTCAGATGCGCATCATGCTGCGAATTACACTTTGTGCGTGTATTTACTCAAGATGCGTGAATATTATCGCTGGGAAAATGGTTTTTCTTATAATGATATTTTGCACAAAGAGGATGTGGGGAATTGGGTACAAGAACGTGAAAGTTTATGGGAAGAAATAGAAGACCAAGCATTTCTACCTTTAGAAATTGACGGTAAAGAATACGACCCGTTCGATACTGAAAATATTAATAAAGTGCTTGCACCCAAAGGATATGTTTATAGTGGAGGCATGGGCGTGCGCGCAGCTCCGCATTTCTTTTTAGCTAAACTCGAAGAAAAAGAAGTTTATAACGACTTCACCATGTATGTTTCTGCAGATGAATGTGCACGCGACTTAACCGCGCCACCCGCAATGACACAAGGCAAAAATGTTTTTATTCGCCGTGAAGCATTGCGTCGCTATCTGTGGGAGAAGTTTACCGAATGGCAATGGCATAAATATGATAATGCTATGTCACGTGCTTTATCGTTTTATGATTTTGAAAGTGATGTTGATCAAGCGCTAGAGCAAATGACGGATAATGAACTAGAAGCTGTCGCATTGCATGAAATAGGCGAATTTATTGCTTCACAGGAATTAGGCGAACATTGGCGCGAAATGATTATTAATTTACCAAGATCACGTGCCGAATTTTTAGCTAGAGCCGTTAAAGACCTACTTGCAGATTGCTTATCTACTCTGCCAGGCCTAATTGAAAATTATAACCCTGCCTCTTTACACTTTTATGCTGCGAATCTTGTTGCGATGCGCAAAGAACTATTTCCAAGCTTTCATATTGCATATCAAGTTTGGCTAGAAACTGAAAATCCACGACCTTTAAAATCCTTAGTTGCACAAGGCACTCAGCATTGGTCTAAACTCGCAAAAGAAATGCTAAATCTTTACCAAAAAGATGAAAATATCGATTTAGAAAAACTAGAAGCTCTAGTGCATAATAACGTTTTATAAAACATGTCCAACAAACCTTTACAGACCATTAAAGAGGTCAAGTCGAATAGCTTTGTTTTTGAAAAACTCAATGCCCTCAGCGAAGAATTTTGTGCAGATGTGATAGCGCGTTTTGAGGAAGATCAAGAAGGTCAATATAAAGGCCGCATTGGACAACTTGCGAATGAAGATAACAGTATCAAAAAGTCTACTGACCTGGTTGTAAGCGGCAAAGAACACTGGAAAGATGTTGATAAAGCTTTATTTCAATCATTAGGTAGAGCTGTACTAGAGTTTCGCGAGACTTATCCTTTCTTCAAAGGACCCTTTAAAGACATGGGTTATAGCGTGCAACGCACCAACCCCGGTGAACATTATCATTGGCATATTGATGGTGGTAGTCATGATTTTAGTCATCGGCAACTTGTTGCGATTTGGTATTTAAACGATGTTACAGGCCCGGGTGGTGAAACAGAGTTTTTATTTCAAGATATTAAAATTAGACCTGAACTTGGAAAGTTAATTTTATTCCCGCCTTTTTGGACGCATGAACATCGCGGCATCACTTTGGATAAAGGTGTTAAGTATATTGCAACTACGTGGCTTGTTTTTGCATAGATGGCAGTCGTTTATCGCTCACCAGAAACTGAAAAAGAATTCGAAAACTATTTAAAATTTCGTTGGGAGCAGTTACGCAAACCCTTAGGTCTTACGCAAGGCAGCGAACAAGATGAATTAGAAAATAGCGCATTTCACATCGCAGCATTTAATAATGAAAAAATTATTGGTGCTGGAAGACTACAGATTGAAAAAGATGCTAGTGCACGTATTCGCTATATGGCGGTAGACAATAAATTTAGGAAACAGGGCATCGGTAGTCGTTTACTAGAAGAATTAGAGAACATTGCAAAAGCAAAAGGTGTAAAAGATTGTTGGCTAAATGCACGAGAGTCTGCAGCAAGATTCTATCTAAAAAACAATTATGAGATTAGAGGTGAAGCAACTTCTGAATTAGAGATACCACATCAAAAAATGGAGAAAACTTTATAGTAGTTAGTCCATTATAAATTCGGTTAAATGCATGTCGCCTGACGTATCAATATCTACAGCTTGAACACCCGGTAGTTTATTCATTATATAAGCCGCCATCAGTCCTACAGTGGCCTTTTTCTCTTGCTGAATTGCAGTAAGCATTTTGTCTGCAGCAATTTGACAACGTTGCGCATCATTTGGGGCTTCTACCCAGGTACGACTCATCTGCCAACCTTGATCCATATCTGCATCCATTTTTACAAACATTTCTTGCGCGCTTGATATCATTTCGCTATCGAGCTCTAAAGGAAAAGTTTTCTCATCAATTGTGACTTTAAGTATCATCAGCTATTAATTCCCTATAATGTATAAACCAGTATAACTTGTAACGAGTAAACAAAAAATGTTAGTTCAGATTAAAAATATTCTTGGTGATACTGAATTACAGAAAATTCAGGATTTACTTAAAACTGCTAAGTTCAGAGATGGTCATTTATCCGCAGGCATGGCTGCACAACAAGTTAAAAACAATCTTGAAGTTTCGGATGAAGATATCACTTCAGTACTAAACAACATTGTAATGAATAATGTTGTTCGACATCCGGTTTATCAACAAGCCGCGTTACCGCATCGCATCGCTACACCATTTTATGCGCGTTATGAAACGGGTATGGAATATGGTGAGCATATTGATGACCCCATTATGGGCCAAGGCGACAGATACCGGTCCGACCTTGCGATGACAATATTTCTTAATTCACCAGATGAATACAAAGGCGGTGAATTAATAATTCAAACTCCTTTTGGTGAACAAACAATCAAGTACAATGCAGGAGACGCTGTACTCTACCCCGCAACTACACGGCATCGTGTTGTAAAAGTTACTAGTGGAGAGAGGTTAGTAGCAGTAACTTGGGTTCAAAGTTTAATTCGTGATAACGAACAGCGTGAGCTACTTTACAAACTTAGTAAAACACGTGAAAAAATGTTGCGTAAAGATCCTGATTCAGAAGACACTAAATGCATAGATAGCACTTATGTGAATCTGGTGCGAATGTGGAGCGAGGTTTAATCCCAGACATAAAAAAAGGCCGCAAATGCGGCCTTATTTATCTAACCATACTTATAAATTATGCATGAGAACCTTTTTCTTTATGAGCGTCCTCAACAACTTCCATTGCAAGTTTAGAATACTCATCTTTAAAACCATCAAGATCTGAACCATCTTTAGGCGCCCAATAACCTTCAGCGGTTACTTCACCACTTTGCTCGAGTTCAATAAACTTTTTTTGCATCTCAAGCATTTTTTGAATTTTTTCTTGTTTGGAACTCATATTGAATCCTCTATAAAATTGATCTACTAATTTAATGATTTAACCATAATGATTTAATATCGGCAGTCTGTATTCCACTATGGGTAATGGCAGACTAATAACCACCCTTGCGACGACTTTCAGGCAATCCACCTATACGGCCCGCTTGTTTACTTGGATCACCAGGGAATAAGTCATAAAGTACTTTGGCATCAATTTTTTTCTCGCCCCATGCTTTGGCCATTGCCTTAGTCATGTTACGGGTATTAGGTTGGTTACCTGCATTGTTTATGAATTCATCTCGCAGGTAATTAATTACGTCCCAATGTTTTTCTGTTAGCTCAATACTTTCTTCTTTAGCAATCACAAGTGCCATATCTTCACTCCATTCGTCTAGGTTTACTAGAAAACCTGATGGAGTAGTTTCAATTTCTTTGCCGTTTACAGTGATACTCATCTTACAAACTCCTAAACTAAACTATAGATAGTGCTATGTTTATTATTGTGTTTTGCGCCTGAAAACAAACTTTCCAAAAAGAGATATTTTTATTACCAAGCACAAAAAGCTACTTCTGTTGGGCTTCACCTACTGCTTCAATCCCCTTATGTGGCATGAACAATCCGCAACCCACGAGCCGACCATCGCCCAAGCCATGTTGCTGCAAATAAATAGACTCTTCGATTTTTAAGCCATCAATCATCAAACTGCGAGTGAATAAGTCCTTTCCCGGCATTTGTAATACATGCATTCGACCACTCATCATCTTCTTAACCTGAATTCCTTCTTTTCTTAGCATTTCAGCCGCTTGATTTAGAAAAGCCTCTTCATCTTCTAGAGAATCTTCCATGCCTTGGATAACCACATAACGGGCAAAAATTGTGGTTAAGACTGAAAGTGGTTTTTGATTAGGCGTGCTTAATATCAAGCGAGTACCAGCAACATTTAATTCTTGACCTGCAAGTTTGGAGGCATCTTCTACACGATGCTTGGGTAACCTCAACATAAAGCGCGTGCGTTTCGATAAACTTAAAATTGCATCCGGTTCTTGTGGACGAATCCAACCATTACCTGATTCAGCACCGTGAATTAAATGCATGCCAGCTAAAGACTCATCCGCAAACCAAGGTAATGCTTGTTGAATAGTTTGCGATAAAGCATGCGCATGATCTAAAGGCAATTCTTTACATTGCACTTTAAAAGACAAATCAACTACGTTGTCAGGTACAACAAACTGTTGTTTTTCATCTTCTTGATCTTGCCAAAACATATTATTTATTCGCCTATTCTACCGGCGGAAGTAAAAATCGCTTCCAATACATCTTCCCAATTTTCAGGTGTGTCTTGAAATGGCGGGCGCACATCCATGCGGAAAAACATTTCACCTTGCTTGGCTTGTTCAGTTAATTTTTCTTTAAGCTCTTCAAAAGAATTAAGCTCATGATGCTGCATAAGCAGTTCACTTAACCATAACATTAGTGATTTACCGCCTGTTCTAATGGTTTTTGATGACTTGTGACACGATTATAAAAACGACCTCTAAATAACATGCGCTTTTTATTTTCATCTTTATCGTCTTCAAATGCCGTGCGGTTATGCAAAACGTTATTACAAATTACGCCTTCACCTGCATTTAAGCTGTAACGAAACATATAAGAATTGCCATGCAGTATTTCTTGTAAAAACGCTAATGCATGTTGCACAGTTTTATCTTGTTTCCAAACAATATTTCGTTGGCGCGCAGTGTAACGCATACATAAAGCTTGTGAATCATCATCAATAAAAAATACCGGCCCTGTTTGTGCAGGTCGTATTTTTTTTCCATTAATTTCATTTGCAGGAATCATCATTACATCATCCTGCATTAATGCTGCTATGTAATCAGGGTTTTCATCACGTAATAAGATATATGCGATTTCTGGATCTAGATAACAATTTTCACCACCACTTTTAGCCGGACGTACACAATGCATTAAAAAAGCATGAATGCGCTGTTCGTTCGAGTTGTAGTAACCATCGGTATGCCAATTGAGTGGTTTATTGGTGTATGGAATGTAGTGAGACTTTTTCTTGCCCACATCCTGGTCAATATTTTTGATAACTGATATTCGATCTTCATCTGCGCATAGATTGGCATCTAATTGACGCAAACCCAGTTGTTGTGCAATGGAAGTAACGATCTGCCTGTCATTTTGATCGATATTTTTACAACGATAGATGGCAATATTGGTCTTCGAACAGGTGGATTTAAAGGTCAAAAGCTCACTATCCGCTAATTTAATAGGGTTATTTAGCTCAATAATTAGCTGCTTCGCACACTTAGGGTACTTATATAGCTTTTGCGCACGCCACTCCTCATATGAGTGAGTTTCTTTTAAGAGATAGTGCTGCATATCTTATGAGCTATATGAGTAAATTGCTGTAAACATATGCTTCTATTGTTGCTTATAAACATAGACTTAGCCTACTCGGAAAGCCGCTAAAATAAGTTATCTCATCACTGTAATAAATCGTATCTCTATAGGGATAAGTTGCATTTTAGCCTGCATCCCATGGAGGGGATTTTGACTTTTTAGCCCTACTCCTAGACTTCATAACATTATGTTTTTAGGACTTTTCCGTTTATTCTGTAGAGATAAACGGGGTGTAGTTTGGGTTGATACAGATATGAACTACAAATCCCACAAACAACTTTCTTGGTAACAATTTTTAGGAGATACCACTATGGCCGATAAGCATCATCCTACCCCCATGCTTGATGAGCTAGAGAAAGGCCCTTGGCCTAGTTTTATTTCTGGCATTAAACGTCTACGTGATAAACACGATGATGAAAGAATTAATGGTGTAGCGAATTCACTTCTGGGTCAGCTAGAACATTCATACGAAACTCGCAAAGGTTATTGGAAAGGTGGAACCGTTTCTGTATTTGGATACGGTAGTGGAATCATCCCACGCTTTTCAGAAGTCGGCGCAGCATTTCCAGAATCAAAAGAATTTCACACACTACGTGTACAACCACCTGCCGGTAACTACTACTCTACAGATATGTTGCGTCAATTAGGTGACAGTTGGGAAAAGTGGGGTTCTGGACTTGTAACGTTCCACGGCCAAACTGGCAACATCATGTTTATCGGTGCTACAACCGATAATACACAACACTTCTTTGATGAAATTAACGAATACG
>JABDMD010000098.1 GCA_013001685.1 Gammaproteobacteria bacterium | reverse complement strand
GCAAGGCTAGCGCCATAGCCAACATTCATCATGGTTGAAACCATGGCCATAAAAGCACTGAAAATTAGCGTTACCGATAACAACGCATAAGTATTGCGAAGTACTTTATTGGTCGATAAAGCGCTTTGTGCGCGTAGGGATCTCTGACTGACGTTTAAGTTACTCATATTTCTAATATCTGTTATCTGTTATGTATGCATATAAATTTAAAATA
Source organism: Gammaproteobacteria bacterium (assembly GCA_013001685.1). Taxonomy (GTDB): domain Bacteria; phylum Pseudomonadota; class Gammaproteobacteria; order UBA4575; family UBA4575; genus JABDMD01. The sequence goes on along the minus strand of JABDMD010000098.1, from coordinate 5,404 downwards.
ATTTGTGGCATATAACAAACCGGTAATTCTTAATTGATTCATCGGTTTTAATTGATAATGACAATCTAAAAATAAATTTAAACTATGAATGTCGAATAACTTTAATTAGATTTAAGGAATTGTCTTATACAAGATATATGGTGGCAAGCGCTGAATCGAACTGCCGACACGAGTATTTGCAGTATCATTGGAAAATATCCTCATCTAATGAAACCAATTATTTGCGAGGCTTCCCTACTCTCTATTGCGGCAGTAACGTGCAACAATGAACATGGATGTAATTGAGCGTGACACAATTTTGGCACAGTCCATAAATATCCACTTTCTACCATAAGCGGTCATTCACTTTTTACTAAAATATTAAGTTTTTATAGCATTATTACTGAGTTTTGAATTTAAACTCCCTCGCAAAATCGTATAACCCAACAAACCTGAAGCAATTGAACCTATAATTATTCCTAAACGTTCATCAATCATATAATTCACGCCCGTTTCCTCAAATGCGAGGGAGCCGATAAACAAGCTCATGGTGAAGCCAACTCCACATAATGCAGCGGTACCATAGAGCGATAACCAAGAAACGTTATCTGGTAATTCAGTAAGCTTTAGTTTTATAGCTATCCAACAAAATGAAAATACGCCAACTTGATTACCTAGGAAAAGTCCAAGTGCGATTCCAAGTGGCACGCCGTGAAATATTTGTTCAACTCCAAAGCCGTCAAAGTTTATCCCTGCATTACAAAATGCAAAAATAGGCAATATAAATAACACGACGATTGAATGTAAATCATGCTCCAGGTTTTTAAGGGGAGAAACATCTGGATTTTCAGAAGACCTCATTGGTATGAACATCGCGAGAATGATACCTGCCAAAGTTGCATGAACGCCCGATTTGAGCATTGCTGCCCACATGATTACGCCTATAAATATATACATCATTGTATTAAATACTTTAAGTTTATTCAGCATGTAAAGCACTGCACAACAGACTGCTGCAACCAATAAAGCTAGAACAGAAATCTTACTTGTATAAAAAAATGCAATTATTAGAATCGCACCAACATCATCAAAAATGGCGAGAGAGGTCAGGAATACTTTAAGAGAAGTCGGCACCCTAGAACCAAGTAATGCAAGAATACCAAGTGCAAACGCTATGTCAGTTGCAGCAGGTATTGCCCAGCCCTGTAATGCAAAGGGATCATCATAATTAAGCAAAATATAGATTAACGCTGGCACCGCCATTCCACCCACTGCACCTATAGCCGGTAAAACTATATTCTTTCTGTCTGATAATTCGCCTTCTATAAATTCACGCTTTAATTCAAGCCCAATTAAAAAGAAAAAAACGGCCATCAATCCATCATTTACCCATAGCAATAATGGTTTGGATATTTCAAAAGTGCCAATTTTGATTTCAACAATTGTATCTATCAGTAGCGTGTAGTATGGGCTAATTGGGGAGTTTGCGATTAAAATAGCAACCAGTGCGGTGCTTACTAACAATATTCCAGCGAAGGATTCTTGCTGGATAAACTTCTTGATAAAGTTGTGATTTACGATATTCATATGATTATTTAAAAAACTCAGTTCTTGCATTCTCAGTAATACTCATTACGCCTGGATGCTTAATTTTTCTTTCAGGCGATATAGCGTAATAAGTTTCTTTTAGTTCTTTAACTTCGCCAATTACGCTCGAGTGATACATATGTTCGACTTCATTTTTAATAGCAGTTGGTGCAGGAAAGATACCCACTGCTGCTTCACCAAATGCTTTGAGCAGCGCACTATCATCAAATTCTGCAACGATCTTTGGGGTTACTCCTATCTTTTCAAACCAATCATCCAAACTACGTCGTAATGTGTGGGTACTTACTGGCATCAACATAGGAGCTTCATTTAGAGACTCTGGGAACTTTTTTCGATATGAAACAGCCATTCTTTTCTGCGCGAAAAAAGAAACTGTGCTTTCACCTAATATGTGATTATAGGCCTTTACACTGAGGCCTGTAGGCATAAGTCGGTCTGATAATATTAAATCTAGCTTGTGTATCGCTAAATCACTTAATAGTTTTTCAAGATCTCCTTCCAAACAAATAATCCGCACGGGATCGTCTAAATTGAGCACCGGCTCTATGATTCGATAGGCGATTAATTTAGCAATTGAATTTACGATACCTATATTTAATTCAAGAGGCTTGCCGGGCTCCTTGCTTCGTAGTCTTTGCGTGAGTTCAGACCCAATAGAAAAGATCTCATCAGCATATATATGCACTACTTGACCGGTCTCGGTGAGCAATAAGCCACGCCCCTGGCGCTTAAATAATGGCTCTCCTATAGTTTCTTCAAGGAGTTTTATTTGTCCACTAATGGTTTGAGGTGTGATATGCAATAACTCAGAAGCTTTTGTAATACTTCCTTCCCGCGCCACTGTCCAGAAGTACAGCAGATGGTTGTAGTTAAGGTGTCGCATGAATAATTACCAGGAATTGTTTAAGAATAATAGATAGTATCTCTTATTCTGATGGTAAGTTATAGTCGTATTGTTATTATATGTACTTCGAGCATTCCTTACTATTAGTTCGGCAAGGGTTTTATTTATTTACATTCAAATTACATTCAATTAAAACCGAACTGTGTCTCAAAATTAAACGAATTGTTCTAGTACATGATTCCATCTAACCTTGTGCCATGTTTAACAAAACTAGGCACATCTAATGCGAATTAACAGATACATAAAAAGTAGAGACTTAACTAGAATTTTATTTTCATCTATATTGGTTTTGCTTCCAATGAGTGCAATTGCTGACATTCATGAAAACATTATTTCGCAAAACAAAATGACAAGTCATATTGATGTTTTAGTCAAAGACGTGCTCAAAAATACCGAACAATCTCTATCATTAGTAGAAACTAATTCATGGGATTCACTACAGCATGTTGAGAATGCATTAGCTTCAATACGAGAAATAAAAAGTCAATTATCACCTAATACGCATGTCGAAGCTAAGAGTTCCTTAGTTCTGAATGATTCTAAAGAGTATTGGTTTAAGTATCCTCGAGTGGATGATCAATTACTAAATAGTAAAGACGATTTTCCGACTTTACATTCAAAGTTTCAGTCAGGAATACTTTACCGAAGTGAAGGAAATAAGAATTCGCAAGATGAAATTGCTGCTTATTTTGATTATGCATTTGCTTATGCAAGCCTTATAACTGCGCGCGAAGCTCTTACAGCTAAAAATTATCGTGAAGCTACGAGTTCTCTTAAATGGGTATTTGAAGCTGTATATTTAAATCCAGACTTCAACGTGGTTGAACATAATAACGAAATAATGATTGATAAGTTACTTAATATGAATGGAGACTTTCCTTACATATCAAGTAATGCATGGCAGTAGTATTCACATAACAAAGTATTTACATACTTTGTAAGTAATTAATTTATTAACACTTAATGGAGACCAACTAATGATTTGTAAAGGTTGTTTTAACTGCCAATTATGGGGCGAGCTTGCTGCTCTAACTCTAGGGCTATCACTCATATTTGGCGTAGCAGTTCTTATAGCTACGTGATGTGATTCGGACAATGTGATAAAAAATTTATCGAGTAAACTTTTAACGGGAGTACATTTATGCTTAGTTCTGATGGTATATATGAGGAAATTTTGCAAAGCCGCATTCATTACTCAAGTGATTCATGGCATTTTATGGAAAATGGCAACCAAAGTGCAAATCGTTCAAATCTAGCTTGTGGCGACCGAATTGAAGTTAGCCTATGCAATAAAAACGGTGTCATCCATGACATTTCTTTTTCAGGTAATTGTTGCTCCACCGTTAAGTTATCTGCGTCATTAATGACTGAGGAGGTGAAAGGAAAAACAGTTGATGAAGTTAAAGATATGTTTGTAAAAATACAAAAAGTAGTTACATCAGATGATAAATATATTAACGACTATGACAGTCTGCTTCCAATACTGATCAAGCAGCTCAGTATAATGTCGAACGACAGAAATTTTCGGCAAAGTACAAAGTGTGTGTTGCTCCCGTGGCAAACAATGTTAAATGCTCTTGATAGTAAAAAGATTAGCTCTTCAGTAACTGAAAAAGACTATTCACTTTATATTTACTAAATTATATAAAATAATTTATTTGTTTTAATCGCGCAATACCAACGACGTTGTAAAAAAGGTTTTACCTTGGATTGATGGCATTTGTTCACCCTCCTCCCCTAGATCAGGTGTCATCGCTAAATTCAGTGGTAGTCGCCCCGGCTTTTAACCAATCTAAACTCCCAGCCGGGGTTTTTATTTTCAGCTTATTACTTATCTGTTCATTTTTTATAACAATCAGAAAAATCTCTCATAGGCTCACTTCATACAACTAAAATCGAAGTGTCACTAAAAGATAAACGATTTGTTAGATAGCTCTTAAAATAATAATATTAATATGAAATTAAATAATGAGGATAAAAATGGAAGAAATAAATATACAAGCAAAAGGAATCACTCTTAACAAAAACATGATAAACCATATTAGACAACGTTTACATTCAGTGTTTGGATTTAATCAATACGAAGTGCAAAAGATAGTAATTACACTTTTTGATGAGGAAAGGTCGAGTGACGATATAGCGAATCGTTGCCATATTGAAGTCAAGATTAGAAATCAACCTTCAATTATAACTGAGCTCGTATCATTTGATATTTTTACGGCCACTACATTGGCTATAGAACGTGCACACCTAAAGATATCGCGCCGCTTAATGGATAATAAAATTATGCACAAACAGATTGAGCTCAGTAAAAGAATCTCCTCTTTTTAGTGAATATAATATTTTACAGTGGCTGTTTGGTGTCCATTGGTGTGCTTACGTGACAAAAACGTCGCGACTTAACGCTGATATTTCTTCCCTAAAAAGGTGGTCTCATGACTACTAAATTCACCCTCAAAGAATACAATCAGCTCAAGCAAATCAACACTGAATTCGACTCAGATGCGGTTGTACGTTTTATTGGCCATATCCATACATTAATCAAAACATACAATGACATGCAATTTGAAGAGTTACTCGTTTGTGCAAGAGTTTTTGCTGAGATGGAGAGATAACGAATGACCGCTTTCGGGCAATAGCAGACATTCAGCAATAAGAAAATAATCCTTGAAATGTAAATTATTTAAAATTTAACCTGCTCTCGCAAAATCTGTATATCCTTCGCGACCTGCTGGCGTGTACCAGGTTGTCATATCTGCCTCAGGATTAAGCGGCAACTTATTTTTGAATCTCTCAACTAAATCTGGATTACTTATAAATGGTCGCCCAAATGCGATTAAATCAGCGTGGCCATCTGCAACTGCTTGCTCTGCTGTTTCTTGTGTATACCCACAATTACCGATAAGAGTATTG
>JABDMD010000083.1 GCA_013001685.1 Gammaproteobacteria bacterium | reverse complement strand
ATTTTAGTTACATCAATGATCTCAGCGTTAGATAATTTCCCTTCAATTTCTTTAATACGGCCTTCGGCAAAAGACTGCTGTTCTCTTGCTGCGTGATATTCGGCATTTTCTTTTAAATCTCCGTGCGCACGTGCAGTTGCTATGGCCTCGATAATCTGAGGTCGCTTAACATTCTTAAGTTCGTCTAGCTCAGCGCGTAACTTCTCCGCACCTTTTACAGTCAATGGAACTCTATTCATACATCACACCAAAATAACTAAAGTATTTTACAAAAAATATAACTAAAGAGCTTAAGCCTTAATGACTCACCTGAGTATGCAAATCTTGAAGACGGTAAACTTGATAACTATCTTTACTCTGCACTGCCTCTTTAAGCGCCCATGCACCTGCAATTGTTGTGGTGTAACACACCTTATGCTGAAGCGCTTCCCTTCTAATTGTAAACGAATCAGCAATTGCTTGTTTGCCTTCCGTGGTGTTCACAATTAAGTCAATTTTACCATCAATAATCATATCAACAATATGCGGACGCCCTTCTCGCACCTTATTTACGGAATTACATTCAATGCCTTTTTCACTTATAGCTCTTGCGGTACCTTTAGTTGCTACAATTGTAAATCCCAGCTTTATTAAGTGTTTGGCAATGTTTGCAGCTTGGCTTCTATCCTCCTTGCGAACACTTAGTAGTGCGCAGCCCGACTCAGGAAAATTTGTTCCTGCAGCTAATTGTGATTTACCAAATGCTTCTCCAAAGGTTTTACCCACTCCCATCACTTCGCCAGTAGATTTCATCTCTGGTCCCAATATTGGATCTACTCCTAAAAATTTAATAAATGGGAATACGGCTTCTTTAACTGAAAAATATTTAGGCGTAATTTCTTTCGTTGCACCCTGTTCTTTAAGTGTCTTGCCTACCATACAACGCGCTGCAATCTTAGCTAGCGGTTGACCGATCGCCTTAGACACAAAAGGCACGGTGCGCGATGCGCGCGGGTTTACTTCGATTAAATAAACTTTTTCATCTTTAATCGCGAACTGAATATTCATTAAACCTATAACTTGTAAAGCAAGTGCTAACTGACGCGCTTGCTCACGCATAACGCCCTTCACTTCATCACTTAGGTTATAAGGTGGTAATGAACAAGCACTATCGCCTGAATGGATACCGGCTTGTTCAATGTGCTGCATGATACCCCCAATCAAGACGTCTTTTCCGTCACAGATTGCATCCAAGTCTACTTCTACAGCGTTATTTAGGAAATGATCTATCAATACGGGCGCATCATTAGAAACCTTAACGGCCTCTCGCATATATCGTTCTAGGTCAGCACGGTTGTAAACAATTTCCATTGCGCGCCCACCTAAAACATAGGAAGGACGAACCACTACGGGGTAACCGATCTTGTCTGCCGCATCTACGGCTTGTTCTGTACTAGTGGCAGTTGCATTAGGAGGTTGCAGTAATTTTAAATCATTTACTAATTGCAAAAATCGCTCGCGATCTTCCGCAAGGTCAATTGAATCGGGACTTGTTCCTACAATTGGTACACCTGCTGCTTCAAGATCTTGAGCAAGTTTTAATGGTGTTTGCCCACCAAACTGCACAATCACACCATAGGGTTTTTCAACGCGTACAATTTCTAATACATCTTCTAAAGTTAGCGGCTCAAAATAAAGTCGGTCCGATGTATCATAATCTGTTGAAACAGTTTCAGGGTTACAATTCACCATAATGGTTTCATAACCATCTTCGCGCATTGCAAAGGCAGCATGCACACAACAATAATCAAACTCGATACCTTGACCAATGCGATTTGGTCCACCACCTAATACGATTATCTTTTTGTTATGACTCGGTTCTGCTTCGCATTCTTCGTCATAACTGGAATACATATACGCTGTGCTCGTAGCAAACTCTGCCGCACAGGTATCCACTCTCTTATATATAGGATGAACATTTAAAACCGTACGTTTTGCACGTACATCGCCCTCACTACATTGTAGTAGCTTCGCAATTCTCCTATCTGAAAAGCCTTTGCGCTTAATGTTACGCATCGTTTGCTCATCGATTGACTCTAAATTCATTGTTGAGATATCCGCTTCTATATCAATGAGCTGCTTTAACTGCGCAAGAAACCAAGGATCAATTGCCGTGGAAGCAAAAAGCTCTTCAACGCTTTGTCCCAAACGCATCGCATCAGCCACATACCAGGCGCGATTTGGACCAGGTTCTTGCAGCTCGGAAGCCAATACACTTAGATGTTCTTCATCGTATTCCTCATGCATGGGGTCTAAACCATCGACACCCACTTCTAAACCACGCAATGCTTTCTGAAATGATTCTTGGAAAGTTCGGCCAATCGCCATCACTTCACCCACCGATTTCATTTGCGTACTTAACTTAGCCTTAGCTTGTGGGAATTTCTCAAAGGTAAAACGCGGTATCTTTGTTACAACATAATCAATACTTGGCTCAAACGATGCAGGCGTTGCGCCACCAGTAATTTCGTTTTGCAATTCATCCAAGGTATATCCAATTGCAAGTTTCGCTGCGACTTTTGCAATTGGAAAACCAGTTGCCTTAGACGCCAAAGCAGAAGACCTAGACACACGTGGGTTCATCTCAATTATGACCATGCGACCGTCTTCAGGATTAATCGAAAACTGCACATTAGAACCACCAGTTTCCACACCAATTTTACGCAACACATCAAGCGAGGCATTACGCATGATTTGATACTCTTTATCAGTAAGAGTTTGTGCAGGCGCTACAGTTATTGAATCACCTGTGTGCACACCCATAGGGTCAAAATTTTCTATCGAACAAATAATGATGCAATTATCATTTTTATCGCGCACCACTTCCATTTCGTATTCTTTCCAACCCAACAAAGACTCTTCAAGTAAAACTTCACTGGTTGGCGAAAGGTCCAAGCCATGCGCAACAATCTCTTTAAACTCTTCTAAGTTATAAGCAATACCTCCTCCACTTCCACCCATCGTAAAAGACGGTCGAATAATAGTTGGGAATCCTAAACTAGGTTGTTGCTGAATCGCTTCTTCTAAGCTATGCGCCAGCGCTGAACGCGCAGACTTCAAACCGATATCTTCCATCGCTCGGCGGAACAATTCCCGGTCTTCAGCCATGTCGATGGCTTCTTTTTTCGCACCAATCATTTCGATCGAATACTTTTCTAAAATTCCTTCTCGATCTAAATCTAAAGCACAGTTCAGTGCAGTTTGGCCGCCCATGGTTGGCAACAACACATCAGGAAGTTCTTTTTTAATAATTTGCGCAACGGTTTGCCACATGATGGGTTCAATATAAATTGCATCTGCCATTTCAGGATCAGTCATGATGGTGGCCGGATTAGAGTTCACCAAAATTACTCGATAACCTTCTTCACGTAATGCTTTACAAGCTTGAGCACCTGAATAATCAAATTCACATGCCTGCCCAATCACGATTGGACCCGCACCAATAATCAAAACACTTTTTATGTCGGTACGCTTTGGCATGTTTTAGCTTTGTTTGTGCTCTTCCATCAACTTGATGAAATGTTTAAATAAAGGCTTAACATCTTGCGGACCCGGACTCGCTTCAGGATGACCTTGAAAACTGTAAGCCGGTTTTTGTGTATGGCGGATACCTTGTAAGGATCCATCAAATAAAGATCGGTGTGTTGCTACCAGTTCTTTAGGTAAAGTTTTCTCATCCACCGCAAAACCATGATTCTGACTACTGATCATAACCAAACCATTCGCTAAATCTTGTACAGGATGATTCGCACCATGATGACCAAATTTCATCTTGGTGGTTTTTGCCCCACATGCCAGACCTAGCAACTGATGCCCTAAACAAATTCCAAAAGTAGGTACACCTGCTGTAATAATTTCCTGAATTGCTTTAATCGCGTAGTCACAAGGTTCTGGATCACCTGGGCCATTAGAAAGAAAAATGCCATCGGGTTTTTTTGCCAGCACTTCTCTCGCAGGGGTCTGCGCAGGGATGACTTCAAGTTCACACCCATAGTCATGAAGGATGCGAAGGATGTTACGTTTTACTCCAAAGTCGTAGGCTAAGACTTTGAATTTTTTACTATCTTGATTACTTTGGTAACCCTCGTCTAAAGACCAACAACCTTCATTCCATGAGTAGGGTTTGTCAGTTGTTACTTCTTTAGCCAGATCCATGCCTTTCAAACCAGCAAATCCTTTAGCTGCGGCTAAAGCTTCTATTTCATTAATCTCGTTCATTGTGTGGCCTGCCATAATGGCGCCATTTTGCGCGCCTTTCTCTCGAAGAATTCTAGTCAGCCTACGGGTGTCAATATCAGCAATCGACACTACATTATGCTTTTGTAAATAAGTAGATAAATCAGATTGTTGCCGCCAGTTGCTTACTTGAACTGGTAAGTCACGAATCACTAAACCCGTAGCGAATATATGTGCAGATTCTTCGTCTTCGAAATTGGCACCGACATTACCAATGTGCGGATACGTCAGCGTAATGATTTGTTGTGCGTAAGAAGGATCAGTAAGAATTTCTTGATAACCTGTCATGGAAGTATTGAAAACGACTTCCCCTACCGATAAACCCGATATGCCAATTGAGCTTCCCCAAAAAAGACTGCCGTCTTCCAAGGCAAGCAAGGCAGGTTGTTGACTCAAAAACTCACTCTCCTAGTTCAATCTATAAGACGCAAACGTAAAAACGGGATGACCTGTTGGTCATCCCGTTAAAATATTCTGTGCTATCGGTGGACCGGTAGAATTGTACTCAAATCAAACGCCTAGTGAAACCGCTAATTTAGTGAGCATAGGAATATGCGAATATGAATTAGATCAGGGACGATATATCTGATTAAAATTTATTCATTAATAACTACTTTTCGACAGCCATGGATGGTGGAAACGCAGAAATTGCAGGGGCATGTTACTACCGGCCAATTTGTGAGCACATGGACCTGCGGATATGATTAACAACATGGATGTTGCATCAGATGAAATCTTTCTTTGAATGCCCGCTTTCGGCCATAATCGGTCATTCAATTAAATATTGCATACGCAATTAACTAATAGTGATCAAGTTCACAATACTTAATCAGAGTGTAGAGGATTATTAGCTCAATAATAAGTAGCAGGAGGCCTGCGAATGAAGGCTTTAAAATTTTCAGATGTACTAGTTGTCGGGTTGTTTATGATTGGATTACTAGTAGGGGTTATTCATATTATACAAACTGAATTTATGCTCGAAGAAATGGAAGTTGAAGTAGCTACACAGTATGTCATCCTGATTGAACCCAAAAGCTAAACCCCGTTGATTTAATCCAGCTAGATTAGTATCTATTATCTGAATGTTCTCTTTGGGTGGTTAGCGGACATTCTAAAACCGTAACCTAATATTTTTCTTAACACTGATTACGTTGATTTCTAAGGTGACGAAGTTTTTCTTTATATATCTCGCCTTGCTCACTAGAATAACCTTCGCGCATTTGCTTATTTACATGATCAATTTTATTCTCGTAATAATCCTTACATTGCATACTATCCATCGCCGCTTGTGATGCTATCTTTTTTTCTATTCTCTTTGCTCTTTCTTTATTTTCTTTTTGTCTTTGAATCTCTAATGATTTGAGTGCTTCTTCTCTTTGTGTAGAGGTTTGGTACCTTAATTTCTCCCGTTCGCCAGCTATCTCTTTTATTCGCGAATACTCTACATTTCTATTTACTTCACCACACCCTCCCCACATAAGTTCTGCATAGGATGTAGGAATATCCTCACATCCAATTTGGCCAAATGAGTTTGCCTCACATTTAGTTTGAGCTAATTCACCAATTCTTTTTGCTGAAATATCATTATTTAAACGGTAACCGTAAACATGATTGATAATTATCATTGCACCAGCAGTAATTGAATTAACACCCCCATAATGATTAATTACTTCATCTGAATCTGCACCGTTTTTCATGAAATCTGCAGTATCTTTGGCAAACATGCGCACATGCACACAGTTTGACGAACTTGAGATCTGATTATTTTTTTTATTCATAACTTTGTCAGTTGTTTCATGCTTTGGACAAGCTACTTGAGAATATGTAATCCCACCATCTTTATCCTTGCATTTAAATGTACCGGCATGAACGTTATAGGAAATGAGTAAAACTGGTACGAATACTATTGTTAAGACTAATGTAAATTTGGGCATAGAACATCCTTTTTAATTTAACACCTTAGTTCTTAAAATAAGAAATTCGTTTGAATCTAAACAGTTATCTGATTTTAAAGTAGAGTCAGAAATAAAAAAGCATGCCTATGTTTATATGGACTATTTTGGTGTATTAAAGGCTAATGATGAATGTCCGCTTTGGGTCGAAAGCAGTTATTCAGATTAAATTCATTAACCCTTTTCTTCCATTTCTTTTTTCCTTGCATCAGCTGCATCTAGAATAGTCTGCTCTACTCCCTTAGCTTTATCCAACACAGTTTCGTAGCCTTTAAACACATTATCTTCACTTAGTTTATCTTGCGATGACTTTTCTACTACGACAGCTTGTTCATTTGAACAAGCCAAAGAAAATACTGAAATATTTGCGATTAAAATGAAAATAATTATTTTCATGTACTCACCAACCTGTTTATGAGTTATAAATCCAACCAAAGTTTTTTGGGTTGCCTCATACCTGCAATTTTACAACCTTGTTGCCCGTATCCATATGGAAATAGCGCATAAACATACTTACGGGTTGCTTTTTCCGGACCAAGCTCAGATTTTAGTTGTTTTAGAACCTTGCGTAACTCTGGTACCGAGCCATTCTCACAATAATAATCTCGAATAAGGCGCACCAGATTCCAGCGATCTTCAGTGAGCTCTAGTTTCTCTTTAAGAGCAATCTCTTTTGCTATTTCTTCGGTCCAATCAGCAGGATCTAAAAGGAAACCATCATCATCTTTCTGGACATCCATTATGACTTACTAAAAAACAAATAGCCTGCAAATGCGATCAATATAAAAGAGAAAATCTTTTTAAAGTTTGCGGTTGATACATGCTCCAATAGATGTGGCCCTATTTGCGCGCCAATGATTCCACCCAAACCTAATGCAATTGCTATTTTATAATCCACATTGGAAAACTTTGAATGCGCAAACACAGCAGATACAGAAATAATTAAAATAGCTAAGAAAGAAGTTCCTACTGCTTTCTGCGCGGTGTAGCCCAGCGCAATTAACAAAGGCACCATTAAAAAGCCGCCACCAAGACCAGTAAACGATGCCGCGATACCAATAAATAATCCTGAGAACAAAAGTAGTGCATAAGTTAAAGCCATATTCAGTTCCTTAATTTATTTCAATTTACATTTCATGACGATAGTGACCGGTTATTTTGTATTTAAAAAGAATATCGTCTTCAACTGGCCCACGGCCGATGTTGTGAATAATTTTCGGTCGTTTTTAATATTGCGCAAGATGGTTTGAAACTATCCAATGTGTGGTAATTTACCTGGTAACATCCACGTAACAAGATTACCTACTGCATAATCATCTGCATCTTGACTAACCTTTAATTCTTTACCATTTCGCTTAAAGAAAGTTTGCAAGTTCGGTACACGACGATGATCGATATTTGCATCAGTAGAGTACAAGCCCCAAATATTTGGATACTTAGAGAAACTAGCATGCATGTCTGCATGAGCCAATTGTTGCAAATCAACACCTTGAGCTCGATATACTCTAACTACTAAGTCAGTACACACACCTTGACTTAAAGGCACGTCACCCATTGGATAAGCTATTGCACGATATGTTCCATCATATTTAACTTTATGTGTGGTTCGTTCTTGTGCAGCTTTTACAAGCTGTTTAGAAAAAGAATCGACATTCGCAAAGCTTATTTGTTGAAACAAGCAAGCAACAAGTGTTAAAAAAAATATTTTAGAGACCGAGGACATCCTGCATATCATATAAACCAGAACTTTTGGTAGACAACCAACTTGCAGCACGCATAGCACCTTGTGCAAATGTCATTCTACTAGATGCCTTATGTTTAATTTCAACACGTTCACCCGTTCCAGCAAACATTACTGTGTGATCACCCACGATATCGCCTGCACGAATGGTTTCAAAGCCAATGGTTTTCTTATCACGCTCGCCCGTGATACCTTGTCGACCATAAACGGCACAGTCTTTTAAATCTCTACCTAAACTTTCAGCAACCACCTCACCCATGCGTAACGCAGTCCCAGAAGGTGCGTCTACTTTATGCTTGTGATGCGCTTCAATAATTTCAATATCGTATTCATCGCCTAGTGTTTTTGCAGCGATTTGTAATAATTTTAGACACAAATTCACACCTACACTCATATTTGGTGCAAACATAATTGATATTATTTTGCTAGCTGCTTGTAATTTTTGCTTTTGGATATCATCCAAACCAGTGGTGCCTATCACCATAGATTTACCATGCTTTAAACAAGACTCTAACGACAGGATGGTGCATTCGGGAATAGTAAAATCAATTAACACATCAAAGTCATTCGTATGACTTTCTAGATCACTATTGATGCCTACACCAAGATTTTCGATACCTGCAGTTACACCAGCGTCTTGTCCTATTGAATTTGAGGACGCAATTTCAAATGCCGCGCCCAACTGGGTATTTTGATGTTCGACGCAAGCTTGTATGAGCGTTTTACCCATGCGACCGCTAGCACCATTTACTCCTACACGAACCATTACTGAATGTCCTTTGAATTAAGGACTGAAGTGTACACCAAACTATTTGCTCGGCACACGAGATAAATTACAAATAACTATTCGTCCCAGAATTTTAGATTATCAAAAAAGCCTTTAACATTATCCGTCCAAGAATGTGATTTAGGACTATGCCGATTTCCACCTTTTTCAACATCTGCAGAGAATTCTTTCATCAGGTCTTTTTGTTTTTTAGTTAAGTTAATAGGCGTTTCCACCATAGTAGTACAAAGCATATCGCCCGTTGCTCCACCACGAACAGGCTTAACTCCTTTACCACGCAATCTAAATAACCGCCCTGACTGAGTTTCAGCAGGAATTTTTAGCTTAACTTTACCATTGAGTGTTGGAACTTCAATTTCCCCACCAAGTGCCGCCATACTAAAACTTATAGGCACTTGGCAAAGTAAATTGTTTTCTTCGCGAGTAAATAATTCATGAGGAAGCACGTGAACCTCAACATATAAATCACCTGATGGGCCATTGTTTGCACCCGCCTCACCTTCACCACTTAAACGAAGTCGATCACCAGTATCTACACCCGCAGGGACCTTGATGGATAATTTTTTGTTTTCTTTTGAAAGGCCGGTTCCACGACAATAATCACAAGGTACTTTTATAGTTTTGCCTTTGCCACGACACTTTGGACAGGTTTGCTGGATAGAGAAAAAACCTTGCTGCATTCGCACTTGTCCAACACCACCACATGTCCCACAGGTATCTATTGTCGTATTAGGTGCTGCTCCCGAGCCTTCACATTTCTCACAGGTTGATTGCTTAGGAATATCAATTGTAGATTCGGTACCAAACACTGCTTCTTCAAGGCTAACTTCTAAACCGTATTGCAAATCAGCACCGCGATATACGCGCTGCCCTCCACCACGACCTCCACCAAATATATCACCGAAAATATCTCCGAAGATGTCACCAAAGTCTCCTGACCCACCACCTGCACCTTGCTCCACACCTGCATGGCCATATTGGTCATAAGCTTGGCGTTTATTCGGGTTGCCTAAAACTTCGTATGCTTCTTTTGCTTCTTTAAATTTTGCTTCGGCCTCTTGATCGCCAGGATTTCGATCCGGGTGGTACTTCATTGCAAGCCTGCGAAAGGTCTTCTTTAAATCACTTTCGCTTACAGTGCGCTCTACCCCAAGAACTTCGTAGTAATCTCGTTTTGCCATATTTGTAAATTTTTTTGGCTAATATGAAAAATCCGAGGGCGCTTTCACGACCCCGGATTGTTTAGGTTATTTTAAAGAGTCAATTAAGACTTGTTATCGTCTACTTCTTCAAATTCCGCATCGACCACATCTTCATCAGCATTACCAGCATCACCTGCTTGTGCACCTGCATCTGCACCATCTGCTGCATCATTTTGCGCATACATGCGCTCTGCAAGCTTTCCAGATACTTCTGCAAGTTTTTGCGTTTTTGTTTCGATGATATCTTTATTATCTTTATCTAAAACCTCTTTTAGATCTTTGATAGCATTCTCAATATTCATGCGCTCTGCTTGCTCAACTTTTTCACCCATTTCTTTAAGTGATTTTTCAGTTGCATGAATCATTTGATCTGCAGTATTTCGAGTAGCTACTAATTCTGAAAACTTCTTGTCTTCTTCAGCATGCAGTTCAGCATCTTTCACCATGTTATCGATTTCATCGTCAGATAAACCACTAGAAGCTTTAATGACAATGGATTGCTCTTTACCAGTCGCTTTATCTTTTGCTGAAACATTCAATATGCCGTTAGCATCAATATCAAAAGAAACCTCAATTTGCGGAACACCTCGCGGTGCAGGCGGAATGTCACTCAGATCAAAACGACCTAACGATTTATTTGCAGTCGCTTGATCACGCTCACCTTGCAATACATGAACGGTTACTGCTGTTTGATTATTTTCAGCAGTAGAAAATACTTGTTGCGCATTGGTAGGGATCGTAGTGTTCTTTTCAATTAATTTAGTCATTACACCACCCATTGTCTCTATACCAAGAGAAAGTGGAGTAACGTCTAGCAATAATACATCTTTAACATCACCGCCCAACACACCAGCTTGAATCGCAGCACCTACGGCAACCGCTTCATCTGGGTTTACATCTTTACGTGGCTCTTTGCCAAAGAAATCTTGAACAACTTCTTGGACCTTCGGCATACGAGTTTGTCCACCTACCAAAATCACATCATTAATGTCTGACGCGGATAAACTTGCGTCTTTAAGTGCTTGTTTGCATGGTGCAATGGTGCGTTGAATAAGCTCATCCACTAAAGATTCAAGCTTGGCGCGAGTGACCTTGATATTTAAGTGCTTAGGTCCCGATGCATCTGCAGTGATATAAGGAAGGTTAACTTCAGTTTGTTGGCCTGAAGATAATTCAATCTTAGCTTTTTCTGCAGCTTCTTTAAGACGTTGCAAAGCAAGTGGATCGTTATGTAAATCAAAACCTTGGTCTTTCTTGAATTCATCTGCAAGGTAATCGATTAAACGCATATCGAAATCTTCACCACCAAGGAAGGTGTCGCCATTAGTAGATAGAACTTCAAATTGGTGCTCACCATCAACTTCGGCAATCTCAATGATAGAAATGTCAAATGTTCCACCACCTAAATCATAAACTGCAATTTTACTGTCACCACGTTTTTTATCCATGCCATAAGCAAGTGCAGCAGCGGTTGGTTCGTTAATGATGCGCTTAACTTCAAGACCGGCAATCTTACCCGCATCTTTTGTTGCTTGACGTTGTGAGTCATTAAAATATGCAGGCACAGTAATCACTGCTTCAGTTACCTCTTCACCAAGGTAATCTTCAGCAGTCTTTTTCATTTTCATTAATATACGAGCAGAAATTTCTGGTGGTGCCATCTTTTCGCCATTTACTTCTACCCAAGCATCACCATTATCTGCCTTAACAATATTGTAAGGAACAAGTTTGATATCTTTTTGAACAGCCTCTTCATCAAAACGACGACCTACCAAACGCTTAATAGCGTTTAGGGTATTTTTAGGATTAGTTACAGACTGACGTTTTGCGGCTTGTCCCACTAACACTTCACCTTCTTCTGCAAACGCAACAATGGAAGGAGTGGTTCGATCACCCTCACTATTCTCAATTACTTTAGGTGTTGTGCCTTCCATAACAGCCACACAAGAATTGGTTGTACCTAAATCTATGCCAATGATCTTACCCATCGTTGTTCTCCAAAATACTCAAAATTACGTTGATTAAAAATTAAACAGAATCTTATCTATACACATAGATTGGGCCATGATTGCTGTTTTCAAGGACAAATCTAAAAATAATTCGTCTTTTTACCCAAATATCATCGGGATTTTGCTTATCTACCCACTTCCCTTTTAACCCACTGCCTTAGCCACAATCACCATCGCTGGCCTAATCAATCGTCCATGTAGTGTGTAGCCTTTTTGCATCACGGTTAACACCGTATTCGGCTCATGCTCTGTGCTTTCCTGCATGGTCATTGCTTCATGTAGATTTGGATCAAAAGCCTCACCCACAGGGTTCAATTCTTCGATTGAGAATTTTTCAAATGCATTACTAAGCATTTTGAGGGTCAATTCAGTACCCTCTTGAAGCTTAGCAACATCAATATCTTCTGCACTTAAACCTAACTCCAGGCTGTCTTTAACCTGTAGTAGTTCATTTGCAAATTTATCCACTGCATATTTATGCGCATTAGAAACATCGCGCTCGGTTCGCTTGCGCAAATTGTCCATCTCAGCTTGCATGCGTAATATCTTGTCATGATATTCAACCACTTGTTGTTGCGCTTCTTCTAACTGTTTATCTACTTCTTGCTCTCGTTCATTTACATTAGACTCACTTGCTTCAGTATGAGGTTGAGCATTTTCATGTTCATGTGTTGGTTCATTCACTATTGAATCATCCGTTTCTACATTTTGTTCTGAATTGGTCATAGGCTTCTATTTTATATACACGGCAATATGAAGGCTAATTCTAAGTATTCAAGTACTACTATTTAATTTTTAGTATGTAGGGCTTCGCCAAGTAGCTTAGCAGTTAGATCTACGATGGGTATTACTCTTTCGTAAGACATGCGTGTCGGTCCTACTACTGCTAATACGCCCATAATTTCATCATCTACCGTGTAAGGCGAAGTCACCACACTGCAATCATCCAGTGCCTTATAGCCAGATTCTTGACCAATAAAAATTTGCACTCCTTCTGCACATATACACCGATCTAATAAATTCAAAAATTCTCGTTTTTGATTAAAAGCATCAAACAAGCCACGCAACTTATATATATCCGAAAGTTCTTCATATTCCATCAAATTCGTTTGACCAACAACCACGTAGTCAGACTCGCCAGTGCTGGTATCAGAAAAAACTTTCTCTCCCATTTCAACTGCTGATCGCATCAGCTCATTCATGTTTTCACGTACGTGATCCAATTCCTGCAGAATTTTTTGTCGTGCTATAACCAAATCTTGCCCGGCACATAGCTCATTTAAATAATTTGCTGCTTGCTCCAATTCCGAAGGGCTGTATTCGCGATCAGTATGGATAATGCGATTTTGAACTTCTTTTTGATTAACTATTAAAATCGCAAGAACGCGTTGATCGGATAATGGTAAAAATTCAATTTGCCGCAATTCAACATGGTCATGTTTCGGCAAGGTAACAACACCTGCCATGCTTGTTAATCCTGAAAGCAATCCAGATGCGCTTTCAACCAAACCATTCATACTTAAATTGGATTTAAGATCTTTTGATACACGAGCAACCAAATCATTTGTTAATGGCTGCACTTTCAACATAGTATCCACAAACATGCGATAACCTTTGGTTGTCGGTATACGCCCAGCAGAAGTATGTGGCGCTTCAACAAACCCCATTTCTTCCAGGTCTGCCATTACATTACGTACCGTAGCCGGACTGATATCTAACTCAGACATCTTTGCCAAGTTTCGAGAGCCCATCGGCTGACCATCGGTTATGTAGCTCTGCACTAATACTTTTAACAAGCGATGGGCACGCTTATTTAACGAGCTTTTGGTATCGTCGTTAGAACTCATAATTTCGATGGCAATGCATATAGTTTTTTACAAATTTTTAGCACTCAATAGAAGAGAGTGCTAAAGAATCATTACAGCCCACCCTATACATGTCAAGAAGCTAGCGGATAGAGTTAGTGGCCCATGGTGTAAGCATTAGATCCATGATAGCTTTAATAAAAATCAAAGACATAGAACCCTCGTGAGCCAGTTTCCCAAAATCGGTATTATCTCTAAGCCTGACGATCCTGCCATTGCGGCTACGGTTCAGTCTTTGTACAAATATCTAGTCGGTCAATCACTGGAAATCTGGGCCGACAAAGTATCCGCCTCGTTTTTAGCTTCTGAGCAGATAAATGAATCCAGCCTTGATGAAATTGCTTCAAATAGCGAGCTGGTCATTGTGGTGGGTGGTGACGGAACTATTTTGCATGCCGCACATAGCTTAATCCAAAAAGAAATTCCATTACTTGGAATTAATTTAGGTCGTTTAGGGTTTCTTGCGGAAATTAGCCCGAGTGAAATTGAAAAACAGTTAGGTCAAATTCTTTCTGGTGAATATGAAGAGGCGCAAAGAATTGTTTTACAAGCTAGTCTAATTCGAGATGGCAAAACTATTGGTTCGTGCTGCGCTATTAATGATGTCGTGGTACATGCCAAGCAAATGGTACGCATGATTGAAATTGAATCGCGTGTAAATAAACAATATGTAAACACCCTTCGAGCAGATGGCTATATTGTTGCCACACCAACCGGATCCACTGCATATGCATTATCTGGTGGTGGACCCATCCTACATCCGAACATAGATGCAATTGTTCTGGTACCGATCTGCCCACACACATTAAGTAATCGACCTATAGTGGTAGATGCACACAGTAGGGTCGAAATATTATTATCTGAAGAAAATCGTCATACAGCGCTTGCTTCTATTGATGGGCAAATTGATATGGACTTTATGCCTGGTGATACTATTGTAATAGAAAAGTGCAAACACGTATTACGGCTCATCCAACCTAAGAATTATGATTATTTTGATGTTTTGCGTGTAAAATTACGCTGGAGTACCTCTCCTGACAATAACAATAAATAAGCATTAGAAACACTTAGCAAGTCTTATGCTCAAATCTATTTTTATTAAAAACTTTGCAATCATTGATGAGTTAGAGTTGGATTTTTATGATGGTATGAGTGTGCTAACAGGTGAAACCGGTGCGGGTAAATCGATTATTATTGATGCACTCAATCTAGCTTTAGGCAACCGCGCCGACCGCTCTGTTGCACGTATTGATAATGCAAATGTAGAAGTAACCGCAACAATTAATACCAGAAGTTCAGAAGAAGCTACTGCTTGGCTTAAAGAACATGACCTTGATGATGGCGACGAGTGTGTTTTGCGCCGCGTAATTAATAAAGATGGAAAATCCAAAGCTTACATAAACAATAGCCCATCCTCTGTAGCCGCACTACGTAGCCTTGGAGATTTATTCGTTGATGTGTATGGACAACATGAACATCAATCACTTATGCGCCTAGACATGCAACGACAATTATTAGATAGCTTTGCTAATAATAGTAAAAATATCGAGAAACTTGCTGCCGTTTTTCGACTTTGGCAAAGTTTAAATAATCAATTGGAAATTGCAGAAACAAACCAAGCAGATACACGCGCAAAATTAGAATTACTACGTTATCAATTTCAAGAATTGGAAGAATTAAACTTACAAGCTGGCGAATACGAAGAAATTAATGAGAAGTTTGCTCTATTAAATAACTCTAAAGAACTAAATGAAAATAGTATGCGCATTTCACAGCAATTAGCTGGCGATGGTGACAATTCTATTTACGATAAACTCAGTTCTTTAATTAGTGATGCTGAAAAATATGCCGCGGTTGATAATGAGCTAAACGAACCTTTAGAAATACTGCGCAGCATCCATATCCAAACCAAGGAAGTTGCGGCCTATTTGCGCAATTACTCTGAAAATATTTCATCCAGCCCGCAAGAGTTACAAATACTGGAAGACCGCATTACTGCGGTAGAAGAAATTTCCCGCAAGCACAAAGTTAAACCAAAAGAATTGCTA
Source organism: Gammaproteobacteria bacterium (assembly GCA_013001685.1). Taxonomy (GTDB): domain Bacteria; phylum Pseudomonadota; class Gammaproteobacteria; order UBA4575; family UBA4575; genus JABDMD01. The sequence continues at coordinate 448 of JABDMD010000083.1, read as the reverse complement.
AACATACATGCTGCAATAAAAAAAGAGCTAGACTCCATTGAAGGCGAACATAGTGATCCTGATAAGATTAAAGCCTCAATGCAAGAAGCCGAGCAGCTTTATCGTACTACAGCCAAAAAGATCAGTAGTGCCAGAAAAAACGCCGCCAATGAGCTTAATGAAAAAATAACCGAATCCATGCAAGCGCTTGGCATGCAAGGTGGTCGTTTTCATATAAATGTGGAACCTAAAAAATCTACAGAACTATCTTTAAATGGTTTAGATGAAATAAAGTTTTTAGTGAGCACTAACCCAGGGCAGTCACTAAGAGTCTTAAACAAGGTGGCTTCAGGCGGTGAACTTTCCAGACTTAGTCTTGCCATACAAATGGCGACCTCGAATAATTTAAAAATCCCTACACTTATATTTGATGAAGTAGACACTGGCGTGGGCGGAGCCACTGCAGAAA
>JABDMD010000064.1 GCA_013001685.1 Gammaproteobacteria bacterium | reverse complement strand
ACTTTTGGATTTGCAATGGCAAGGACTGCAAAAAACTATATTTTGGATACTTGAGCTACCGCTGGCAGGTATTATAGGTGTATCTAGCTTGTCAATTGGATGGCTTATGTCGATGAAAGATTAAAATGACTACTTACGACCCAAAGTGGATATTTGAAGATTGAAAATAAGTGATAAAAAAAAAGAAAAATGCTATGTATCAAAAAAATTAGCAGGTAATACAGAAAGCCGAGATCCACTTTCCTTTTGCAGACCCCGGCGTTTGAAGATCAGCGTAAGCGGTAAGTTTCGTGGCAAGCACAGCAGGCAGAAGACACTTCACCTAGCGCTGCATTAACTTTCTGATAGCTTCCCTTGCTCTCTTCAACCGCGGCGTTTCGAGATACAACTACGTAATTACTGGCAGCATGATACAGCTGGTCCGCCATTTTTTGCATTGGTTCTGGCCAGTGTTTGATAACCTCTTGATCTGTAATGCGTAATGGCGAGCCCCAGCCCAACCGAGATTCGGCAATGCTTTCCGCCTTATCATATTCCCCAGTCTGAACGGCGTCGATAATGTCGTCCAGTGCGCGGATGTGATCGCGCATAATGATTACCATCTTTTCTTTAATACCACTAGGCAACTTGACCAGCGTTCTTGCATCTTCCATTTCCTCGGCATTGACGGATAAAGTACCTGCAATAGCGAGACAACAGGCCATGGCAGTCAGTTTCATTGAAAGCATAGATTCCTCCTTTGTTAGTAGATCAAAATGATGCTTAGTTTAATAATAAAATTATTAACTTTTCTAGAGTTTTTCTTATTATGGTAATGTAAAAAATTGAGGGGTTATTGATCTACATCACTTATAGGAATCGGCTAGCTGCGTTTAGAGTATCTAAAATATCAATGTTATGAATGACCGCTATTGGCCAAAAACGGGCATATAGGAAATTGAAGATTTAATTTGATGCAACGTCCTTGTTGCTAATAATATTCGTACATCCATGTGTCCACACATAAGTGGCAGGCAGATATTCCCTCTTGCAATTTCTGCACTTCCTCCATCCATGGCGGTCGAAATCGGACATAATTAATATCCAAGAGCATTAATCTGATGCATCAACCATGATGCGACTTAATTATAGTGCATCCCTGTACTTGGAAGTGTTTTGCCAGGGTTTAGGATATTGTTTGGATCAAATTGTTGTTTAATTTTTAGCATCAAGGAAAGTGTTGTGGCATCTATTTCTTGGCTAACATAATCGCGTTTAGCTATACCTACTCCATGCTCACCTGAAAGAGTTCCGCCTAGTTTTAGAGTAAGCTCAAAAACATCATTTAGACAGTTTCTTGCAGGTTCTTCTTGCTTAGTTGCATCGTATAAAAGGTTGACGTGTAAATTACCATTACCTGCATGACCAAAATTAAAAATTGCGATATCATATTTTTTACTAAGTTTTTCTAGCTCGGTTAACAAAGTAGGTAGCTGAGTAACCGGTACTACAACATCTTCATTAATTTTGTTTGGTGCGAAGCTGCGAAGAGCAGGGGAGAGTGCTTTACGTGCTGCCCAAAGCTGTGTTTTTTGTTGTTCATCCGCTGCGGTTTGGATCTCTATGCAGCCAACAATATTGGCAGCACTCAAAACAGCTTGTGTACTAGATTGAATATTTTCATTAAGTCCATCCACTTCAATCATCAACATGGCTCGAGCTTCTCTGTCTAATTCAAGACTAGAATTATTGCGAATTAAATTTAATGAGCCTGAATCAATAAATTCTAATGCATAAGGAAGTGCGCTTTGAGCCAATATATTTACTACTGCTTCTATAGCGATGTTTGAGTTTTTGTATAAAGCGCGAATAGTATTTATGCATTCAGGCTTTGGGCTAAGTTTTAATCTTGCTTCAGTGATGATGCCTAATATGCCTTCACTGCCTATTAGTAAACGTGTCAGGTCTAAGCCAACTACACCTTTGGTAGTAGCGCTACCTGTATGAATAGCTTCACCTGCACCAGTGATCGCAGTAAGGCTTAAAGTGTTTTCCCTACACGTTCCATACTTTACAGCGCGTGGCCCTGCTGCATTACAGGCAAGGTTGCCGCCTATGCTGCAATAGTCAGCGCTACTGGGATCAGGTGGCCAAAATAAGTTTTTTTCAGCAGCATGTTTTTGCACTTCTACATTTAATACACCTGGTTCGACGCGTATGTTTCTATTTTTATTATCAAACTCTAAGACTTGATTCATACGCTCGGTTGATAGTATAACACCTGCCTGAATGGGCACTGCCGCTCCAGTTGTCCCTGTTCCGCGCCCGCGTGTCGTGAGTGGTATTTTGTATTCATTACAAATTTTTACAGCTTGTAGTATTTGCTCGTGCTGTTGCGGGAGTAAAACCAAATCTGGGCACGCATGTTGCTTGCTATTGTCATAGCCATACACCCAGCGTTCGTCTTGGTCGGCAAGTACAGAATTTTTTCCGCAAGCATCGATAAACTTGCTGATAATGGAAGAGTCTAAAGTCACGTATTGAAATTCGTAAGGTAAGTGATTAGCCAAGCAGTTCTTGGTCTATCAAGTCACAAAGGCAATGAAGTACTAAGAGATGAACTTCTTGAGTGCGTGCAGTGGAATTGCTAGGCACACGGATTTCAATATCTGTTTCTTTTAAAACGGAAGCTAATTTTCCGCCACCATTGCCTGATAGTACAACCACAGTCATGCCTTTTTTGTGTGCAGCTTTAATTGCGGATAAAACATTTGCTGAATTACCACTAGTGGTGATTGCAACTAACGCATCGTTGGAATTTCCAAGTGCGAGAACCTGCCTGGAAAAAATATCTTCGTAATTATAATCATTAGCAATCGATGTAAGGGTAGAGCTATCTGTAGTAAGTGCAATTGCAGCTAAGCCTTCTCGCTCACGCTCAAAGCGATTGAGTAACTCAGAGGAGAGGTGTTGTGAGTCTGCAGCTGAGCCACCATTTCCACAGGAAAGTACTTTGCCTTGCTGCTTGAATGCTTGAACTATTTTTTCAGCAGCATTAGCAACAGAAGTTTTTACTTCGTTCAAGCTTGCTTGTTTGGTTTCAATGCTGGCTTGAAATAATTCTTCGATTCGTGATTCTTTATTCATAATTAGTTAGGAAGCTCTGATTTATTCTGATATATCGTTAAAAAATAATCTCAAATCGCTCGTGTATATAATAATACACATCGCTCATTTCGACATTTTTTGTCTAATCTCAGTCATTTCATTAATAAATCAGAACTTTCTAGAATTTAGAAGGCAGGAAAAGCATTACTCACCCAATTTGGTTTCAATGATGCATCAAATCCTATCACATCAAAACGCATAGGCAGATCGGGCTGTTTTTTGGAAACATAATGGTTAGCAGCAGAGATAAGTTTTTGAATTTTATTCTGGTCGACGCTGTCTAGGGCTGAACCAAAGTCGCTTTTTGCTCGATAGCGAACTTCGACAAATACTAGCTCTTCCTTGTCTTGCATAACTAAGTCTATTTCGCCTGTACGACAACGGTAGTTTTTTTCAACTAGTTTTAGCCCATTTTTTTGTAGAAACTTACATGCTGCATCTTCAGCAATTTGTCCCTGTTGAGATGTTTTCACTGATTAACTTGTGCAGAAAAGTCTGGAGTTAGATCAGGAGTAACACCAAGCGTTTCCGGGCGACCTTTTTCAAACTTTGCCCAGATGAGTTGTCGATAAATACGGTTTTGTGCATCTATACTTAATTTTCCTGTTGTGCCTTGATAGCGATCAAAATCATTTGCGGCGAGACGTTGTAAATGTGGAATGACTTGATAAGCATCAATTCCAAGAGCTGCAAAACGAGGCAGTCGAGAGGAGCTGCTAAATGATTGTAGGTCTAAAGAGTCTCTTAACAATTCCATTGAAGGGTCAGTAGACAATAACCAAGGTACATCACAATACGTGATGCCATTGATATCTTGATCGGCTGAGATATTTTCATTACCCGAAAAGACATGCGAAGTAGCATACACCGGTAAATCAGATGCAAAATGATAACTAAGCTGCGGACGAATTAACCTTGCTTGTTGTGGTGATGCGGCAATAAAAATAAAGTCGGCATCTTGTCTGCGTCGTGGTTCAAACTCTACCTCTGCCCTAACAATAGATTGCACTGTGCGCCTACGTTGTTCGCTTTGGTTTAATTGCAATAAGCTTTTTATGGCGACAGAGTAATCAGAATTTTGCGGAAAGTAACGCTCTGATTGAATTACTGAGCCACCTAGTTCATGAAACCGATTGGTGAAGGACGATAACAAGCGTGTTCCCCATTCGCCTTCAGGTACAAGTACTAAAGCAGCAGCTTTATTCTCAAACGATGCGCGCTCTGCCACTTGTTTGGCTTCATCTTCAGGCAATAAACCAAACTGATATAAGTTTTGTGCGCCTTCAAGTGCACTGTCTGAATAATTTAAAGATAGGGTTGGAACCGATAGCGTGCCTTGGTTAGCTAGTGTGCGTACCGCGTCTTTTTGAAATGGGCCAATTATAAAATCAGCTCCTTCGTTGACAGCGCGTTGGTAATAACTTAATGCTGAAGTTGGGTCATCACCTGTGTCGTATATCACAAGTTCAGGAGGAGGGTTGAACGCATCGCCAAATTCTCTAGCAGTAGTGATTCCTGCATATACCGCTTCAGCTACTCTACTGTAGCGTCCGGTTAGCGGTAACAGCAATGCGATTTTGTTTGGTGCAATATGAAAAGAAGCATAGTCTTTGGTGATGGAATCAATAATATGATTTGGGATTCTGTGGTTAGAATATATTGAACGCCACTGCTGTATAGCGTTATCTATAGAGGCCTGATTTTCGTGCGGTTGTTTTTGTATGGTGACAAGACTAAGCCAAGCTGCAAGTTCTGGATTATTGTTGTTGGCTGACCAGGAATTCAATTCCGTATTATTCGTATTGAGCAGAGTCTGCCAAATCAATTCATTATTTTTCTTACGTTGTGCTGGTTTTCGTAGTAATTGATTTAGTGTGATGCGTGTTTCTATGGATTTCTTCATCATGCCAGCACTTTTTAATGCCTTGGCACGCACTGCAAGTAAATGAGGATTATATTTTTCCGATACGTTTATTAGCTTTTCAGGAGCTGCGTCTAACGCTAGCTGTGGTTGCCCATTTAATAGGGCAAGTTCAGCTAAAGCAACACGTTTTCGAACTAACAAACCCTTCGACAGTACACTTTCATCAATCGCACCTAGATATTGTTGTGCTTGTAACTTAGTTTCTGGTTGCAATACTGCTTCTGCTGCTCTAATTTGTAATGCTTCTTTTTGCGGTGATGGTCGAGTTTCTGCTTCCGCCCAAAAAATCGATGCTGCTTCTTGATACTTTCCTGCAGCGAGGAGTTTTTCAGCGCGTCGTGTCTGTGAGCTGCTAGTTGAGTCAAATACTTTGCCAGTATCTAATGGAAAGTTTGCGCAACTCCATAGCATGCAAGTTGCTAACAATGCTACGAGTATCAGTATTGGTTTATAAATTAGTGGGTGTTGCGATTGGGGCTTTTGCATTATTAAGTATTATCAACTGGTTAGTTTTATTGCGGGTTAAGTTTAATGAGTGATTACGGTACTTTATATGTTATTGCTACACCTATTGGCAATCTTGCGGATATTACACTACGTGCTTTAGATACTATTAAGAATGTAAAGACTTTATATGCTGAAGATACCCGTGTAACTAAACATCTTTTAGAGCACTATGGTATCCAAGCTAAATTGCAGTCGCTACATGATTTTAATGAATTTAAAAAAATATCCTCAGTTATAGAGCAGCTGCAAGCTGGCGTAGACATAGGCCTAGTTTCAGATGCTGGTACGCCATTAATTAGTGACCCTGGCTATAAGCTCGTATCAACGGCTCAACAGTCTGGGATATGTGTACGTTCTATCCCGGGTGCTAGCGCTTTGACGGCATCATTATCTATTGCAGGGATTCCTACAGACCGATTTATATTTGAGGGTTTTTTGCCTAAAAGTTCCGCAGAACGGGTAAAGCTACTGAAAACACTGCGCTTTGAGACGCGAACCCTAGTTTTTTATGAATCAGCACAACGTATACAAGCGACTATAAAAGACTGTATTGAAGTTATGGGTAGTGTGCGGAAAGCAGCCTTATTACGTGAGCTGACTAAACATTATGAGCAGCATATATGTTCTGATCTGCATGGAGTTCAAATGCAGCTAACAGGGCAAAATGAAAAAATTCGTGGTGAAATCGTATTTATTTTACATGGTAATTCATCTGCAGAAGATGCTGAAACGGTAGAAAAAGCCAAGCAACTATTGTTTGATTTGCAGCAACATTTGCCACTTAAAGAAGCTGCAGCGATTGTTTCTAAACATACTGGTTTGCGCCGCAATCAACTTTATTCATTAGGCTTGGACGAATCTAAAAATAAGTCATAGCTCTAGTGTGTTATCTTAACAAATGGAGTCAGCTAAGCAGTCGCTGTAGTACTTATTTATAAGTACTGCGGAGGAAAGTCCGGGCTCTATGGGCAAGGTGCCAGGTAACGCCTGGAGGATTTGAGTCCATGGAAAGTGCAACAGAAAGTAAACCGCCTAAATATTTATATTTAGGTAAGGGTGAAAGGGTGCGGTAAGAGCGCACCGCGCAGCTGGTAACAGATGTGGCTAGGTAAACCCCACCTAGAGCAAGACCAAATAGGGGGGCGTGGAGAAATCCAGCGCATGGCCCGTGCGGTCCCCGGGTAGGTTGCTCGAGGCTTGTGGTGACATAAGCCCTAGATGAATGACTGCTCTCGACAGAACCCGGCTTATCGGCTGGCTCCATTTCTAACTGTTGTCGTAGATGGCTGGTAGACAGCTGGATTTTAATCTTTAAAGCTCCATATTTGGAGTTTCTTAATAAATTTGCTTCAGCACTCTTAACCTAAATTATTACTATTCTCTGTTAAGGTCCCAAATTTAGGTAAGTTCTTATCGTATTACCCTGTATTTTTCAGGGTATAAAGCCTCTTAACTATCTGTCTTATAAGTATTTTTTTGGTTTTTTTTCTACTTATTCGCTTGCAATCTAACTGCCCTGTTTCTATAGTGTCAAAAAGTGGGAAATTGTGGGAAAACATGGAATAAATGTCCGTGACCAATACTTATGTTTCAGGGAATCAACGATCTAAATTTGGATGCCAAGGGCCGCATGTCTCTGCCTGTTCGCTACCGCGAAAGTATCCAGGAAAGTTGTGGTGGCAGTTTAGTCACTACAGTAGATGTTGATCGCTGTTTACTGATTTATCCCATGCCGGAATGGCGCGTTATCCATCAAAAGCTAATGCTACTACCCAGTATGGATCGACAGGTCAGGCGTTTGCAACGTTTGATTGTTGGCCATGCAACAGAATGTGATGTAGATGCTAGCCATAGAGTGTTGCTACCGCCGCCGTTACGAAAATTTGCCAATTTAACGAAACATGCTGTGTTAATTGGTCAGGGAAACAAGTTTGAATTATGGGATCAAGAAACTTGGGAAAAGATGCGTGAACGCTGGATTAAAGATGAAAATAAATTAAGTGATATCTCGGGTGCACTTGAAACGCTCTCCATTTAACAATGAATGATGCTGAATATTTGCATCATCCGGTATTACTCAAAGAAGTCATAGAAGCTTTAAATATTGAACCGAATGGCAAATATATTGATTGCACATTTGGTCGTGGAGGGCATAGCGAGGAGATATTAAAAAGTCTTGGCCCTGGTGGGAAGCTTTTGGCAATAGATCAAGATATACAAGCCATTGGATATGGCAAAAAAAAGTTTGCTAATGATTCGCGAATTATTTTTGAGCAAAATAATTTTTCTCAAATTTTAGAAGTGGCTAAGCAATATAAACTTGAACGTCAGGTAAATGGGATTTTTTTTGATTTAGGAGTTTCATCTCCGCAATTAGATAACCCGGATAGAGGATTTAGTTTTATGCATGACGGGCCATTGGATATGCGAATGAACACAACCGAAGGCTTGAGTGCAACGGCATGGCTAAAAAAAGTAAGTGCGGCTGAGTTAGAAAAAGTATTAAAAGAATACGGGCAGGAGCGTTATAGCAGAAGAATTGCCAATGCTGTGATAGAGAGACGTGTGCAGCAGCCTCTGACTACTACAAAAGAATTGGCTGATCTTGTGCTAAGTGTTGTGGGTCGTTCAAATGAGAAAAAGCATCCGGCTACACGCACTTTTCAGGCAGTGCGAATTTTTATTAATAAAGAGCTCGAATCGCTCATAACCGCATTGGATGACTGTCTAGGATTGTTGGTGAACTCGGGAAGATTGTTGGTAATAACATTTCATTCTCTTGAGGATCAGATTGTAAAAAATTTATTGCGCAAACACACACATTCGAATCTGCCGCGAAAATTACCAGTTACTGAACAGCATGAGGCTAAGTTGAAAAGAGTTTGTAAGGCTATTAAGCCTTCAGACGATGAAGTTGCTAATAACCCAAGGGCGAGAAGTGCAAAACTACATGTATTGGAGTGGGCGGCATGTTAGGTCGAGTTTTGTTGGTGATAGTTTTGTTTATTGCCAATGTAGCGACTGGTGTGGGCGTGGTGTATTCAAAACATTCGATGCGTAAATCATTTATTGAATTACAAGCCATGCAAAATAATTTTGATGAGTTACAAATTGAATGGGGACGTTTTCAATTAGAACAAAGCGCTTGGGCTACGCATGGAAGGGTGGAAAAAATTGCCCGTGAAAAATTAAATATGGGGCTTGTGCATAAAGAAAGACTGGTTTTTCTTAAAACCCAATGAGATATCTAAGTTAAGACATCTATAAAATATGAAGAAAAATCCAATTTATTCAATGCGCAGAGTTTTTTTGCTGTCTTTATTTGTGATTGGTCTTGGTGGTTTATTTGTTAGATCTGTTTATTTGCAATTGTTTGAACACGAGTTTTTAGAGGAGGAAGGTAAGGCGCGCCATCTGCGAGTAGTCGAAATACCTGCCCATCGCGGCATGATATTAGATCGAAACGGGGAGTTACTCGCAGTTAGCACGCCTATCTATTCAGTGTGGGCAAATCCACTTGAAGCTTTGCAAAGTCATAAGGCCATACGCAATGTTTCGCTCATTTTAAATATGGATGCAGATAGCTTAATCAAAAAGTTGCAAAGCAAAAAAAATCGTCAGTTCTTATATGTAAAACGACATATTGGTCCTCAACAAGCAGAAAAATTAAAACAGTTAGGCAGTGGAGGGATACATTTAAAGCGTGAATATCGGCGTTACTACCCTACCGCAGAAGTTGCTTCCCATGTATTGGGTTTCACCGGAATTGATGACAACGGTTTAGAAGGTGTCGAGCTTGCTTATGAGAAGTGGTTGCAAGGGAGGTCGGGTGCTAAAAAAGTAATTAAGGATTCTTATAGTCGCATTGTTGAAGATGTAGAAGCGATGAGTATTCCAGAGCCTGGTAAGGATATGGTGCTTAGTATTGATAAACGAATTCAATATATTGCTTACCGTGAATTAAAAGCAAAGCTTTCAAAGCATCGTGCAAAATCTGCATCAGCAGTTTTATTGGATGCGAAAACCGGTGAAGTGCTAGCGATGGCAAATGCACCTTCATTTAATCCGAATAATCGCAAAGGTTATAGTCGTGGTACGTATCGTAACCGAGCTGTGACCGATGTGTATGAGCCTGGTTCAACTATCAAGCCTTTTACTATTGCTGCTGCATTAGAATCGCAACGCTATACACAAAACACCATTATTCATACTGCACCGGGGAAATATAAGATTGGTGAGTTCACTATTCGAGATCATAAAAATTATGGATCACTTACTGTGAGCGAAATCATACTTAAATCTAGCAATGTGGGTGCTACCAAGATTGCACAAACCATCCCAGCGCAAGAGCTATGGTCGACATTTAGTTCTATTGGGATCGGCCATTCTACTGAATCGGGGTTTCCTGGTGAGGTGTCCGGCCATTTAAAAAGCTTTCATGATTGGCATAAAGTTGAACATGCAACCATGTCTTATGGCTATGGCATGTCGACAACAAGTTTGCAGTTAGCGCGGGCCTACGCCGTGTTGGCTTCGGGAGGCAAGCTTTTACCTGTTTCAATGTTACGAAAATCCGATGAGGAATTAAAGAATCAACAAAAAATACCCGCCATTTTTTCGCCACAAACGGTTGATAAAGTTGTCACGATGTTAACCGCTGTGGTTTCATCAGAAGGCACCGGTTCACGCGCTGCGATTCCGGGTTATAGCGTCGCAGGTAAGACAGGTACGGTGCATAAATCTGCAAAAGGTGGTTATGAAGAAGATAAGTATATTTCAGTATTTGCAGGAATGGCGCCTGCCAGTGATCCTCAATTAGTGTTGGTAGTGATGGTCGATCAACCAAGCAGTGGCATGTATTTTGGCGGCGAAGTTGCAGCTCCTATATTTTCAAAAATAATGGGTGGTGCCTTGCGCATACTTAATATTTCGCCAGATAAAGTACCTCTGCAAGCTCATGTTGAGCCAGCACAAGATCATGCGGGTTAACTTATGCAAAGCAATGCGCCGATTACATGGCCTTTGGACAAATTGTTAAAAGGCTGGACGAAGTTGCAAGCTGATTATTCAGACATTTCTATCAGCGGTTTAAGTTTAGATAGTCGCTATACAAAAAAAGGCGATTTGTTTTTTGCTCTACAAGGTTTGCAGCAACATGGGCTTGAATATAGTTCTCAAGCAATTGCCAATGGTGCGGCAGCGCTGGCTTGGGAAACTAGCTCACAAGTTAAGATTGATGAATTACCTAGGAATACTCCTTGCCTAGAAATCGATAATTTACAGCAGAAACTTGGGCTAATTTGCCAACGTTTTTACAATAATGTATCAGCACAAATGAATGTCATTGCCGTGACCGGTACAGATGGAAAAACTTCGGTAAGCCAATTTATCGCACAAGCTTTAAAGCAGCTTGATCTTCCGTGTGGAGTAATTGGTACATTAGGTTATGGCGTATATCCGAATCTTGATGATGCGAGCCATACCACACCTGATGCAGTGCGAATGCATGGTTTGTTGAACAACCTAAATGAGAACGAGGTAATCAATGCGGTGTTGGAAGCTTCGTCACATGGTTTGAGCCAAGGTAGATTAAATGGTGTTGAAGTTGATACGGCTGTGTTTACTAATTTGGGTCGTGACCATATGGATTATCACGGCACCATTGACGATTACTTCAATTCCAAACGATTGTTATTTCAAACTACTAATCTAAAAAATGCAGTAATTAATATCGATGATGAAGCTGGTATGCGCTTGGCTCAGGAGTTCTCGCCTCAACTGAATGTAATTACCTATTCGATTAAATCAAATGCAATCAACATAGGGTTATATATTAACGCTACCAATATCAAACATGTTGCTGATGAAACGAGTTTTGAAATTGAGTCTAGTTGGGGTAAAGCGAAATTAAAAACTAGATTATTTGGAAAATTTAATATCAGTAATTTGCTCGCTGTGATGGGAGCTTTGCTTGCAAGTGACGTTGAGTTTAATAAAGCAGTGAATGCTATATCTGAAGTGAGCACAGTTCCCGGTCGAATGGAATTTATTACGCCTAAAAAAAATTCAAGAAGAAAAAGTTCACCAGCTGTAGTCATTGATTATGCGCATACTCCACAAGCGCTTATTAATGTATTGAAAGTTCTAAGAGCACATTGTGTAGGCAAGCTTTGGTGTGTATTTGGTTGCGGAGGAAATCGTGATCAAGGCATACGCAAATTGATGGCACAAGCAGTAGAAAAACATGCAGATGTGGCAGTGGTTACGGATGATAACCCACGCTTTGAAGATCCAGAAGAAATTACTAATGAAATACAGTTAGGTTTTTCCTCATCATCAAGTTATTCATTAATCCATGATCGACAAAAAGCAATCGAATATGCGATTTGGCATGCAGGTGTCGAAGATATGGTGTTAATTGCCGGTAAAGGTCATGAGGCAGTGCAGATTGTTAAGGGCAATCATTTACCCTTTGATGATAAACAAGTTGCTATTGATATATTGCAAGAAGCTTTATGAAATTAAATTTAGTTGAAATTGCAGAAATTACTAAAGGCCAATTGTATGGAGATGATGTGTCAGTGGATGGATTATCTACGGACACACGAAATATGCAAGCCGATGTTTTGTTTATTGCTTTGGTCGGCGATTCATACGATCCGCATGAAATGATCGAAGCTGGCAAAGCTAGCAAAGCAGCAGCTGTGTTAGTGCAACAAAAAGTGAATACCACTATTCCACAAGTTGTGGTTAAGGATACCTATAAGGCTTTGCAGCAATTAGCAGCCGCATGGCGAAAACGATTTAACTTACCGGTTATAGGTGTCACTGGTTCAAATGGTAAAACTTCAGTAAAAGAATTAATCAAACAAATATTAAGCACCCAAGGAAACGTTTTAGCTACAGTGGGAAATTTAAATAACCATATTGGTGTGCCATTAACTCTGAGTAATTTAAATGAGAGCCATCGTTTCGCTGTTATTGAAATGGGCGCAAACCATGCTGGCGAAATTGCAGCTTTAGCAAAAATTGCTGAGCCGAATATTGGGGTGATTACTAATATTGGACCAGCCCATCTAGAAGGGTTTGGGTCAATTGAAGGTGTAGTGCATGCAAAGGCCGAGTTGTATCAAAACTTAAGCGCAAATGGTGTCGCAGTGATTAATGCAGATGAACACTATAGGGAAGAGTTAGAGAAATTTATTGGTGACCGCATGCAAATTAGCTTTGGAATAGAGAAGCATGCAGACGTTAGTGGCAAACAAATCTCAAGCGATCAGGTTGAGATAATTACGCCTATAGGTGAGATCCGAGTTAAGCCGCAAGTACCCGGTATGCATGCATTGCTAAATATATTGGCTGCAACTGCAGTCGGCTTGGCACTGGGTTTGGATCTTGAAGACATAAAAACTGGTATTGAAAAAACTATAGCGGTACCAGGTCGTCTTGTGATGGTTGAGGGTCTGGCTGGCGCTAGCGTATTGGATGATAGTTATAACGCAAATCCTGCATCCTTAGCTGCAGCATTAGATGTTCAAGCGCAAGAACCAGGTGAGCATTGGTTGGTGTTAGGAGACATGGGTGAGCTAGGTGATGAAGGTGTTTTTATGCATAAAAAGGCAGCTGAAGTTGCTAAGGAATTTGGGGTGACACGATTGTTTGCATATGGGGAGCTAACCAAACATAGTGTCGAAGAATTTGGTACAGGAGCGGCACATTTCAATAACCACTCAAAACTTATAGAGAAGCTGCAAGAAGAATTATCTGCAGGTGTGTGTGTTTTGGTTAAGGGGTCGCGTGCGATGCAACTGGAAAAAATTGTTGCAGGTATTCGCACAAATAAAATTACCACAAATAAAAAATTGAATGACAAGGCTAACGGCCAAAATAATATGGAACATAACGAACATGTTGCTTAGTTTCTTTGAGTATTTAGAACAATTTCATTCTGGTTTTAATGTGTTCCAGTATTTAACCTTGCGTTCTATTTTGGGCGTGCTTACTGCGCTTACAATATGTTTTATTACTGGTCCAATTATGATTCGCAAGTTTACTAGTTATAGCGTGAATCAAAATGTAAGAAGTGATGGGCCACAAACACATCTAGCAAAAGCCGGTACACCGACTATGGGTGGAGCTTTTTTATTAGTATCAATATTACTGAGTGCGTTTTTGTGGAGTGACTTATCTAACCGTTATGTTTGGTTTGTTCTTGTTACTACCTTTTTATTTGGCTTGGTTGGTGCGGTAGATGATGTAAAGAAGTTGCTAAGTCGGTCTAGCAAGGGACTTTCTGCTAAAGGTAAATATTTTTGGCAATCGGTAATTGGTTTAGGGATTGCATTAGCTATCTTTTACACAACCAGTTTGCCGGAAGAGACAAATTTATATGTACCGTTTTTTAAAAATATTGTTATCCCTTTAGGTGCTTGGTTTGTGTTGCTAACTTATTTAGTAATTGTTGGTTCTAGTAACGCAGTTAATTTCACCGATGGTTTGGATGGACTTGCGATAATGCCAGTGGTAATGGTTGTAGGTGCTTTGGGTGTGTTTGCTTATGTTAGTGGCAACACAAACTTCTCTAATTATTTATCTATTCCACATTTGCCGTTGACAGGTGAGTTGGTTGTCTTCTGCGGGGCAACAGTAGGCGCAGGCCTTGGGTTTCTTTGGTTTAACGCTTATCCCGCTCAAGTGTTTATGGGTGATGTGGGTGCGCTTGCGCTTGGTGCTGCTATGGGAGTTTTGGCAGTGCTGGTTAAACAGGAAATTGTTTTAGTAATTATGGGTGGAGTGTTTGTGCTCGAGACGGTGTCGGTAATGATGCAGGTCATCTCTTATAAACTCACTGGAAAGCGCATATTTCAGATGGCGCCATTGCACCACCATTTTGAACTTAAGGGCTGGCCAGAGCCAAGAGTCATCGTTCGTTTTTGGATTATTACGGTTATTTTAGTATTAATTGGTTTGGCAACCTTGAAGCTTCGATAAGGAATGGGTTTAGCTTTGCAAAAATATGATGTTGATAACGTTGGTGAAATAGTTGTGATTGGTCTTGGTGAGACCGGATTGTCTGTTGCACAGCATTTAAGTAAACAGAATATTGCTTTTTCAATGTTTGATACACGCCCGAGTCCACCACAGCTTTCAATATTCAAGCAGCATTTTCCTGGCGCAACAATTCATTTGGGTGAATTTGTTCCAGGTGCGTTTACACAGGCAACACAAGTCATCGTAAGCCCTGGCCTAGATATTAATCAGGATGTGATTAGAGAGGCTGTTGCAGCCGATGGTTGTGAGTGTATTGGGGATATTGAATTATTTTCTCGAAGTACAACAAAACCGATTGTAGCGATTACGGGATCAAATGGTAAAAGCACAGTGACAAGTTTGCTTACTGAAATGGCGAAGTTAGCGAATGTGAGTGCTTATGCTGGTGGTAATTTAGGCCCACCCGCATTAGATTTACTTAATCACGACGACGCAGAACTTTTCGTATTGGAATTATCGAGTTTTCAACTTGAGTCTACACAGTCATTGCAAGCTGATGTGAGTGTAGTGCTTAATATTTCGCCGGATCATCTAGATCGTCATGGCGATGTAGATAGTTATGCACAAATTAAAGAACACATCTATTCAAATGCAAAGATCAGTGTAATTAATCGTGATGATGAATACGTATCGCATATGAAAACTTCTGGTGGTGTTGTTTCTTTTGGTTTAGGACAACCTGCAGAAGGTGAATTTGGAGTTATCAATGAGAATAAATGCTCGTTTTTAGCATTAGGTGAAGAGCGTTTGTTGTCGGTTAGCGAGCTTGCGTTGCAAGGCGAGTCAGGAGTTTTAAATTCGCTTGCAGCTTTAGCTATTGGTTATGCATTGAAACTACCGATGCAAAAAATGTTAAGCAAGCTTAAAAACTTTGAAAGTTTACCGCATCGTTTGGCTTTAGTTGCAGAGAAAAACGGAGTGTATTGGGTTAATGATTCAAAAGGAACCAATATCGGCGCTACGATAAGCTCCCTGCGTAGCCTAAATAAAAATATTATCTTGATTGCGGGTGGAGTTTTGAAGGGTGGCAATTTAACACTGTTGAAAGAAACGGTTGCTAAGCACGCTAAGCATGTAATTTTGTTAGGGCAAGATGCAAATATATTGCAACATGAGCTTGAAGGAGCGGTACCACTAGATTTAGTTAAATCAATGAGTGAAGCCGTTGAGTTGGCACATAAAAATGCGATAGCAGGCGATCAAGTCCTATTGTCTCCTGCTTGCGCAAGTTTTGATATGTATAAAAACTATATTGAGCGTGGTCATGATTATGAGAATTGTGTGCAAGGGCTTTTATTATGAGATCGGCTAAGCAGGCAGCAAGTAAAAAAGCTATGAGTTTTGATATCGAGTTGGCTAAATATTGTGACACTAAACTTATGTTTGCGGTTGTGATGTTGCTTGGTATTGGTTTAGTGATGGTTGCATCTTCTTCGATTGAAATTGCTGATCGTGCTACAGGAGATCCACTCTATTACTTTAAGCGGCAATTTATATTTGCGTTGATGGGTATATCTGCCGGTTTTGCTTTAACAAAAGTTCGCCTAGCGCACTGGGAAAATTCTGGTATGGCGATATTGTTATTTATGGTGATTTTACTGTTATTAGTTTTAATTCCAGGCTTGGGTAGAACGGTAAACGGTAGTACTCGTTGGTTAGCGATTGGTCCATTTGGATTACAGGTTTCTGAAGTCGTAAAACTTTTGCTGATTGTATATCTCGCGGGTTATGTGGTCAGGCAGGGCAAACAAATTCGTGAATCATTTATTGGCTTTGTTAAACCTATGCTCGTCTTAGTAGTTTTATTTACGTTTTTACTACTACAGCCTGACTTTGGTGCAGCAATGGTGCTGTTGATTACTGCATTGGGAATGCTGTATCTGGCGGGTGTTAAATTTTGGAAATTTGGAGTCTTGTTAATGACCTCGGCAATCTCAATGGGATTTGTAGCAATTTCATCTCCTTATCGTGTTGAGCGTTTTACGGCATTTTTAAATCCATGGTCTGATCCATTTGGATCAGGATTTCAATTAACTCAATCTTTGATTGCTATTGGTAGTGGTGCATGGTCTGGTTTAGGTCTAGGCGCAAGCGTACAAAAATTATTTTATTTGCCTGAGGCTCATACTGATTTTGTGTTTGCTGTGATTGCAGAAGAGTTGGGGTTGCTTGGGGTATCAGCTGTTTTAGCCTTATTTGTACTTTTAATTTATCGATGTTTTGCAATTGGCAAAATGGTGGAAAAGAAAGGTATGAAATTTGGTGCGCAAATTGCTTACGGCATAGGAATTTGGTTAGGCCTACAAGCGTTTATCAATATTGGAGTAAACACAGGTGTACTGCCTACTAAGGGGCTTACTCTGCCTTTTATAAGTGCGGGTGGAAGTAGTTTGTTAGTCGTGTGTATGGCGATTGGTTTGCTTACGCGTGTTTATATGGAGGGTCATGCAAAATCATTACGTAGGTGATGATATTGCAGATAATTATGTCGACTCAACGTTCACCTGTAATGATATTTGCTGGCGGTACTGGCGGTCATGTATTTCCAGCACTTGCAGTTGCCAAGCAAATTGAATTGCAATCCGTGCCAATAATTTGGGTCGGCACTAAACGTGGTATTGAAGCTAAAGTGGTTCCTAATGCAGGTTACAAGATAGAATGGATCGCAGTGAATGGATTGCGAGGCAAAAGTCTTGCTACTTATGTGTTGGCGCCATTCAAATTAGCATTAGCGAGTTTGCAAGTAACATGGTTATTGCTTAAACATCGTCCTTGTGCAGTATTAGGTATGGGTGGTTTTGTTGCAGGTCCTGGTGGCTTGATCGCTGCATTGTTGCGCAAGCCTCTGATCATACATGAGCAAAACGCCATTGCAGGTTTAACGAATAGATTATTAGCACCATTTGCAAAACGAATACTTACTGGCTTTCCCAGTACATTTGTACGCAAAAATGTCGAAGTATTGGGCAATCCGGTAAGAGCTGAAATTTCTCAACTACAACGTCAGTATAAAATTGCAGATCCAAATGATCGTCCATTAAGAGTGCTTGTATTTGGTGGCAGCTTAGGTGCGCAAGCATTAAATGAAACGGTGCCAGCTGCGATGGCGAAGATAATGGCAGAGCTCCCAGCTAATATGCATCCTGAAATTTGGCATCAAACTGGCGAGCATAAACATAGATCTACACTTGAGCATTACGAATCACATAGTGTAAGTGCTCGCATAGACGCATTTATCAATGACATGCAACAAGCCTATGCATGGGCTGATTTAGTAATTTGCCGTGCTGGTGCAATAACCGTAGCTGAGTTATCGGTTGCAGGCGTAGGGGCAATTTTAATCCCTTACCCTTATGCTGTAGATGATCATCAAACTGCAAATGCAGGTGCACTAGTAAATGCAGGGGCCGCATTGATGATTGCCGAAAAAGAGCTTACTACTGAAAGTCTTGCAAAAATGTTGCGAGACTTATTAACCAATCGTACAAAATTAAGATCTTTTGCAGAAGCGACGGGTGCTTTTGCAAAACCACAGGCTGCTAGGGATGTTGCAAAAGTTTGTATTCGAGTCTGCTTAGGCAAAGACGATGAAAACATAAGCATGGTTAAAGATTTTTAGCGATGACGTTTAACATCGGACAATTTGCTACGCGCAGAATTAAACAAGTGCACTTTGTTGGTATTGGTGGTTCTGGTATGGGTGGTATTGCTGAGGTTATGGTGAATCTTGGTTACAAAGTATGTGGTTCTGACATGCAACAAAATCTGATAACACGTAAGCTCAGCAACCTTGGCGCTACCGTGTTTGATAAGCATGCTGCAAGTAATGTAGATGGGGCGGATGTAGTCGTTTTATCGAGTGCGGTAAAAGAAAATAATCCAGAAGTTGTTGCTGCACGTGAGCTGCGTATTCCAATCATACCGCGTGCCGAGATGTTGGCTGAGCTAATGCGCTTTCGTTACGGAATCGCCATTGCTGGCACGCATGGTAAGACCACTACTACAAGTTTGGTGGCGTCGATTTTAGCTACGGCGGATATGGACCCGACTTTTATAGTAGGTGGGCGAGTGAATAGTTTTGCAAGTCATTCAAAATTGGGTGCTGGTCGATATTTAGTAGCTGAGGCAGATGAAAGCGATGCCTCATTTTTGCATTTGCAGCCGATTATGTCTGTTGTCACTAACATCGATTCAGATCATTTGTCTGCCTATGACGGTAATTTTAACAATCTACAAGATGCATTTTTGGAGTTTATTCATCATCTACCTTTTTATGGTATGACCGTGTTGTGTGTTGAAGACGAGACTATAAAAGCCTTATTACCAAAAATATATCGTCCATATTTAACTTATGGCTTTGGTGAAGATGCGGATTATCAAATTACCAATATCGAGAATTCAGGAACGCAAACTAAATTCGAATTACAGCGTCCAGAAAATCAGCCTGCAATTAAATTCGTATTAAACTTGCCTGGAATACATAATGTACAAAATGCCGTGGCAGCTGCGATTGTGGCATTACAACTTGATGTCGAAGAAAATTTCATTCAAGAAGCGTTTGAAAATTTTCAAGGTATTGCCAGAAGATTTCAAATCTATCCGATCATTAATATTGGCGGTAAGAAAATTCAGTTAGTCGATGACTATGGGCATCACCCAACCGAAATTGCTGCAACGATACAAGCTGCACGTGAAGCATATCCTGAGCAAAGACTAGTCGTGCTTTTCCAGCCGCATCGTTATTCACGCACACGAGACTTATTTGATGATTTTGTTTGTGTGTTAAATGAAACTGATACATTGATGTTATGCGAAGTGTATGCGGCAAATGAAGAGCCGATTGTTGGTGCAGATAGTGCAGCTTTGTGTCGTGCCTTGCGTGCACGCGGCAAACTGGATCCGATTTTGGTTAAAGATATGTCTGAAATTCAGAACACCCTTGAGCATGTAATTCATGACAACGATGTGCTGTTAACTTTGGGTGCGGGTAGTGTTGGCGGTATAGCACCTGCTTTGCATGAATCGTTTACAACGCATTGAGTATGAGCATTGTGATGCTAGAAAATGAACTAAAAGATAACAATCTGCGAGGAAAGCTCGAGAGAGAGGTTTCTTTAGCTCGATTTACTAGTTGGAAAGTAGGTGGTGCAGCAGAAATACTTTTTCAGCCTGAAGATTTAGCTGATTTGCAGAATTATATGAAAACCTTGGATACGTCAGTACCGGTTACCTGGTTAGGTAGAGGTACGAATGTATTAGTGCGGGATGGCGGTGTGAAAGGTGTTGTGATTGTTATGAAGGGTTGTATTAATAACTTGGAAAAAATAGAGAGTAATTTAATATGCGCTGAGTTGGGTGTGTCTTGTGCAAAATTAGCACGCTTTAGTGCGGAGAATGATTTAGTCGGGGCTGAATTTCTTGCTGGTATACCAGGCACAATAGGCGGTGCATTGGCAATGAATTCTGGAGCTTATGGTAGCGAAACTTGGAATCATGTTTTAGAGGTGGAAACTATCGATCGTAATGGTGAGTTGCATATACGCAGTCCAAGCGAATTTGAAATTGGTTATCGCTCTGTTAAAAAGCCTAGTGAAGAATGGTTCATTGCAGCTACATTTAAATTTGCCTCAGGAGATGGTCAACAAGCGCGACAGAAGATCCGTGAATTATTAGATCAACGCAACATTTCGCAGCCTGTGGGTAACAAAAGCTGTGGTTCTGTGTTTAGAAACCCTGAAAATGATTTTGCAGCACGATTAATAGAGTCTTGTGATCTAAAAGGTAAAACTATAGGTGGTGCACAAATCTCAACCAAGCATGCAAACTTTATTCTCAACTTAGGCGATGCGACTGCAGCTGATATTGAATCTTTAATTCTTAATGTTCGCAGCACAATTGAAAGTGAGCATGGAGTTTCATTAATTCCTGAAGTCAGAATAATTGGTGAGGCTGCGTAATGCCAAAACCTAATCAACTACATTTTGGCAAAGTCGCAGTATTGATGGGTGGATCGTCTGCGGAACGTGAGATCTCATTAAAAAGTGGTTCAGCAATATTAACTGCGCTAAAAGAATCAAATGTGCATGCAGAAGCGATTGATGTTTCAATCGACGTATTTGAAAAGTTACAAGCCGGTAAGTATGAGCGTGCATTCATTGCTTTACATGGGCCGCTTGGCGAAGATGGCTGTATTCAAGGTGGTTTAGAGGTTATCGGTATGCCATATAGCGGTAGTGGTGTGATGGCATCTAGTATCTGCATGAATAAATTAATGACCAAACAAATTTGGCATGGCTGCGGAATACCAACTCCAAAATATCGCATTTTGAGTGATGACCTTAGTGAGGATGAATTGCTCGTAGAGCTTGGTTTGCCGATGATTTTCAAGCCAGTTTCACAAGGTTCAAGTATTGGCATGACGAAAGTGAATTGCAAAGCTGAAATCGCTTCGGCTTGGGCGAGTGCACTGGACTTTGAGGAGGCGGTAATTGCTGAACAGTGGATCGAAGGACCTGAGTATACCGTCGCTATACTTGGTGGTATTGCGCTTCCTGTGATTCGATTGGAGACGCCTCGCACTTTCTATGACTATGATGCCAAGTACCAATCAAATGATACTCAATATCATTGTCCGTGCGGTTTATCTGAGGAATTGGAACAACAAATTCAAACTCGCGCGCTTCAAGCCTTTGATGCAACAGAAGCTACAGGCTGGGGTCGTGTGGATGTGATGTTAGATAAAGACAATCAGCCTTGGTTCTTGGAAGTAAATACTGTTCCTGGAATGACAGATCAGAGTCTGGTGCCTATGGCTGCTAAGGCAAAAAATATTAGCTTTAATGAGTTAGTAATTAAAATTTTACAGACTTCTTTTAAAGAAGATTCTGAAACTTTAGCTAATCAATTTTCTAGTCCAGTTTCTGGCAAGTGTAGTGCAGCATGAATAGAAAAAAACGCTATACCAGAAAAAGAAAGACGATAAAAAGAAATGTAAATCGTCGTAAAAAAACTGCAGTACAAACATTTTCAAAACGTGATGCATGGGATGTAATTGTAGTGATTATGTTGTTAACAATCATAGTGTACATTTCTACTTTTGTTAGGAATAATCACTTCGCAATTGCTGCATGGCCTGCAATAGAAAATGTAAAAGTAACTGGGGTTTTAAATGCGGTTGACCATGGAGCATTAAAAGATATCATTCGCACACATAGCACGGGTGGATTTTTGCGCGTACAAATGGATCAGCTTGAGAAAGAGCTAGAAAAATTGACTTGGGTGCATCAAGTATCGGTACAAAGATATTGGCCAGACACTTTGAGTGTAAATGTTTTGCAACATAATCCCATTGCTCGTTGGGGTGATGCAGGTTTGATGAATACATATGGAGATTTGTTTTTTCCGAATGATATTAAACCCTATCAAACTTTACCTATGCTTTATGGTGAAGAAATCAGAGCAAAAGATTTAGCACGTACTTTTGAAATCAGTATGCAACAACTAAAGTCATTGGGGCTGCAACTGCGTGGCTTATTTGAGGATGAGCGCCAGTCTAAACATTTGGTGTTAGCAGATGGTTTAGTGATTTCGATTGGCGATGGTGATGTGACAGAAAAAATTGCACGATTCATTACTGCCTATGAGCAATATCTTGCTGAAAACCTAAATGAGGTAAAAAAAGTAGACTTGCGATATACCAACGGTTTAGCGGTTGAATGGAAAAGCTCTCAATTTGCACAAAATTTAGAAATGGAACCAAATTTATGAATCGCAAAGTTAATAAAAGCATGATTGTTGGATTAGATATTGGTACTTCCAAGATCACGGCGATTGTGGGTGAGGTAAATGAAGACAATCAATTAGAAATAGTCGGTATTGGTTCGCATCCATCACGTGGTCTTAAAAAAGGTGTAGTGGTGAATATTGAATCCACCGTGCAGTCAATACAGCGTTGTGTTGAAGAAGCAGAGTTAATGGCAGGTTGTCAAATACATTCGGTTTACGCTGGCATCGCAGGTAGCCATATAAGAAGTATGAATTCACATGGCATCGTAGCTATTAAAGATCGCGAGGTTTCTTCCAGTGATGTAGAACGTGTAATTGATGCAGCTAGAGCGGTTGCGATTCCAGCTGATCAGCGCGTACTACATGTCATGCCGCAAGAATTTGTAATTGATCAGCAAGAAGGTATTCGTGAGCCAGTAGGAATGTCTGGAGTGCGATTAGAGGCAAAAGTGCATCTAGTAACCGGGGCGGAAAGTGCGGCACAAAATATTATCAAATGTGTGCGTCGTTGTGGTTTAGAAGTTGACGATATTATTTTAGAACAACTGGCCTCTAGTTATTCAGTGTTAACTGATGATGAAAAAGAGTTAGGGATTTGTTTGGTAGATATTGGGGGCGGCACTACAGATGTTGCAGTTTTCACAGAAGGTGCAATTAAACACACCGCGGTGATACCTATCGCGGGTGATCAAGTTACTAATGATATTGCGGTTGCGATGCGAACTCCAACGCAATATGCCGAAGAAATTAAAATCAAATATGCCTGTGCGCTACGTCAGCTTGCTAATCCAGATGACACAATTGAAGTGCCAAGTGTGGGAGATCGTGAGCCGAGACGTCTTTCAAGACAAACACTTGCTGAAGTGGTTGAGCCACGTTATGAAGAATTGTTAACGCTTATACATGCTGAATTGCGTCGCAGCGGCTTCGAAGATTTGGTAGCCGCAGGCGTAGTACTTACTGGCGGAAGTTCAAAGATGGAGGGTGTTGTTGATTTGGCTGAGGAGGTATTCCATATGCCAGTGCGTTTAGGTTTGCCACAACATATCACTGGATTGGTTGATGTGGTGCGTAATCCTATTCATGCGACAGGTGTTGGTCTACTGTTGTTCGGGCATAGGAATCAACAAATGGGTGAGGCTTCAATATTTAATGAATCAAGTATAGGTACTGCATTTAAAAGGATGAAGAATTGGTTTCAGGGGAGTTTTTAATAACTCAAGGTGTGTTTATTTAGATTAAATTTTTAGCATGTAACTAGAGGAGAAATATCATGTTTGAATTAATGGACGCATACAGTCAAAGCGCTGTAATTAAGGTCATCGGTGTTGGTGGCGGTGGCGGTAATGCTGTGCAGCATATGGTTAACTCGGCAATTGAAGGAGTTGATTTTGTTTGTGCAAATACTGACTCACAAGCGCTGAAAAATACCAACGCAAAAACTGTTATGCAGTTGGGTAGTGAAATTACTAAAGGATTAGGCGCGGGGGCGAATCCTGTAGTGGGTCGTGAAGCAGCGATTGAAGATCGTGATCGCATTCATGATGTCATAGCAGGTGCTGATATGTTGTTTATTACCGCAGGTATGGGTGGTGGTACCGGTACCGGTGCTGCACCAGTGGTTGCCGAAGTTGCTAAAGAGTTAGGTATCCTAACTGTTGCTGTTGTAACCAAGCCGTTTCCTTTTGAAGGTACGAAGCGAATGCAAATTGCTGATACTGGTATTGAGGAACTTAGTAAGCATGTTGATTCTTTGATAACGATTCCAAACGAAAAGTTATTAACGGTTTTAGGTAAAGATACAAATTTACTTGAAGCATTTAAATCTGCAAATGATGTATTGCATGGAGCAGTACAAGGCATTGCGGAATTGATTACTTGTCCGGGCTTAATCAATGTCGACTTTGCCGACGTGCGAACCGTTATGTCAGAGATGGGTATGGCAATGATGGGTTCTGGTATGTCAGTGGGTACTGAACGTGCACGCGAAGCAGCGGAATCTGCAATCTCAAGTCCATTGCTAGAAGATATTAATATTTCTGGTGCGAAAGGTATTCTGGTAAATGTTACTGCAAGCAGTAGTCTTTCGATCGGTGAATTTGAAGAGGTGGGTAATCACATCATAGGCCTTGCTTCTGATGATGCGACGGTTGTAGTAGGTACAGTGATTGATGAATCCATGGCGGATGATTTACGTGTAACACTAGTGGCAACCGGTATTGGTTCTCCAAGAATTTCCATGCCTGTTAGACCAGCTGTTAAGTTGGTAGAAACTAAGCCGAAAAAGGTGATTGAGGATCCATCAGTCGCTGGGCTAGAAGAAGACTTGGAAGCTCCAGTTGCGATACGTACTGAAAACCGTGCCAAAGCTGCAGTGAGTGAGAAAGAGGATGACTATGACTTGGATTACTTGGATAT
>JABDMD010000027.1 GCA_013001685.1 Gammaproteobacteria bacterium | reverse complement strand
TTTCTTTTTGGTTACGTCCAGATAATTTTCCATATTCAGAATAAGACGGCACATGAAAAAGCACATGTCCTTCTGCCTCATAAGCATGGCCACTTTTTATTAAGCGCTGAATCATGTCGATGATTTGAGGCATGTGTTCAGTTACACGTGGTTCTATGGTAGGTTGCAAAACACCAAGCTCACCCATATCTTGGTGGTATACCTCAGTAAAACGCTTACTGATGGCATCGATAGTAGTATTTTCCGCTAGCGCAGATGCATTGATCTTGTCATCTACGTCGGTAATATTTCTTGTATAGATCACGTTAGGAAATACGTACGTTAAGAGCCTAAAGAATGTATCAAAAACCACAGCGGGTCGTGCGTTACCAATATGAGGATGGCTGTAGACCGTAGGGCCACATACATACATCGTTACACGTTTAGGATCTTCAGGAATAAATTCCTCTTTTTCACGCGATAGCGTGTTGTAGATCTGTATATTCATTAGCTAGTAATTTTTAATCCCTATGTTGGCGCAAATATAACACCAGAAAAGAGATGGTTATAGCATGAGATGCATGTTTACAAATCATTTAAGGTCAGTTTTTCAATGATTTCTAGGTCTTATATCTAGAGTATGCTGTTTTGTGCTAATAAACATGGATTAATTAATAACTTACTGACAAAAGTATGGCTGATTGAAGTAATTGGATCTGTCATTGAAATATTAGAAGGAGGTCAATTAATTTTTAACAAATTTTCACCATAGTAGTGATATAGAACAAAGAAGCATATTAACTTATGCCATAAAATTAATACGCGTATTCACATGGATGTTGAATCCGACCCAAGGAGAGAAGCGATATGCTTATTATTAAAGCATTTAATGTATTACAAAAAGGCATCGGTAGGTTTCACCGAGCATGTTTTTTTGCGCTTTTAGTATTTGTGGTCAGCTCTTCAGTTACCTTCGCTAATAATGCCTCGCAGCCCGAAAATAAGAGTGCTCTAAAGAGTCCATTAAAAATTGAACTTAAATCTGTTTTAAACAACTCTTCATTACCTTTAATTAACGAAGTGTCCAAACTTTATGAATCAAGAGAATACAACCTTATATGGAGTGATGGCGCACAATACAATAGTAAAGCGCATGACTTATTAAACGCAATCCAAAATGCTCGCAAGTTTGGCTTAAACCCTTCAGATTATGATCTGGAAATTATTAAATATTTCCTAGAGACTACTATTAACGATCCAACAATTTTAGGTAAGTCAGACATTACTTTTACACATGCATATATAAAGCTTGCTAGCCATATCAATAATAAACCTGCAGCTTATGGCCTTTCAGTTAAATATGATTTGTTTGCAAACGATTCATTTTTAACTGATGTTCAACACAATGAAATTGAACCAGGGGCTATTCAAAGCATTGCCGAGACACCACTTATAAATCAAGACCCTTATACCAGGTTACTCAACGCTTTAGAAAAGTATCGTAGTTTGAGTGATGACTTTGAACCAATCATTTTACAAAAGAAGTCTCTTACTATCGGTGATGCATCTCCTGAAATCATTAAAACAAGAAATAGATTATTTGAATTAGGTGATTATAAAAACATAGATTTATCTAGCGAAGTATTTGATGAAACACTTGCTTTAGCTATTAGTGATTTTCAATACCGCCATGGACTAGAAGCAGATGGTGTTCTAGGACGAAAAACAGTACAAGAAATTAATAAGTCATCCAAACAACGAGTACTTCAATTAGAAGTTAATCTTGAGCGAGCAAAAAAAATCTCGGAACTTGGTAGTAATCGCTATATTTTAGTAAACGTACCAGAGTATAAGTTATACGTAATCGAGAACGGCAAAACGATTTACCAAACACGGGTAGTAGTAGGAAAGAAAAAACATAAAACACCGGTTTTAACTTCTGAGATAACTGAATTCGTATTAAACCCATATTGGAATGTACCCACTTCAATTACCAAAAACGAAATCATTCCAAAACTTAAAGAAGATCCGGAATATCTATATAAAAATGACATGAAAATTATTTCACGTCTAAATAATCAAAATTATTTTGTTGACCCTGAATTTGTAGATTGGACCACTATCGATACAGAGAATGCGCCATTGCGAATCAGACAAGATCCAGGCAAGAAAAATGCCCTGGGTCGCATTAAATTTATATTCCCCAATAAACACAAAGTATATCTACACGACACACCTTCTCGCAGCTTGTTTACTCAAAGTTCACGAGCATTTAGCCACGGTTGTGTACGAGTAGAAAACCCTTTCGAATTGACAGAAGTACTTTTATCCAATAGTGAAACTTGGACTAATGAAGATCTGCACTACTTTGCAAATCGTAAAAAAACAAAAATCATTAGACTAGATAAGCCTATTCCTATACATATAACCTATATGACTGCCTGGGCAGATGAGCAAGGCGTCATTAATTTTCGACCAGATATCTACAAACAAGATAGCCATATCGCCAGCAGCTTGTATAATACCGCGCAATAAAGCGTTAAGAACTCAATACAAAAGGCTAGTTAGTGACTCGATCTACTGAGCCCTCAGGCTCTATATGTAAAATTCGTCGTTCCTTGTTAAAGTGTTCTGTGGCAGTAGCTGCATCAAGCACTTTTCCTCAGTTAATTCATGCAAATACTGATAAATCCTCAGAAAGAACTTTAGAGTTTATCAATCTACATACAGATGAAACTTTGCGATGTTGCTATTGGGCCAATGGTGAGTATGATCCAAGTGGCTTGAATGAAATTAATCATATTCTTCGTGATCACCGCGCCAATGAAGTCTACGACATGGATGCAAGCCTGATCGATCTACTACATGTATTGCATAAAACCGTAAGTTCAAAAGCCCCTTTTCATATCATTTCGGGCTATCGCTCACCCCAAACCAATCAAAAATTGCAACAGCAAGGGTCTGGCGTAGCAAAAAGAAGCCTACATATGCAAGGTAAGGCCATTGATATTCGACTACCTGATGTGAAACTTAGTCAGTTACGTGACGCTGCTATTTCTCTAGAGACTGGTGGTGTGGGCTTTTATGCTAAAAGCAACTTTATTCATATTGATACTGGTAAATTTCGTACCTGGTAACCCGTTCACTTTCTCGCTTGCTAAAATTCTGTAGCTGCGAATATATTTAATCATTCGCCTGACATCTATTGATGAAGCGTTTTCATCTAGTCTGTCTTTTCATGATGGTTCTTTTTGCTGTCTTGCAATGGAATGATATTGATGCACCTATATGGATTTGCATCTATCTTACAACCGCCCTGCTCGCATTGATCGCTTATAAAGAAATATGTCTTCCTTGCACAATAGCTTGGACTATTATGGTTGCGATCTTTGCTATTTATATGCTTATGGGAGTTATTCCAGCGGTATTCAATTTAATTGAAAACAATGCTTATGCAGAAATTTTTTTTGCCATGAACAATAGCAAACCCCATATTGAGCAAACGCGTGAGGCATTAGGGTTGTTAATCATATTGTTTTATTGTGCCACTATATTGATACATATTTATACGAAGCAAAAGCACATTAGCCCGAAATGAGCATACTAGACGTTCCATACGCTGCACCCGAAACTATTATATTTGACTGGCATGCAACCTTAGTCGATACACATGATGCAATGTACTTAGCTATTGATGATGTATTACCAAAACTCGAAGAACTTGGACTTTACGAGCATCTAATTGATATCGAAAATAGTAAAACAGTAGATGATGCAAAACTTGTAAAATATGTAAAAGACCAACGCAAGCTACATCCAAAAATTAAAGAGACACGTAAAATATCTAGAACAGACATTTTTGAAATCTTATTTGGAGCGAATAAAGAAGCTAAGAAAGCTGCCCATAAAGCCTTTGACTTTTCTTATCGCAATCATTTTGGCAAAGTAACCTCATTTGAACCACGGTTTGAACATGTGCTGCATGACCTCAAAGCGATGGGCATTATTCTCGCAGTAATCACCAACAGAAAGCGTGAGTTTATGGAGAAAGAAATTACTTGTGTAGATGGCCATGACTGGTCACACTTTTTTAGTGCAGTAGTGTGTGGTGATGATGTAGAGCATCGCAAACCCTACCCTGACTTAATATTAAAAACACTCGAAGAGCTGGATATCAAACCAGGCACACATGCTTGGTATGTTGGCGACAGCACTACCGATATTATTTCTGCCAGAGAAGCGGAAGTAACCGCTATTTTCTACAACGGTGCTGGCTGGGATCAAGACTGGATTGATAAAATTTTCCCCGGCACAACAAAGCATCCACATCAACCCGATTGTATAGTGAATAATAGCCTTGAACTTCTCGGTCTTGCTAAGAAGTATCTAGATAGCAACAAAATTATTCAAACCTGATATTTTTCTAGATTAGATCCACTAGCTCTTTTAATGCAATGACCAATCCGATCGTTATCTTTACGGACCTTGATGGCACCCTCCTAGACCATGACAGCTATTGTTATGCTGCGGCTGAACCATGTTTAAATTTTGTTCGCGAACATAACATCCCCTTGGTCTTCACAAGCAGCAAAACAGCAGTAGAAGTAAAAGATTTATGCAAACAAATAAATTTTTATCACCCGTTTATTGCTGAGAATGGCGGCTTACTTTCCATCCCTGAAAACTATTTCTCACCAAATAAATCTAACCAGAATAAATACATAAAAACCATAATAGGTAAAGCACGCACTGAAATCAGCTTAGTGCTAGATATGCTAGCAAACACATATAAGTTTAAAAGCTTTAACGAGATGACTGCAGACGAACTTATCTCTCATACTGGATTAGACCAACAACAGGTTCTTTATGCGAACAAACGTGACTGCACTGAACCTTTATTATGGTTAGATGAAGAAACAAAATTACAAGATTTTGCAAAAGAGCTAGAGAAATATGAATTGAGACTAATTAGTGGTGGTCGCTTTCATCATGTAATGGGGAAGCATGACAAAGCAACCACCATGATTTTGTTAATAAAACAATATGAAAAATATTGGAACAAAAGTTTAACTTCAATTGCATTAGGTGACAGCCCTAATGATCTTCAAATGCTGCGTGATGCTGACTATGGCATAGCTATTCCCAACCCACATGCACCAAAAATGTGCGTCGATAATCATGCTAACCTTATCTGCGCTGAAAAACCTGGACCAGAAGGCTGGAACGATACATTGTTAGCATTACTTACGGAGTTAAATGAGTGACGGATTTTTTTCAAAACGGTGTGATCGCCACCTTACATAACTTAACGGATCGCAGTACAGAATCATTAGAAAAAGAGTTATTGGAATGGAGCGCAAAACGCCCTATGTCCCTTATCCTTCCCTGTTTGTATTCTGAACTGCAAGGAGCAGCACTCGAAAATATAATTGAGCAATTATCTAAAGCCTCTTATATCACAGAAATAATAATTGGCCTAGATGCTGCCAACAAAGAAGAATTTGAACATGCTCAAGAATTTTTTAGCAAGCTACCTCAACATCATGTCATCTTATGGAATGACGGAACTAGGCTAAAAAAGATTGACCAAGATATTAATGAACATAGTTTAGCGCCAGACCAGTTAGGCAAAGGGCGTAATGTTTGGTATTGCCTTGGATATTTTCTTGCTTCAGGAAAGTCAAAAGCTGTAGCTTTACATGACTGTGACGTACTTACTTACGACCGCAGTATCCCTGCAAAACTACTCTATCCAGTTATTCACCCAACTTTCGATTATGTTTTTTGTAAAGGTTATTACTATCGTGCACATGATGGGCATTTTTCTGGTCGCGTATCACGCTTATTAGTCCTACCCCTTCTCACTGCGATAAAACAATCATTAGGCTCACACGATTATTTAGATTTTCTAGGTAGTTTTCGATATGTGTTAGCTGGAGAATTTTCTATGCGTGCGGATGTAGTTAACTCTTTACGCATCCCCAGTGATTGGGGACTTGAAATTGGTATTCTTTCTGAAATGCATCGTAGATACTCCAATCAACACATTTGCCAAGTAGATATTGCTGATTGCTATGACCATAAGCACCAAATTCTATCTGAGAATGATCAGAGCGGTGGTTTATCCAAAATGAGTGTCGACATTTCAAAAATAATATTCCGCAAACTTGCTACTCAAGGAATCACGCTTTCACAAGAACAGTTTCGAACCATTAAAGCAGCATACTACCGACGGGCCCTGGATTTAATTGATAATTACTCTAATGATGCCGCTATGAATGAGTTACATGTAGATCGTCATAAAGAAGAAAGTACAGTTGAATTATTCGCACAGAATATTATGGATGCTGGTGATATGTATTTTACAAACCCAATGGAAACACCGTTCATGCCAACTTGGTCACGCGTGGTAAGCGCAATTCCGGATATCTTCTCTAATTTGTATAAAGCGGTAGCCGAAGACAACAAATAAGAATTACGCTTTATTTGTAATCCATAAACATTGATATGGCTTCAAGGTAATTGTTTCGCCCGATACATTAAGCGTATCCCATGCGATAAGGTCTACCCAAGTATCCGTACAGATTAAATTTATATTCGATAAAGATAAATCTTGTTCTGTATTGGTGACATTATGAATAGCAAATATACTTTGATCGCGATTAATACTTTGGCGCCAAAAACCAAAAATAGATTTGCCTAAATGCAAAGTGTATTGCGTAGCATTAGGATGAAAAGCACCTTGCTTAGATCTCATCATGATCAGTCTTCTTAACTCATGAAATACTCTGCAAGAATTCGAGGTGTAATCACTTAAAATTGAATCAACTTCTTCTAAATCCCACTGCCCTCGATTAATCGATCGTTTATGTTGAGTAGCAGCTAACTTTTTATAGTCATTCTCACCTGCTAATAAACTATGAATATAAAAAGCAGGAATGCCCTCAAGACCAAGCATTATAATTTGCGAGCATAAGAATCTATCAATTTGATAACTATCTGCACCTGTTGCAGTACCTTGCATGGCACTCATCCAAGTTATATTTATTTCATAAGGCCGTTGACCTGAACCACTTATCGCTCTTGTTGTAACTTCACCACCAAATCCCTGCATGCCTGAGACTAAAGAATTGATTTCAGTATCGTTTAATATTCCTTCAGCCGGCCGCAAACCAATGCCATCATGCGAGGCTGTGAAATTTAGATAGGTACAACCTAGTGGCGCAGGCGGCAAGCTCATTGACCACCTCACCAAATAGTCAGAGCTACCTTGCCACATAGCATGCAATAACAATGGCGGAAAACTAAAGTTATAGATGATATGTGCTTCGTTAGAATTACCAAAATACTTTAAATTTTCGATATTAGGAATATTCGTTTCGGTAATGAATAACGCTCTAGGAAAATAACGCTCAATTAGAAGGCGAAATACTTTAACAATTTCATGTGTCTGAGGCAGATTGATGCAACTAGTGCCAATTTTTTTCCACAAAAATGCAACAGCATCTAACCGAATAGTACGAACTCCACTCTCCATATAAAAACGCAGAATACGCACAAATTCCAACAGGACATCTGAATTAGAAAAATTGAGATCTACTTGATCGGCACTAAAAGTACACCAAACTTTCTTACTCCCTTCAAACGTATCTATTTCTTGCAGCAAGCTACTGGCACGAGGCCGAACAACCTTTGCAATATCATCAGTCTCATCTGCTTCAATAAAGTAATCGCAGCCTGGCTTTTCATTTTTTATAAACTGTTGAAACCATTTGCTCTTAGATGAAATATGATTAATAACCAGATCGGCCATTAAATCAAAATGTTGAGCAATTCTCTTAATATCGTTCCAGTCACCCAATTCTTGATTAACTTGCCTGTAATCTATAACTGCAAAACCATCATCTGAACTATAAGGAAAGAAAGGCAGCACATGAACAGTACTAACAACACCTTTCATATACTTGATTAAAAATTGATACAAAACCTGCAACGGCTTTTGTGAATATGAAAGTATAGAATTACCATACGTAATCAGATATACATCATTTTCATCCCATGCTTTATTTATTTCAACAGTGTCTGTATCAAAATCTGCTGGCTGCAAGTCTTTAAAAATATTTAAAATATTTGTTACAATTTCATCAGACGCATCCTTGCCGTAGATGTTTTCAATGTGTGAAACTAATCTTTTATGAAACTCTTGTTTAGTTAAGCGTAAAACATCCATGATTATTTAAATTAAACTCCAGCAAAATACTTGTATAATTAATTTATATAAAGACAGCCCTTATTACTGCCTGTATGATTCATAATAAAAGATGTAAATCTAACGCAAAAGGTTAAAATACCGTAATGGCATCCCCACAAAATGAAGGCGTATTAATAAGCCAATCTGTTGCCATATTAATCGACGGCAACAATATTGAACGCAGTATTCACAGTGAGACTGGAGATGAGAATTCCATGCTCAACTTTGATACCCTTATTCCAAGATTACTAGATAATCGTGGCTTAAGTAGACTTGTATACTTCCGTGAAGGGAAACAGATATCACAAAAACTTAAAGAAAGACTTCACGAGTTTTATCATGGTTCAGTCCGTCCTTGCCACAAAAGTGCCGATATTCCGCTTTCAATTAAAGCCACACAAGTGGCCAGTAAAGTGGATACCATAATCATCATGTCAGGTGATTCTGATTTTATCGAACTAGTACGCCATCTTAAAGCCGAAGGTGTACGAGTTGAAATAGCAGCTGTGCCGAGCACCACATCAAAATTATTAATCGAAGAAGCAGATTATTTTCACGCTCTAGATAAAGAATTTTGGTTTACTCTTGGCCCAAAACGAACCAAAAGAAAAACACCGCAAAAGAAAAAATCAAAACGAAAACAAGAGCCTAAATAATTTATAATTATACTATTCTGGTTCGCCCTGCCATAACATTTCGTAACCGATCTCATAAGCTTCCCTTGCATATGAACTTAAAGCTTCAAACTTCTCTTTAAAAACAGTATCTGCATGAGACTTCTCATGTTGTTCAAATGATTGCCAATACGTAACGATTGCAATGTGATCTTCAGTCTGCTTCTTTGAAGCAATAGATCCTTCATCAGAAACGAAACCAGAGAATTTATAGACTTGGCCGCCTATAAACCCACCTTTATCATCACCATATTTATTTTTTACAACATTACACATTTCGCCAAGTGCAAGTTGCACATCTTCATCCGACACACCGTCCTTTAGCTTAACAACGTTGTATAACATTACACATCCAAACGGGATGCTGAGAGGATTAAACATCAAAATCTCCTAATTAATCGCTAATATTAGCTATATATATAAATCTACTTGACCCTATTTTCATTATCCATGAATTGCTAATTTCATAAACTTAGTAATCACATAGAGATATTATTTTCACTCTATCTAAATATTAAAAAGCGGGATTAAAAATCGGCTTATTTAATTTTGCAAAAGATATCGGCAAAAAAATTATTTTGCAAAGATGATTATGTTGCAGAAAAAATTACTCAACATATTCTGGAATCCAATCCTGATGTTGATCCGTTTAATGTTGCCTATGACGATGGAAAAGTTACACTTGCTTGAAATGCCTCTAGCATGGAAGTATATGGAAAAGCCACTTTTATGGCAGGAAATGTCAAGGGTGTAACCGAAGTTTCAACCAAAGGCCTAATTGTCCCAGCATCAGAAGTTGAGGTTAAGGTCTAATATTATGTAATCGATAGTGGCGATACTATGTCAAATATTGCTAAACAGTATTATGGTAACACAAATGATTACCCTAAAATATTTGAAGCTAACCGCGAAGTAATCAAAGACCCAGATTTAATCTATCCCGGTCAAAAGATCCAAATCCCACTAGACTAAATTCTTTGGCCCCTGCATAACTTATTGGGCCCAATATTTTGTTTTCTAAGCTACTCAGTGCTTAGCTACTAAACACACAAACAAGCTTTAAGGTTGATCTAGTCAGTATAGATAGATCGGTAAGCTGTATAAAAAGCTGCCATTCCTATTGGCATGAGCACTAACCAACCTAGGAAAAATGGTAACGAAGCAAGTACTGCCAATACAGACATTATCAAGCCAAAAATAAACATAGGAAGAATATTTTTCAAACATCCCGAGAAACTCATTTTCAATGATTCTATAAGCGGTACACCACCGAGTGAAATGAGCGCAGGAGCAAACCAAAACATCATCATTATCGGTATAATTAACAAAAGACTAATCAAAACACCGACTAAAGCACCTGAACTAAAAATTGCAGTTGGATTTATAGATTCTGGATCTGTAAATATTTCTAAACCACCTGCTCCACTAAACACTAATACACCGACAATTATTGCCCAAAGAATAATGGCTGCGAGGTAGCAGGCACCAAGACCTATGAGTGAACCAGTATTGCTTTTAAAGCCTGCGAATAAATGCCCTATTTCAAGACTTTCACCACGCTCTAGAGCAGCGCAACCAAGTAAAAAACCAGCGACAAATACTGCATAGAGTAGTGCCATGGCTAAGCCTCCAATGATAGGAACAAACTGCGCTACTACATTTAAAACAAACCACAGCGCCACTATTACAATCCAAATCAACGGATTCATCTTAAATAAATTAAATGCATCTTTAATCCATTCTAGACCAGCCATAGCGGGTAAAGATTTAATACCTGTAATGGCTAATTCAACGTCAGAACTCTTTCTTGCTTCTGCAAGATTTGCGTCAGAAGTTTGATACGGATTTTTGTCTGTCATAATCAGCCAACCTTTGTGGTCTTATTAATAGTAGGTTTTTAAGAATAATGTAAATATGCAACTATTCAAAGACCATCTGACTACGTTTATAATTAGGTTAAATATCGATACTGATATTTTATGCAATACTGCATTTGTTAATATTACTCTCTAATATTCAATACTTACACTTAACTATTAAAGGATCACTTAATGATTATGCGATTCCAATTAGTACTAACATGCATGCTGCTCGGCTTTACACAGCTAGCTCAAAGCCAAGATATAGAATTTAAAAGTGGTAATAAACAAGTTTCCTTAATGGAATTGTACACATCTCAAGGCTGTAGTAGCTGCCCACCTGCTGATGAGTGGTTAAGTGAACTTAAAGATGAACCTGGCTTATGGAGTGAATTTGTCCCAGTAGCATTTCATGTAGATTATTGGGACTACCTGGGCTGGAAAGACAGCTTTTCTAAAAAAGAATATTCCAGTAGGCAACGCTTACATAGAAAACAAGGCAATGTAAAAGTTGTTTACACACCCGGCTTCTTTCTTAACGGCAAAGAGTGGAAAAGACGACTAGGACGCAGCACACCTTCACTAGGTAATAATAACGCTGGGAACTTACAAGCCACGTTGAACGGCAACACCCTCAAAGTAAAATATGACTCTGCGAATCCAATTAGCACAGCAACCTTAAATGTTGGCATCTTAGGCTTTGGTTTCCAAACACCTATTCAAGCTGGAGAAAATTCTAATCGCGTATTAGCCGAAGACTTTGTCCTTCTATCACATTCTGAACATCTTAGCTCAAACCAAACATGGGAAGTAACGCTACCTGAAAAAATTACACCTAGTGCCGAAAAGTATGGTCTAGCAATATGGGTTAGTCAAGGTACTGATTTAAAACCTTTGCAAACCACAGGTGGTTGGTTGCCTGATAGCTATTATTGATTAGTAGTGAGGTGGTACCTCATCACCCGAAGCGGCATCAGGCAAACTCGAAACAATTTCTTTATATTGGTCTTTCAGTAGCTTGCAAAGCTCAGTTAATTTATCAATGTCCGCTTGTTGAGTTATGACGTGCGAATTAAGCTCTTGTAGTAAGTCTTCTTGAAAAGACAACTTCGTTTCCAGCTCAATTATTCGTTGAACTAGTTCTTTTTCTGTTACGTTTTCTGACATCACTATTGTCCAAATATTTGTATAGCAGGTTCATTAAGCTCACCTAGCTGCTCACGCAAATCAAGAATATGTTGTTCCCAATACTGAGTGGTATTAAACCAGGGGAAAGCTCGTGGGAATGCAGGATCATCCCAGCGTTTTGCTAACCATGCGCTAAAATACATGATTCGTAATGTTCTTAGCGATTCTATATATTTTATTTGCTGCAAAGGAAATTCAGAAAATTCGTTATAACCTTCAATAATTTCATTAAGTTGAGCAGTTTGTCTTGCACGATCACCTGAAAGCAACATCCACACATCTTGAATAGCTGGCGCCATTCTTGAATCATCAAAATCTATAAAATGCGGCGCATCATCTCGCCAAAGAATATTCCCTACATGACAATCTCCATGCACACGAATATATTCGGCATCTTCTCCATCAATATAAATCTTATCAATAATTTTTAAGATTTCATCCACAACTGCATCATAAGATTCACGTATATGCTCAGGCATAAATTTGTCTTTAATTAAAGCAGCACTCTCGTAGCCATAATGTTTACATGTTATTGCTGGGCGATACTGGAATGCTCGAACTGCGCCTACCGCATGCATCCGCCCTAAAAAGCGGCCCATAATTAGTAAATTGTCTAAATTATCTAATTCAGGCGCATGCCCTCCTTTGCGAGGATATAAAGCAAGACGGAAATCACCATAATGAAATAACGTTGTTGAATTTTTCATTAATGGTGGTACTACAGGCAGTTCTTGCGCAACTAATTCTGCACATAACTGATGTTCCTCAAGTATTTGTTCATCGCTCCAACGGTCGGGTCTATAAAACTTGGCAATTATGGGTTCTTCATCCTCAATACCTACTTGATAGACACGATTTTCATAACTATTCAACGCCAGAATTCTGCCATCACTAATATACCCGTGATGATCGACTGAATTTAGAACAAAACTAGGGGTTAACGCTTCGAATGGATGGTTGTTTTGAGTGCTCATAAAAGGGTATGTTTTATTTTTTATACGTTAACATGAATGAGCAGGCTAGCATTTGTTATAATTCAGTTTATGAATAAATATCATTCATATGTCGTAAATTATTAAAATTTACCATGCCTAGAACATTCATAGCATTACGAAGTGTTTTAAATGTTTCTGGATCCAACACTCGCGCGCTTGATAAAACTACTTCTTTATCTGCAGATGCCTTTATTCTAGATTTAGAGGATGCTGTCTCTCCTTCTGCTAAAAATAAAGCACGAGAAAATATCCTGAATGTATTAGCTCAAAATAATTATGGCAATAAACAAATAGTTATTCGTGTAAACCCACTGAGCAGCCATTGGGGTTATGACGACTTAATAGCAGCAGCAAAAACCAGCGCAAGTGCTGTATTACTGCCAAAAGTTGAAAGCGCTGACACGGTTCGCCAAGCAGAACTTGTGCTATCAGAGGCGCAAGCACCAGATGATCTAGCAATTTGATGCATGATGGAAACACCAAGAAGTATGTTACACGCGGAAGAAATTGCCAGTGCTAGCGCTAAAATACGCGCTATTGTTATGGGCACATCTGATATTGCAAAAGATTTAGGTGCTTTACATACACGTGAACGTATACCATTTCTAACCAGTTTATGTATAAGTATTATGGCTGCACGTGCAGCAGATGTAGCGATTATAGATGGAGTTCATTTGGACTTAACTGATGACGATGGGTTTAATTATTCGTGCCGACAAGGACGAGAATTAGGTTTTGATGGTAATACATTAATACACCCGAAAACCATTGAAATAGCTAATAAAATTTTCTCTCCATCCAACGAAGAAATTGCTTGGTCAAAGAAAATAATTCAAGCACATAAAAAAGCAAGTGCACGTGGAGAAGGGGTTGTAGTTGTAGATGGAAAATTAATTGAAAGTCTACATGTTGAGGGGGCAAGAAGAACCTTATTACTAGATGAAGCCATTAGACAATTGCATTAAGAATTATGCAGCACATCTCTCAAAACTGATTGTATATTTCTATCTCCAGCCAACCATTTACTGACTGCTTGCTTACCTGCTTGTAAGCATTTTTCACCAAATTCTCTTTTAGTAAACTCATCGCGCGTGCGATTAACAATATTCCTTCCTTGCTCCGCACTTAAACCACCGCCCATTAAATAACGTAAATATATATCGTCTTCATGAACATCTACGTCTCTCGACAGCTCTTTAATTAAGCTATAAGTAAAAACAGAGATTATTTTACGTACATCTCTTGCTTTTTCTTTAGCAGGAATAGGTAAGTTTTGCGTAGCTACTTGCAAAATATCGTGCGTTTTACTACAAAGTTCTTCTAAAAGATGAATCTCAGCCATAATAATTACCGTCGTGAAACTGCAACCCGTATTGCATCAAGTTTTAATTGTGCATGCTGCATAAACTCTTCAATTTGCGCTGTAGTTGATTCTAAATATTCGATTTCTTCTTGGCGGATATTAGGATTTACTTTTGACAAAGAAATCAATCGCTCTAATTCAGCAGCTTGTTTAATTTTCATTGTATCAGCTGCCTGTTTTATAATTTCTGCCATCTCAGCCTCAGCTATACCATTTGCATGCTCAATCAACTCAGTTATTTGTTGGCGAGTATGTTTAATAATACTTTGCGCTACATTTTTCTTAACTCGTTCTGCCATACGATCCATATGTTCTGAAGTTAACACTTTGCCTAAATCATTATGGTTATGATCAATCAATACACGAATAATGGCTTTAGAAAAATAATTATCCAATCTAAGTATTTTTGGCGCTGCACATTGAATAGTAAAAATACACTCAAGTAAGACCGTACTAGGTTTTAATGTCTGCAATTTGAGTGTGCATAAAGTCACATTACCAAACTCGCCTGAAAGAATCATGTCCATACTTCCAGTGACCATAGGATGTTCCCAAGTATGGAATTGCATATCCTCACGCACTAATGCTTTAGTACGGTCATAAGTTGCTGTCAAACCATCTTCAGGCAAACCAGGAAAACTATGCTCATGCATATGATCACCAGGCTGTAGTACGACACTATGCAAACTATGATATTGCTGATCCACTCCAAACTGATCACACACCCGCTCCATATAGTCTGCTAATTCTAATTGATTAGTTGAGCTCAATATATCTTCTACTACTTCTGCAGCTTGACTAGGGTTACATGAATTAAGTTCTAATAATCGATCTCTGCCTTGCTGCAAGGCTAAGTGCATTTCATCTGCTTTATTTTTAGTCTCTTGAACTAAGTTCTCAAAATCTGCATCGTCATGTTGAGTTAATAAGCATGCTTGTAGACGATCTGAGTAGAGCAGATAAATCGCTTGCCCAATAGAGCACACATGACGAAACGCATTTAAACCCTCGTCATACCAACGCATTAATTTTTCTTGAGCACTCTCCTGGTAATAAGGAACATGAATTTGAACCGTATGTAATTGCCCAATTCGATCCAAACGACCAATACGTTGCTCTAGCAAATCTGCATTCAATGGTAGGTCGAACAAAACCAAATGATGAGCAAATTGAAAGTTTCTGCCTTCGCTACCAATTTCAGAACAAATAAGGACTTGTGCGCCTTCTTCTTCATCTGCGAAATAAGCAGCGGCACGATCTCTGGCAATTAAATCCAGACCCTCATGAAATACAGCGGATCGGATTGCGTGCTGTTGATTTAAATAATCCTCTAATTTACTAGCTGTCTCAGCCAGTGCACAAATCACCAATACTTTTTCATCACGATTTTCCAGTAACCACTTAGCTAACCACTCAACTCGAGCATCTAACTTCAACCAGTTTTCGCCAAGCTGAGTTTCACTACGCAAGCATGCAGCGACAAGATCATCTTTTAACTTGTCATCATTTAAACTGTGAACACTACTGATTACATCTAATGTATCTTGTGAAGCCTCTAGAGTATGTTTATGTAATTCACGCTGTGGGAAACCTTCTACTGCATCGCGTGTATTTCTAAACAACACTCTCCCGGTACCATGACGATCTAAAATAGTTTGAATCAGATCATCAATTGCTTTTCTTGGCGAATGATTAGGGTCTTGTAGTGCAGCCTTAAAGCTTGCCGTAACCTCGTCACCTAAAAAGGTTGAAATCTCGTCCAATAAACTAGAGTCTTTCCTTAGTTGTACGCTGGCATCGTCCGCAAGAAGCTTTTGCACCAACTTATTTACTGGCTGATAGCTTTTTTCTTCTTGCCTATATTTGTCCAAATCATAATATCGATCAGGATCTAACAAGCGTAATCTGGCAAAGTGACCATCAACACCAAGTTGCTCAGGAGTTGCTGTTAATAGAAGTAAGCCTGCAATATTTCTAGCTAATGCCTCAATACATTGATAAGCATCACTTACATTATCCTCAGACCAAGTTAAATGATGCGCTTCATCTACAATCAATAAATCCCAATCTACAGATAATGATTGCATAAATCGTTCTTTATTTTCTGTCAAAAACGATAAAGCACATAACACACACTGTGCAGTTTCAAATGGATTGCCGGGCTCAGCCTCATCAAGCGCTTGGCAACGTTCTTCATCTAATATTGTAAATTGCAGATTAAAGCGACGTGACATTTCTACCAACCATTGATGCACCAAACTATCTGGCACCACAATCAATACTCGACTTGCTGCGCCAGTAATGAGTTGTTGATGCAATATCAAACCAGCTTCAATGGTTTTACCAAGGCCTACTTCATCTGCAAGCAATACTCTAGGTGCATATCGTTTTGCTACTTGAGAAGCAATATAAAGTTGATGCGGTAACAACTGAACACGCGGTCCGAGCAGACCATAGCTTGGAGACTTTTGTAAACGATGCTGATGATGTAGTGTTTCTACACGTAAGGAAAAATTTTTGACTTTGTCTACTTGGCCTGCAAATAAGCGATCTTGTGGGCGACTGAATTGCACAAAGCTCTCAAGATCAATTTCTTCTAGATTATGCTGATTCCCTTCCTCATCTAGACCTTGATAAATTAAATAGCCCCCTTGCTCGATTACCTCTGAAATGGTGAAACTCACACCATCTGAATTACTGATTTTTTCACCAACCGTATAATGAACACGGCTGAGAGGAGCATTATTTAGCGCATAAGTTCTTCTTTCACCGACTGCAGGAAAACTAACGGTTACACGTCGATTCGCAGTATCAACTACAATACCAAGTCCGAGCTCCGACTCCGTATTACTTACCCATCTTTGACCGGGAACAAACTGAATATCCATTTACGCCTTAATATTTACGAATAATCCTATGAAAGGATAAAACAAACCAATAGGTTAGAGAACAACCTCTATCTATAATCGAAATTATGTAAAGAGGCTTGATAAAGATGATTTTAGAATGTATTAGCAGACAGTAATACGTACCAAAAGGTATAAGGCAAATAATTGAGAAAGCTGTTTTAGCTTAGTTTGAAATAGCTTTGTAAAACTGCTCTTCAGAAATTTCTTTACGATCGAAATAAAGTCTAAAAATTTGTTTGGCACGTAGATCGTTATTAACAATTCTCTTCAGAAAATTGCGCATTAATTTCGATCTGACGTCAGTGGGTAGCGGTATAGTGCTTGCCATCACTCAAACTCCCTTTGAGTATAGGTAGAAGCTTTAAGTTACCTCATAACGCGGGATATTTAAGCCCTTCCCTGGGCTAAACGACAATTTTAACCGATTAAATGAGGCTCGCTATTCAAATAGTCTTTTGCCTCAGGCACGTGTGTATTACTGTGTCTTGATGCTAGTTATACTTACAAAAAATAGCTTTCGGGTATTTTTGACAATAACGTTGTGAAAAAGTCTTGCATTGACTGTTCGAAGGATCTTTTTGACAAGTAGCAGCAATTTTAGCTTTTTTACACTTATACGCATTGGGGAAAGTCCCACAGAAATTATCAAACTTCTGCAATTGGCTCTTACAATCGGTAGATTGAGGATCTTTCTTACACAAGCTTAAGTATTTAGACAGCGTACATTCTCTTGCATAAGGATTTTGTTGACAAAATGCATGACCAGAAATTGCTGTTCTGTTGGTGGTTGCAACAGTTTGGGTAGTTTGGTTTTCAGGTGCTTCGATTACTGCAAACTCTCCATCTTCTGGCTCAAGCTCGATAATCTCTAAATCTTGATTGCTCTGAACCTCTACACCGTTGTTGACAACTACACCTGAGTTCATCTTAGTTTCTGTGATCACTTGGTAATCCGAGGTAGATGTTGGTGTGGCTGACTGTATAGGAACCTCCTCATAGACTATAGAACCGTCTGCAGTCTCTACCCTACGGTATTGCACAGCTTGTGGGCGTACAACCTCGTGAGATTTACCATTTTCATCTATGACTATATCAACAGGCTGGCCGAGGATAGTGTTTTGTGGAGTACTAGAACTAGGCAGATCTACTAAATAAGTATCTAAAAGCTTAGCCTCTTCAGCCATTGCCCAACTTGAAATAACAAAAAGGGTTGAAATCAAAGAAATATTAAGTTTTTTCATTTTAACCACCTGCCTGGAAATATAAATACCTTACTTATTGTACCTTTTTTCCTGAGGATGCCGCAAATATTTGAAAAATTTAGCTATGCCAATTCTTAGGCATCTTATTAGTTAAAATTAATAAGACCCATAAAATTTCCAAAGATTTCATATTATTCTGTTTATAAAAGACATCAAATTTTCTGAAGCCACGATCATTAAATTTAGAACACAATACGAAACAACAACTCTAATAACAAAAATAGGAGGTCTCATCTGGAAGAGCTCACTACGAATGTAAATTGGATTACTGTCATCGTCGGTGCAATAGCTGCCTTTATATTGGGTTGGTTATGGTATTCAGCCAATTTATTCGGCACCAAGTGGGCAGAAGGCGTTGGAGTAGACCTAGCTGCAGCAACTGGAATGCCTATTGCTGCGATGCTTACTCAAGTCATTACTACATTCTTATTAGCTTGGGTTGTTGGAGTAACTGCTGCTCGTGTCACATTAAAGACCATGATTCTTATCACCGTTACCATTTTAATATTAATGATTGCAGGAAGCTTTTCTCCAAAAAAAGCACTTACGCTATTGCAGCAGAGGCTGGTTTTGTAATTGCAATGGTAGTCGTCATGATAATTGCTCAAACACTTTTATAATTAATACCTTCTACATCAACGTAGGCTTGAAGGAGTATTTATGTTAAAGAATTACTTATTTATTTTGACATTCTTATTTAGCTTATTGCTCTCTAGCAACATCTTAGCAGAAGAACCCAAATACCAAACACAACCTCCTCCTGAAGCTCTAAAACACTTTATTGAACTTGAAGGCGAATGGATTGGCACACATATCAACCATGATGGCGAGGAAGAAAAAGTAGATTTAGTGTACCGAACCGTTTCTGGAGGGACTGCCGTAGAAGAACGAATATTTGCTAACACGCCGCAAGAAATGGTCACCATGTATCACGGCTCTGGCAATGATGGACTATTAATGACTCATTACTGCATGCTAGGAAATCAACCCAGACTATACTTAGAAATTACCGATAGGAAAGCATTTGATTTTCGATTTTTAGATGGTGCCGGCATAGATCGCAAAAAGACGGGACATATGGGTGGCATGAAGATGACCATTCTTGATGAAAATACTTTCGAACAGGAATGGGCTTATTTTGAGGGTGGTGAAGTTAAGTATTCAAGTAAATTTATCTTTA
Source organism: Gammaproteobacteria bacterium (assembly GCA_013001685.1). Classification (GTDB taxonomy): domain Bacteria; phylum Pseudomonadota; class Gammaproteobacteria; order UBA4575; family UBA4575; genus JABDMD01. The sequence goes on along the minus strand of JABDMD010000027.1, from coordinate 18,037 downwards.
CAAGAAAATAAAACAAAATCTAACCTAAGCAAAGGTTCAATGCTTTATATAAGGTCGCTTATTTAAGCGAAACATCATAAACACACACAATTAATGCAGCGTTGTAAACCTCGCAATCTTAGGTTTCACCAATTTCATATAATCATGATATGAAAGTTTAATGATTTCATTATGCGAGCCTGCATTAAATGCAATTTCTTCATCATCTAACAAGCTATCTTCCACATAAACATCCATTCCATATAGATTCCCGAATGGCGGCATCGCGCCTGTTTCACATCCAGGGAAAAACCCCCGAAAATCATCTTCAGAAGCAAGTTCAACACGTGTTGCATCGGTTTCTTTCTTCAAAAGACCCAAATGAATTTTATATTGTGCCGGCAAAACGGCCATCGTTAACTTACCATCAATTTTAACAATTACTGTTTTAGCAAACTCAATTCCGCGTACATGTGCAGATGCAGCAGTTTCTTGGGCTGTATACGAAGTTGTATGAGGAATGGTGACATAGTCTATATGCTCATCAGACAGAAGATTAGTCAACCTGGTTACTGGCATGGTGACCTCCTTAGTTCAAATCAGAACTGTTTAGACTTTGTATTGCTATTCTACCGCTTTAACTCATTTTAAAGTATAAATATTTCAGCTTATTTTTAATTTTATGAGCATGCTTATAAATAAAATTTAACAGAGACATTTGATGCTATTTATTTGATAATTATCAATACAATTCACTAGTTTTCCTATAAATTTAATTTTTACAAATTGTTTTAATTAAAGAGCTGAGTTATACAGTGGAACCTATAACCGATATTGCAGAAAATTCCTTCAGTCCAGAAGACTGGACTGAAGAAAATGCTCGAAATATGGCTTTATCTGAAGGACTAAGGCTTTCTAAGGATCATTTAGAAGTGCTACATGCATTACAAGAATATTACTCACGTCATGAGTTAAAAAAAATTAATGTACGCGAACTTCATGATGCATTAGACGAAAAATTTCACCATAAAGGCGGAATGAAACATATCTATAACTTATTTCCAGGCGGCCCAATTGCACAGGGCTGTAGACTAGCAGGACTTAAACCTCCAGCTGGCGCTGCAGATAAAGGATTTGGCAGTGTAGTTTAAAGTCTACAATAATTAAATTTAAGCTTCGTGTAAATGCTTAACTTTATCTATTTCCTCAATATCTACAACGCTAAATATGCATGAACCTTCATGTTTTAAGAAATTAGTCTTACAGGTAAGCTCAACAAAACCATCTTCTAATAGACGATCATCGGATTGAAAATACCATCTATATGCCGATAATGTATGTGCCTTAAGTCCATTTTCTTCGGCAAAATCCTCAACAAATTTGTTTGCTTCTTTCTCAATATCTTTTACTGGATGCTCTAAAAAATGCTCAGTTTTAGCTTTGTACATTAGCCCTGAGCAAATATTTTTAACGCTATCAGTTTGCATTGTAAGCCTCCTGATTTTCTAGATTAATATAAAAAATTATACTCCTAAAATTACTTTATACTTAATCCGAATAGTTGATATGACGAATAGATACAATTGATTATTTTCCGACATTTACAAATAAATTTAATTGCACCTTAGCCATAAATAAATTTAAGTGTCACACCAGTAGTTCTATGTGTAGGTTAGTAGTGAAAGCAAACCAATAAGGAATCGTCGATATGGATCCTAAAGAATATAAAAAATATGACATGATCGCCTTGGCAGTAGGGGTAATTATTGTGTTATATGCATTGATTATGGCGTTTGTATTCCCCTAGCCTAATCCTTTCAAAATCATCAATTACTGTTTTAGACGATACCCCGTCTTAAACATCCACCAAACGATAACTAAACAAGCTGTCGCAAACAGCAATACCATAAACAAACTAACTTCAATGCTAACATCCGAAATTTCGTAAAAACTCCAACGAAAACCACTTACCAAATACACCACAGGATTAAACAAACTTATCTTCTGCCAAGCAGGGGGCAACATATCGATGGTATAAAAACTGCCACCTAAAAAAACCAATGGCGTTATCACCAGTAAAGGAATCAGTTGAAGCTGTTCAAAGCTCTCAGCCCATAACCCAATAATAAATCCAAGCAAGCTAAATGAAATACAAGTTAGTACCAAAAAACCAAGCATCCAAAATGGATGCACAATTTTCAATTCAACAAAAAATCCTGCTGTAGCAAGAATAATTAAACCAATAATAAATGACTTGCTAGCAGCAGCACCCACATAGCCCAATACAATTTCAATTGCAGAAATAGGTGCAGATAAGGTTTCATACATAGTCCCTGTAAAACGCGGGAAATAAATACCAAATGAGGCATTGGAAACACTTTGTGTCAACAATGCCAACATCATTAATCCAGGTACAATAAATGCGCCGTATAAAATACCTTCTATATTTTCAATACGACTGCCAATTGCAGAACCAAACACTACAAAATACAACACGGTAGAAATAACCGGAGATGCAAAGCTTTGTAGAATAGTATCCCACGCACGTAACATCTCGTACTTATAAATTACTTTAACTGCTTGAATGTTCATTCGGAGTTGTGCACCAAATTGATAAATATATCTTCAAGGGAACTTTGTGACGTATTAATATCTTTAAGTAACAAACCACTTCTGTCTATCGCGCGTAACAATTCAGCAATACCAGTATGCTCACTATGACTATCATAAGTATAGGTAAGCTGATTACCCTCATCAGAAAGTTCTAACGACCATAGTGTTAATGATTGTGGAATAGATTCAATCGTATGCTCCAACTCAATCATCATTTGACGTTTCCCTAATTTATGCTTCAAGGCATCTTTATCATCCACCACGATTAATTCACCGTTACTAATCACCCCTACTCGATCTGCAATTTCTTCAGCTTCTTCAATATAATGTGTAGTTAAAATTATGGTTACACCCGACTGCCTCATTTTTTCCACCAAGCTCCACATATCTTTGCGCAACTCAACATCCACACCGGCCGTAGGTTCATCTAAAAACAAAATTGATGGCTCATGTGATAGCGCTTTAGCAATCAATACACGTCTTTTCATACCCCCAGACAAAGTCAAAATATCGCTGTCCTTTTTATCCCAAAGCGACAAATCTTTTAATAATTGTTCCAAATAAGCAGGATCAGGCTTCTTCCCAAATAAACCACGACTAAAACAAATGGTGTCCCATACACTCACAAACATACTAAGAGTTAACTCTTGAGGAACCAAACCGATCATGCTACGGGTAATTCGATAATTCTTAACGATATCGTAACCATCAACCGTCACCGAACCTTCGCTAGCATTCACAATGCCACAAATGATCGAGATTAAAGTAGTCTTCCCAGCACCGTTAGGCCCAAGCAAGGCCAGAATTTCACCAGAATGAATATCCAAACTGACATCATTTAACGCACGATGTCCACTTGCATAAACTTTCGATAAATTAGATACAGAAATAACAGAACTCATGCTCTGTTTATAACATGTAATCAAGTCATACTAAAAAGTATTCTCTAAGTGTTCTTACGGCGTACTGGATTACCAAAATTAGGATCGCTACTAACACGTGCTGCCACTGTACCTTTAGGCGCGTTATACCAACCAGGATCGTTATAATCGCCAGGTTTTAAATTGTCACGAACTTTAACTGTTGTAAACATTCCACCCATTTCAATATTCCCGTAAGGCCCTTTACCCGTCATCATTGCCAAAGTATTTTCTGGGCCTTGATGGTGCCCCATGTCCACATGGTCTTGGTGCTCCGCCATTCCATGCTCGCCCATAGCCATAAACCCAGGCAACATATTTCTAATTTCTTTATCGATACCGGATTGGTCTACACCTAATGTATTTGGAATCCCATGACCCATCGCATTCATAGTGTGATGTGACATGTGACAATGAAATGCCCAATCACCAGGTTCAGCAATAAATTCAATGTCACGCGTTTGACCCACACCTACAATTTCTGTTGTTTCAGATCGCCAGCGTGAATTTGGCCATCGACCACCGTCGGAACCTGTCACCCAAAACTGCACTCCATGCATATGAATAGGATGATTCCACATAGACAAGTTACCAATACGAACTCTTACTCGCTCACCTGTCCGTGCGACAACTGGATCAATTTCAGGAAAAACTTTGCTGTTAAATGTCCATAAATCAAAATCTTGCAGTACAGAAGGGTCAGGTCGATAAGTGCCCGGATGCATGGCCCAGTTATGAGTAAGGAAACAATAGTCCCGATCGATTGGCATTTTCTCGCCATCTCGTGGATGAATGATAAACATTCCCATCATACCGACTGCCATTTGTGTCATCTCATCGGCATGCGGGTGATACATCTGTGTACCATGTTGCTTTAGCGTAAATTCATATGCATAGGTTTCATCAGGGCCAATTTGTTTTTGTGTTAAGCCGCCGACACCATCCATACCACTCGGCAATAACAATCCATGCCAATGAATTGTTGTGTGTTCCTTTAATCTATTCGTTACTAATATACGAATACGATCTCCTTCCACAGCTTCTAGTGTGGGTCCAGGTGTAGTGCCGTTATAACCCCAACATTTTGCAACACTACCCGGCGCGAACTCATGTTCAATTTCTTCCGCGACTAAATGAAATTCTTTTACTCCATTTTTCATTTTATAAGGCAGTGTCCAACCATTAAGTGTCCGCACAGGAACATGTAATTGGTTGCCACTCATTAGATTACCTGTCGAAGCAGTTGCTACAGATTCGGCAATAGCACTGGGTGCAACTGTTGCAGCCAATGCACCCGCGCCAGTGTATGTCAAAAATTCACGTCGTGATGTCATTGATATTCTCCTATAATTAAAATCTTGTAAGTTGGAATTCTTTAATGGCTACTATGAGTATCATGTTCTGAATGATTTGTTTCAGGCTGCATGTCATGACTAGAATGATCCATTTCGTTATCTTGATGTTGCATCTCAGAGTGTTCATTACTTTGTTGCATATCATGTCCCGAATGATCGGTTTCAGGCTGCATCTCATGACTTGAGTGATCTACTTCTGGCTGCGTGTTATGGCCAGAATGATCCATTATGCTATCTTTTGGAGCAATGTATTCCTTCACATCTAATTGCTCATCACCGATATGAACATTGCTAGGCAAAGTAGTACCAATTGCATTTGCAAGCTCGGTTCGTGCAAGCCAATAATCACGGACCACTTCTAAATAACCTTGATAGGTATCGTATTCCTCTCGTTTAGTTTCCAGCAATTCAAAGGTTCCAATTAACATGAAATTTTCCTCTTCTTGAGCACGTTCAACGGATTCAATTCGAGCTGGAATTAATTTTTTACGGTATTCATTTAGGCGAGCTTTAGAATTTTGAGTTGCTGTGTGCGCTAAATGCACATCATTTTCTATTGCAACAGTTAAGTACTGAACTTCTGCAATCGCTTTTTTCAATTCAGCATTAACTCTCAAGTACTGATCACGATTCTGTGTGAATATTGAGATCTCCCACTCTAAAGCCGGCCCTGTAAGTTCAGCTCCATCAGATTCTCGCTCGTGCTCAATACCTACATTCAAGTCACCTAAAAATCGCGTCCAATTAGTAACCCCTAATTTATTTGCGAGAAGTTCTGCACGCGTATTAGCGGCCGCTAAATCTAGTCGACAATCTTTTGCTAACTCAAGAAGTTCATCAATATCATCTTCATTTTTGAGAGGTACAGGTAATTGCGCTGGTGAATCCCAATCATCAACTACGGACAAACCCAACAAGGTTGCGAGCTCAGTTCGCTTTTCATACGCATCAGCTTCGGCTTCTAGTGAAACTAATTGGAGTTCAGAAGCGCTTGCATGCTCCATTGCATATTCACGCGAACTTAAATTTCCAGCATCATAGTAGCGTTGCGCTAGCTCAAGTGAGATCGCTCCGGATTTAGCAATTTGCGCACGTAAGGCGGCAACTTGTTTAGCTGCAACAAAATGATAAAAGGCGGACTCTACCTCTGCTGCCATAGCCAATACTTCGGCACCAACTGACTGCTTCATAGCAGAAAACTCACCTGCCGCATATCGTTTGCGGGAAGACAGTGTAATCAAATCTGTAAACGATGCGATTAAACCAAATGTTGTAAGATTGCGCTCACCTGACTCATTTGTATCCAACGATGAGAAATGAAAAACAGGATTACGCATACGCCCTGCCTCATAAACATCAGCGGCTGCAATGCCTAACTCAGCATATGTCGCATGCATGTGCGGATTATTTACTAATGCAATGCGTACTGCACTTTCGCTTGTTAATGGTTTTGAAGTGAGCGAATCAAGAAGTTCTTGTTTAGTAACAGTAGTTGATTCATTCACAGGAATTCCTCGCTTACTTAGCAAAATATTTACTTCACTTCGCCCTAAATCATCTGGAATCGATGTACATCCAGTTAGCAGTATCAATACTGCAACTATTGGGTATGTAATTAGTTTCATAATTCTTTCCTAAATACCTGCTCATCATGTAGTTATGCCATTGACGTAACGGATAAAATTCTAATGGTATTGCTATATGCTTTGACAATAGATTGTCAAAAACTATAGCGAAAGTCTGGCGTTGCAGACCTAAGAAAGAATAATTGGAGGTCGGTAAATGGGTAGTGATTCAATAGAATTGATTGAATCATTATCAGTCAAGGTATGAATAGATTTACTAGTAGATACACTTAAATTATCAGAAGAAATAATGGATGCTTGGCTAATTAAAACATTCAGAAATAAGCATAACTCTTCGCAATTTTGATCTTGATTTTGTGATTCATCTTCTTGCATATCATGACAAGGCATTTCATCTATCAATGAAGCATCAGATAGCATGGGCATTAAATCTTTACCCGTCACACAAGGCTGCGCCCACACAGACGCAATCATTGTGTTTGCTAAAAAAACAAACAAAAGTAAGTATAGAGATAAAGGCTTCACACTTAAATTATAAGCCTAATTAGATAATTTGTCATATTCATGCAGTAAAATTCACGACTACACGGTCATAGTTAGACGATAAGACAAACATATAACAACCGAAAGTTCAGCTATGGAAAAAACATAACTACCCTGTAGAGTTATATCGACTTACAAGCCGAGCAAGCAATAGCGCGAGAATAATCAGCAATCCAAATGGATAAGGAAGCACTCCGCTAAAATAAGCTATTAGCGAAGCCATTAATAATAATATTAGTGTAATAGTTATCCAATCCATTTCTTGTTGGATTGTAAGCCGAAAGCTATATACAGACTAATTAGATTTTAAAGAAAAGATAACTCGCAACAACTACTTACGTTTCGATAGCTAAAATTTAGTGGACATAAAAACCAGCGGGACACAAATTGTCAAAAATGCCGCTTATAATATTTAAATTCGCTTAACTTGTGATTATCTGATTATCCGTAGCTGACTGAAGAACTCAATACTAAGCACATTAGTGCAACAAAAAATATTGCAAGAATTACAGTTTCTGCCCAGTTTGCTTTTATGTGCTCAACAAAATCATGCACTTTATTCTCAAAATGAACTGTATTCATAACCAATAACCTCTCTCGCTAATTAGCTGATGTGATTATTTGCTATTTTACTTTTCGATACAACAATCTACAAATTTCTGTATAAGTTTTACCGAAAATTATTAACGTCTATGAATGACGCTCATTAATGATAGTTATCAAAAACTGTCTAAGAATGGCTTAATTACGTATAAATAAATCTAACTGATACGCCAGATTAAAACTTAATATAGATTTAATACGTCACCATCGATTGAATCGACGCGTCTGGCAGTTTTGCTCTACCCTCTAGTGCTAGTAATTCAATAATGAAAGCAAAGCCTATTAACTTACAGCCTAACTTGTTAATTAGCTCTGCAGTTGCAGCTGCTGTTCCACCTGTAGCAATCAAATCATCAACAATTAATATTCGACTTTCAGGCTGTATAGCATCTTGGTGAATTTCCAATCTATCTGAACCATACTCAAGTTCATATTCAATAGAATGAATTTCTGCAGGTAGCTTGCCTGCTTTACGCACCGGCACAAACCCTGCACCGAGTTTATAGGCAATCGGAGCACCAAAAATAAACCCACGCGACTCTATACCAATTACATATTCAATTTTCTGTTCTGAAAATAACTCACTAAAATGGTCAATCACATAATTAAGCCCTTCAGAATTTTGTAGCAAAGTCGTGACGTCACGATAAATAATACCAGGCTTAGGATAATCAGGTATGTCACGGATAAGAGATTTAATGTCCATATTACAGTTAACTCATCGTTTTAGTATTTTATTAAAATTCCAAATCGTCACATTTTTACAATCTAACTCATATCCTAACATTTCCTTGAGACATTACTCTGTTATCGCCCAAAGCCGACTACCATGGGTGGATTAAGCTGCACATGTTGAGAATGGTCACAAGCTAGTTTATAAACCCAGTGGCTTTTTTTCACCCTACTTATTTCCAATGATGTTTCATTAAAAATAATTAAATTGTGCCGCGTAAGTATTTCTTTCTTTCTGGTTCTGGAAACTTTTCAATTGCATAACGCAGCATCATACGAGGCATTTTCTTATAACAGTTTAATAAAAAACTTCTTTCCACTTTGTAGTCCTGTTTTCCCACTTCTCTTAGCATCCAACCTACAGCTTTATGAATTAACTCCTCTTCATCATTGAGCAGTTTTTTAGAAATCTCTAATGTATCGTCATAGTGTTTATTCTTGATAAAATGCAAAGTGGAAATTATTGAAATTCGTCTCTCCCATAGCTCTTTTGATTTAGCAAGCATATATAAAGGACTCTTATTTTTATCCGCCAGATAAGGGCCTACAATCTTATATGCAGAACAATCTACCAAGTCCCAACTATTAATATATTTTGTATTATCTAAATACAATCTGTAGATGACGGATTTCTCGTGCTTACTATCATCAAATTTTTGCACTAATAAAAAGAGTGCGCATAAACGCTCCTCATGGTAAACAGATTTTAGTAATTTATGTATTTCAGTAAGCGAGAGCTCGCTATATTTTTTTGCATATTTTCTAAGTACGGGGACCCGAACACCCAGAAATTTGTCTCCTTCCCCATACTCACCTATCCCGGTCTTAAAAAAACGCTGCGAGTGAATCGCATATTCAGGATTCGCTATCTCTCTTAGGCATTTACTCAGTTCTTTTGATGTCACTTATATCTTTTCTTTTTGTAAAAAGAACCATTTCCAGGCATGCTAGTTTATATTCGCCTAAACTATACATAATTATACCCAAAAGTCCTCCTAGCAACTTTTTAAAAAGTTTCTAAGTATCATGTCAAATTAAAATCGTATCATCAGGAGGGAAGAGCACTAAAGTTTGAAGGAATTGATAAAAAACCAAGTTGCTACACTGCAGATGATAACAGTCGCTTTGACTTCAACGCGAGTTTTAAAGCACGTCTAATCGTAGGTCGAACTTATATCTTACGTGTGCGACTTTACTGGCAACACCGCGAAGTAGATTTAGGCGTGATGATGTGGTGAATAAAACAAGATGAATAACAAGGAAATTAACTATCCATTTTATTTTCAGTATTTTCTTCTTTTTTCTCTTCAGGTTTAACTTCAACTTTTTTCTTGGTTGCCACCGCACGCTTTCCAAACTGACGTTCGTTTAACTGCACAACGTTTTCCTCCATGGCTTCCGTCACTTCTTCGAGGTTGCCTTGCTTATAGCCACAAATACTATTCGTGCCATGAGCAATCTCATAACGATACCAATCAGAGCCTTCCGCACCTGGCGGAGGCTCTGTTTTAAGGATCGATTTGATCTCATACAGCTTACGAATTACTGGAACTTCATCTGTCATTTATTTTCACTTGATAAATTCATTCACAGATTCAAATCTGATTGGTAAAAGTTTCAAAACAACCTTACCAACGACCGCCGCCGCCAGATCTTTTCTCTTGTGGCTTGGCTTCGTTAACCGTAAGCGCGCGCCCATCAAGACTTGTGCCATTTATTTCTTGAATTGCTTTTTGTGCTTCAGCACCACTAGACATCTCAACAAAACCAAAGCCTTTGCTTTGACCAGTATCACGATTCATGATTACATTTGCAGACTCAACCGTGCCACATTTTCCAAATGTATCTTGCAACATGGCTTGATCTACTGAATACGGTAAATTACCGACATATAATTTTTTTCCCATAGTAACCTCCTAAAGGTTTAATAACCGTCCAAGAGGATGAGGGCAGGATTACCGGCAGACTCGATAGAAACGATATGACAAGGAGACTACAGTGTACGCTTTAATTGCAAAGAAAGCCCGTTGATAAAAATTATGCGAGTTAAAATAGTCTTTTCTTATACAGGGACACTCATTCAAACGACTATTTAGATACTGGGGAGAACCTCATGCCTAACTATATATTGGCCTACCATGGCGGCAAAAAACCCGAAATTCCTGAAAAAAGATGCGTAAGGAATGGCTAAATTTCATGCCTGGGTACGTGACTTGGGTGATGCGGCAATCAATCCTGGTACGCCTTCAGGTATGTCTAAAATCGTAAGTGCTGATGGTAAATCAGATGGTGGAGGAGCAAATCCCATGTCAGAATTTTCAATTGTAAAAATAAATGATATGGATACTGCACTGGAAATCGCTAAAGCATGTCCGTTCTTAGAAATGAACACCGCTACCATTGTAGTCTCTGAACATATGGAAATGCCTCAACGCTGTGCTCAATAATTGAACGCTCTCGCACTAGCTCTGTGCAAACAATCTACCTGCACGTTTGTTAGTTTTCATAACTTGCTGATACTACTAGCCAATAAAAATTGGCATACATGTTGCTACATATCTAGCAAGTGAATTGTTAGTGGTTCACTTATTTTAACCATAACTAGAGGAATTAATTATGAACGAATTTTCGATGAGAATACTTTATCCAGAATTAATGCTATTTGCAGTTGGCGCATCACTGCTATTTGGTTTGTTACTTAAATTTTTTCAACTCTAATGAATAGCAAGTTTAACATTGAGAAACTTGTGCGCCTAGCACAGCATCAACACTCTTTCTCAGGATCAGAACCTAAGGATATATATTGCAATAACCCATATGACCAAGAAAAGTTTGCCGCTACTAGACGCACAACTTATAAACCTAGGGCCGCTATATTTATTTCAGAAAACTATAGAAACTGTAGAAATAATAATTAATAATTTTGTAACACAAATAAAACAGAATGTTACTTTTTTAGCCACCAGCTAATTATATAAAGCATTTAATAATAAAATATATATGCAGATAAAAATAAAAACACACTTAAGAAAATAGTTTCACCAGATTTTATTTTATTCATAGTAGGAAGTTCAGGAATTGTTCTAACTATGCTAACCAGTTTACATGTGTGAAGCCTCTTCCAGTATAGACTTCACAAACATGAGCCCCGCCCAAACCCCGCGGGGTAACCTATTTAAATGAAAAAACTAAGCAAAAATGTTCTATTTGAGCGATATATTTTGCAAAGACGAAGAGATCTTATCAACACATCATACTCAATATGCGTACTATTATTTATAATAATTCTGTTTTACATTTATGGATGAAACATAGCTAACAGTGCATATCGACGCGAACTTTTGCTAATTAGAGTTAATAATTATGACTTAACACTTGCGACCGTTTCTTGAATGCGTGTTGCGATATCACTTGCTTCCATTTTATTAGTCAATTGAGAAAGCTTTTCACCATTCTCTGCATTAAGCAAAAGCATAAACCCTGTTTTACCTGCATTACTCTCATATACATCACTAATCCCTAGTGCTGCCGCCATCATCGCAGCTTGATGCTTAGTAGTGTCATTAGTCAGGTCTAAGGTAACGAATAATACATCTTGGGTATCCAGTTTTGCGGCTTCCCTTGCCTGAGTCACTTTGGGATCTAGCGCCTTACAGCTACCACACCAATCTGCATAAAAAAGCACACCGTAAACAGCAGGTTTAGCTGGAGGAGAGTTTTCCTCGCCATGTGAGACGGTTGAAAGAGCTACAAATAGTATAGGAATAAGTAAAAATATAAGCTTTCGCATGTTTTCTCCTTGTTAAGTGTATGACGCACATAAATAGACCCAATAACTAAGCGTTTGATTACATCTACTTCCAATTTCTCAGAAGCCGCTACAGGAATACTAGATACATTAGGCTTGATACAGCCGATGTTTTAACTGAACCACTTATTGTTAGTGGTTACTCAATTAGACCTTTGAATGGTAAATGCGCTCTGCGTTGAGCTGCTTTAAATCTACCAACACGCGCTTCAAGTTTATAAATTTTATTTAAGCTAGCGGTGTAAAGGCCTTGATACGTTCCGACTCTTTCTTCAGAAGCCTCAAGACGTTGCCTTAATTCAAAAGTTTTGGGATCGTGATCGTAAGTCATGCATCTAATCTTACATCAATACCATCATCATCCACAGGCTGCATCATCTGTTCTACTTCTGCTCGATCTTCTGAATCAAACCAGTTATTAAACTCATCTTGTTCAAGTATCACTGGCATTCTATGATGTATCTTTGCCATTTTTTTATTCGGGGCTGTAGTGAGTATAGACATAAACATCTCACCAGTTTCGCTATTGATTTCATACAAACCACCGAAAGCAAAGCCATCGGCTTTAAATGGACTAATTTTATAACGATCTCGTTTACCTTTAGGTTGATTTTGATTCCATTCAAAAAACCCACTTGCAGGAATAATGCAACGATTTGCATACATCGCCTTACTCCAAGTTTTCTTACCCCAAGCTTCTTCACTTCGAGTATTGATAAGTGGTTGTTTACTAAATGAGCGCTCCCACCCCCATTTCATTTGTGCAATTTCATTACCATCATCGGTGCGAATCGCTACAGCCACTTCATTGGTTGGATAAACCTGTCCACTTGCTGTAAATGCTATCTCAGCATCAATCAATGCTTCAACAATAGATAAAGGAACTGAATCTAAATAAAAACGGCCACACATATTATTATTTTTTTAACACCTGCTTGTGATAAGTAGGTTTGTTAATTAATCATTAAATAGTGATAAATATAAAATCATTTAAGACAACAGACTAGAATCTAAATTTCACGACCCAATGAAAAAGTGAAAACAGCACTAGAGTTATCGCCAACGTCTGGGGAAAAAAATCGAGATTTTATGAAGTAAGATGTAACTCAATCTCTAAATTTTCAGCTACAACATTCCCACAAGCTAAAAACAGAATAACATATAATATTTTCATATTCTTGTCGTATGCCCTGGAGGTTAACTCATACCAATCACAAAACCATCATAACGCAAACACAGATAGTGAAAATAACTAAATATTCTGTTGCTTAAGATTTGACTTACCTTCTATTGTGTAACTACTTGAGTTTGCTGTACCCCAATAATTAAAAGCAGCAAATTTTGGTCCAGTTAAATATTCAGACTCAAGTTTCTGAATAACAAACCCTCCTTCTTCAATTAAGCTCGGTATCGGTCTACCCAAATTGCAACCACCTGCAACTTTCCTCCAAATAGGGTTTACTTTTTCTTCCCATCTACGAATATTTTCATCAGGCGCCTCACCATGTTCACAAAAAATAAGCTTCCCGTTTGGCTTAAGTACTCGACGCATTTGCTGTAAGGCTCTATTCCAATCTGGAATGGTACAAAGTGTATAGGTAAGAACCACCGTATCCACACTATCGTTATCTAGAGGAATTTCTTCGCTAGGTAAATCAAGCCAACGAATTTCAAACGGGGCCTGCTTAAGGTTGCTTTGCGCTTTCTTTCGCATCCCTTCTGAAGGTTCCAGCCCCCAAACTAACTCTATGTTCTCTGCTCTGTAGAAAGGAATATTTAAACCAGAACCCATACCAATTTCTAATACTTTGCCTTGCGCAAGAGGAACCACTTTTTCTCGTTGTTTCTGAATAACGTCTAGCCCACATATAAAATTCAATATATGAGGCAGACAATGATTTTCATAAAAACTCATAATTCAGTCTTCAGCGTTCATTTAAGAAATACAAAGAGTCCAGCCTCTCTTGTCTTACCTAAAACGAGTTTTCCACAACAAGCTCACTAAGCGGAAGTTGTCCAGGTTTCGGCCAAGGTTCTTTGGTGCCTTTACCAATCGCAACCATCGGACCGATGACATGAAATGTGGGTAAATTGATAAGTTCTGCTACCTTCTCATGATCAAACCCAATCATAGGGCAAGATTGATACCCCATTTCTTGTGCAGCAAGCATCATTGTTTGCATGGCTATACCAATGGATCGTTGTGCTTCATCGCGCTGTAACCATTCTTTCTCCGCGTGAAATGGGCCCATCCAATTCACCAGCAATTCTGCAACCTCTTTTGGTGCATTCTTCCAATATCGCTCAGGATCTTTATTCCAGGCTTTAACATCAGCAGTGAATAACACGAGCAGCGACGCATCGGTCATTTGCGATTGATCATTACCAAATTCAGTGCGTATTTTGGCACGTAATTGCGGATCACGAAGAATTACAAAACGCCAATGCTGAATATTAAAACTAGTTGGCGCCTGAATCGTTGCTTCGAGCAACTTGTTTTCTTCTTCTTTTGTCAGCTGATGATCAGAATCAAAATGTTTAACAGCACGACGATTATAGATGGCTTCAATGGTATTCATCTTTCTTTTGCTCCAATGACTTTTTAATATTCTAACTACGGGTTCCAGTCTTTACCATGACCTTCAGGAATTAGATCAAACATATTCCATAGCGGCCATAAAGAATCGACGCGCCTTGGATCTTGACCTTCCTCTGAAGGCACATATAATAATTCAGCACTGTATGTATGATAAATACCACCATCATTCTTTGAGAAAATATTTAAGATTGGCATTTGCGAACCATCTCCTGCTTCAGCAAAATAATCTATGTTGTAGGTATTATTCTCAGATGAGAGCATATAAAGATTATTCCAGCCTCTTATTTTTACCCACTCACGAATTCTTTGTATGGGTGATTTAGCTACAACTACAAAGTTTATTCTTTGCTCTATATGCAAAGCACTACCATTAAGCCCATCAAGAATGGATGTGCATGAAGGACAGACTTTTTCCGTATAAGGCCCGTATATGAAACTGTAGATAGCAAGCGTAGTTTTATTTTTTGAGAATAATTCTGAAAAACGAATTTGTTTTTCTGATGTTAGTTCATCAAGCGATTCTAATCCTTGCACAAAGCTATAGTCTTCTTTTAATTCACCTCCCAAGGGAAACTCGCGCCTTAGTGCTGCAATTTCTTCAATATTTTTTTCAGATGAATCTCTGCCTGTAATAACTTATTTCGAGCAGTTCTATAATCATCACTTTCATTTGGGAAGCATTTTTCGTGTAATTTACCCATGTTTATACTCCTGAAACTCTAGATAAAAATAGCAGAATTAAATGGTCTGACCCATTGATTCCTTTATGTCCGCTTTCGGCCAATTGCGGACATTAATGTACGAAATTATCTTCAATCTTTATCTGCAAATAATTGAGCCTTTCTCGTGATAAGCTGCCCCTTGAAAAACATCATGTACAAACCTGCCCTTCAACAGTAATTCTCCATTCTTCTCTCTAAACAGCTTGGCAGTTATTTTTGTTGTAACACATGGGTTTGTTTGGCCCTTTATTTCAAATCCAAAACTATCTTTATTTATATTCCCTTTAAAATCTCTAATTGCTGGACAAAAAGTATTATCAAATTTTCCCGTAATACGATTACTTCTAAATAATTGATCATAACCGAATGTCCGCTTTGGCCCAATAGCGGTCATTCAATTTTCCGCATACAATTAAATAAATTAATATAGAACTAGCATATTTATAATAAGTAAACGTCAACCTAAAATAATTTCTAGATTGCTTGCTATAAGAAGGTCAGTCTTCTATTTTAAATCCAATTTTAATTGTCACTTGCCAAGACGAAACATTTCCATTTTCAACTAATCCACGTGTATCGTGAATGAAAAACCAATCCATATGCTTAATTGTTTTTGATGCTTTTTTAATGGCATTACGAACTGCTTCATCAGTCCCTTCACTAGATGTGCCTACAACTTCAATGTACTTGTAAGTTGGATCATTCATAATTTCCTCCTACGTTATAATATTGTTTTTATGGATGTATCTATTTTAATATTAATTTAAAATTACATATATCTTGATTTAATTTCAATAATATATTTTATGTGGAGGATCATATAATGAAATTACTTGGTCTATCAGGTGGCATGAGCCAGCATACAATTGTTGCAATTGAAAAAGCATTAGAGTTTGCATATCGATATGACAATTCAATTACCATCGAAGCACTTAATATTAGTGAATATGACATTCCATTTTGCGATGGAAGAGATCCAGCTCAATATGGTGGAGATGCTAAATATGTAATAGAAAAAATTGATGACGCAGATGCGCTAATAATCGGCACACCGATGTATAGAGGATCTTACACTGGAATGCTTAAAAATGTATTTGATATTCTCCCCAATAATGCACTAATGGGAAAACCAGTTGGCTTAATCGCGACAGGCGGGAGTAATCATCATTATTTAGCGCTCGAACAAGAATTGAGGCCTTTATTAACGTTTTTTTACGCATTTGTTATACCAGGAACGGTATACATAAATAATAGACAAATTTCAGAAGATAGTTTTAATGTTAGCGATGTATTAGATCATCTTAATCAACTTGCGAAATCGGTCGTTAATCTAACTAAATATTTACCGAGCAATAAAGTAGAGGTAATTGGTCCTATAGGTCTGCATACAAATTTCCTTAATGATTGAATGAATCATGTAAGAGTTAAACATATAAATACTAGCCTATGTCCGCTCTGGGTCGTAAGCAGATATTAAGAAACTCCAGCTATACTTAAAGCCCATCCTAATAATGCACAACCTAAAATCACTTTAACAATATCAATCTTAAATTTAAACAACGCTATGAACGCTACCACACCGATCAATAAAGATATCCAATCAAAGTTGCCTTCAAACCCTGTTGGCCATAACACGTGGTACGCAAAAAATACGGCGAGATTTATTATCACTCCTACCACGGCTGCCGTGATACCTAATAATGGTGCGGTAAAGTGTAGGTCACCCCGTGTAGCTTCAATGGCCGGGCCACCAATAAAAATAAATAAAAACGAAGGCAGAAAAGTAAAAAATGTGACTACACAAGCGGCAACAATGCCTGCGAGTGGCAACATTTCTGGGCCGAATAATTCTTTCGTCCAACCGCCTACAAACCCAACAAAAGTTACTACCATAATCAGTGGCCCTGGCGTGGTTTCACCCAATGCTAATCCATCTATCATTTGGGTCGTGGTGAGCCATTGAAATTGATCTACACCACCTTGATGCACATACGGCAATACCGCATACGCACCCCCAAAAGTTACCAATGCCGCTTTGGTAAAAAAGACACCCATCTGTGTTAGTGGATTGTCCCAACCAAAATTAAAATTAAGTGCTGCTAATGCCGCCACACCCATGCCTACTCCCACCACAACAAATGCAATCAGTCTGGCCCAACTGAATTTCGCATAACTCGGCAAAGGTGTGTTGTCATCAATTATTGCAGGACCATAAGATGCATATTCCTCACTTACATGTAGCTTGCCAGTGAAATATTGCGGTGCAACTTTGGAACCAATAAACCCCAACGCGCCTGCGCCAATTACAATGAGTGGAAATG
Organism: Gammaproteobacteria bacterium; assembly: GCA_013001685.1. GTDB lineage: Bacteria > Pseudomonadota > Gammaproteobacteria > UBA4575 > UBA4575 > JABDMD01. The sequence goes on along the minus strand of JABDMD010000027.1, from coordinate 256 downwards.
GAATATGAAAAAAGAAAATGGCAATAAAGGCGAGCAACGCCATGGCACGTAGAGCATTATTTTTAAGTGCACGCAAACCGATTCGATAGGCTGCAAATAATACAATCGACGTGACTGCAGGCTTAACCCCGTACAACACACCAGCAACAATTTGTGTGTTGCCGTATTCTAAATAAACCCAGGTAAGTGCGATGAGAATAAACAAGGAAGGCAGTACAAATAAAATGCCTGCGATTAAACCACCCTTCACTCCATG
>JABDMD010000053.1 GCA_013001685.1 Gammaproteobacteria bacterium | reverse complement strand
GAATCGGAACATCACGTTCACCACCCACATCATGCACAGGACGTGTATAGGCGCGGTATTGTTCGTTTGTAATTTCATCGGGAGATGGCGCGTGTGTTTCTTGATGAATGGCTGGTTGCAACAAACCAACATAATCTAGATGACCAAGCACTCTGTCGCGTGTAGGTGATGACATAACCTAGTGACTCCTCTGATATTTATAATTCTTTTTAATTTGTTGCCTTACCATTGCTATTGTATTTTTATAAAAAAAACAAATAAGTATTTATATATTATTTTTATAGGCATACAAATTACTTGATGACAAGTCTAATGCAGCTATGTTATTAATCCATTACTTTGTTTTTATCAGACCTATAGGATTTGACTATGCAACAACGAGATATCTTCCCTCGATCACTCCAATATCTAGTTGCAATAGCTGAATACGGTAGTTACACCCGTGCAGCGGAAGCCCTACATGTATCTCAACCAACTTTGTCACAACAAATAAAGCAATTAGAAGAGTCGTTGCAATCACCACTGTTAGATCGATCGGGAAGATCAGTACAGTTAACTAATGCAGGCGAAATTTATTTGCGACATGCGCGCCGTGCTTGGGGAGAATTAGATGGCGGTGCTCGTGCAATTCACGATGTACAAAATTTAAGCAGAGGATCGTTACGTCTTGGCTGGACACCTATTACAGATTACCTAACTTGTTCGTTATTAGAAAGCTTTAACGGATTATATCCTGGCATCAACATAAATACTTTAGATATGCCACAAGATGACATTGAAGTTTCTGTTGCTGAATCTCGCATTGATGTTGGCATTGTATTTAGCAAGCCGTTTTCAAGCACTACACGTCCAAACGAGATTGAGACCGAAGTGTTGTTTGAAGAAAAGCTCTGCATTGCAGTGGGAAAAAACCATCCTAGAGCGAAACAACGAGAAAGAATGAGCGCACAAAATTTGGGACAGGAATCTCTAGCCTTACTAAATACTGATTTCGCCTTGCGCCGCCATGTGGATGACTATTGCAATGAATATGACATTGAACCACGTTTTGCAATTGAGAGTAATTCACTAAGCGCAATAATTTCGCTTATTAAACATCGACCACATGCAACGATTCTTCCTCGTAGTATTGTTAAGCAACAAGGCCTACACGCCATAAATCTTTCACCAGAAATGCAGCGCAAGGAAATTACTTTAATCTATCGTAAAAATGGCTACAAAAGCCCTGCAACCATTGCATTCTCCGAGTTAGCCCACCTATGGGCTAAAAACGAACTGCAACATACAGCACAAACACAGTAAAGTATTCACTTGCAAATTTTCTTAACGAAAATGATTAAGAATATATTTATCATGGAAAATTTTTAAATATACTTCTTGGTAAAACATTGCTCTTAATCTTGAATTACGATTGATGTATACACGAAATAATGCAACCAACTGAAAAAGCCCTGATCTCATTTTTCGAACAAGTCGCTTTAAAAAATAAGGCTCTTTTGTCAAAGCTAAAACTAGAACAATGTTTTGATGTAGACAACGTAAGATGGCGTTTTACCTTACCTAATTTACATACATTTTTACAAAAAGAGGATGATGTGTTCAACTGTGTTGATTATGTAGCGTTTCGAAGAATTTTATATAACTGCGCCATTAATCAAACTGTGAAGCTACATGGGGCAGAAATCAATATTTCAGACAATCAAGCTAAGGTAGATAAATCTCACTACGCCTTGATTTGGAAAAATAAAACAATATCTGCGTGAAATGTACTGATTTAGCTTGCCTTACTTACGTTTTCGCTTACTAGCATCGGCAAAGTGGATTATAGAATATGAAATTCCAAATCCTAAAAACATTGAAACGATAATCAAAATAACATTTGCTAAGTTAATGTCTCCACCAAGTTTTGTGTTTATACCAAACATGATTGCTAACAGGTTCATAATTATCAAAGCTAAGAACACACCACCAAAAAATAATATACGAAACGGCCTAGTACCCGTTGTAATTACATCAACCAATTTATCGATTAGTGGTTGCATATATCTATAGTTCTCCAAAATGCAATCATTACATAGCCCTCCCCCCAGTCGTCAATCTAGATCTTCATTTACAAACATAAATTTAGCTATTGTTTAATTGTACCAATTGGTACAGTATATTGTAATCTGTAATTCAAAATGAGGATGCACTCATGTCTGAACGTCCACCCTTACCTCCTTTCACTCAAGAAACTGCAATTCGAAAAGTTCGTATGGCAGAAGACGGATGGAATATCGGCAATCCTGAGAAAATTGCGCTTGCTTACACTGAAAACAGTCAATGGCGAAATCGCGATGAATTTATAAATGGACGTGATGAAATTGTTGCTTTTCTAACTCGCAAATGGTCTAAAGAACTAGATTACCGATTAATTAAAGAGCTATGGGCATTTCATGATAACCGTATTGCAGTGCGCTACCAATATGAATGCCATGACGCAGCTGGGAATTGGTTTCGATCTTATGGAAATGAAAATTGGGAATTTGATAAAAGTGGATTAATGCGGAAACGACAAGCAAGTATAAATGACGTACAAATCAAGGAATCTGAGCGCAAATTTTTGTGGGACAAAGGCCCCCGTCCTGATGATTTTCCTGGATTGACTGAATTAGGTTTATAACTCTATGTCACGTGATATTGCACAACGTCACATTATAATTCCAGCGCTTGGTGAAATATTCCGAGAAAATGGATTCGCAGGAACATCCCTTGCAGAAATTACTTATCGCACCGGCCTCGGCAAAGGCAGCCTTTACCATTTTTTTCCGAAGGGGAAAAAAGAAATGGCTGAGGTCGTGTTAGATGATGTAGCAAGCTGGTTTGAAGAAAATGTATTTCTACCACTACTTGAGTGCAAAAATCCAAAACATGGGATTCAAATCATGTTTAAAGCAGTAGATGATTATTTCTATTCGGGCGAACGCATTTGCCTTATCGGTGCTTTTTCGCTTGATGACACACGCGACCAATTTGCAAGTAAACTGAATTCATACTTCACATCTTGGAATGAAGCACTTACTTCTGCTCTAAAACGCAATGGATTAGCAAATAAACAAGCCAAAGATATTGCTGAGGATGTAGTCGCAAGCATACAAGGAGCATTAGTCCTGGCAAGATCACAGGATAATCCCAAAGTGTTTACACGCGCATTAAAACGACTTCAAAGACGGATAGAAACTAGCATCCATGAGTAATGGAACACTACATGAAAAAATCGTTTCTTCACGATATCAATCTTTACTTAATCAGTTAAATAACCATCCGCTTTATAGCTTTCTAAATAATGAGAACAGTCTTAAAGTTTTCATGGAGCACCATGTCTTTGCTGTTTGGGATTTCATGTCACTTATTAAAGCCCTTCAATTTCACCTTGCACCTATTAATATTCCATGGACGCCAAATAAATATCCACACCATGCATATTTCATCAATCAACTAGTATTAGAGGAAGAATCTGATAAAGCACTCACAGATGCTGCTGATTTTACCCATGCCAGTCACTTTGAAGGTTACTTGAAAGCAATGAAAGATATTGGTGCTATCACTCTGCCGATAACTCAATTTATCAATCATGTCGAAGCTCACGGTATAGAAAGTGCTTTGCAAACACAAAACATACCTTACTCTGCTAGGCAGTTCATGACATTCACCTTTGAACTTATTGCTCGTAACCAAGCTCATTTGTTAGCAACAGTAATAGCATACGGAAGAGAAACTTTAGTCCCAGAATTGTTTCAATCAATTCAGCATGGATTACAACTGAACCAAAGTGATGCGCCCAATTTGCATGCATACTTGACTAGACATGTTCAACTAGATAAACACGAGCATGGACCACTTGCTATTCGCATGGCTGATGAACTTTGCGCTAATTCTACGATTAAACAATCTGATGCTATAGAAATTGCAGAACAAGCTCTAATTAGCAGATTAGAATTTTGGGATGGAATATATACAGCAATAAATTCTTAAATTATTTAGGAGTAATAATAATTTAAGCTTTTTTAAAACTAATATTAAACTTAAAATTAATTTCCTATAATTTGCACAGATGTCTAGAGAATTACAAAGTAAGCAAAATAATACTTTACATTTCGTTCATATTACGGATACGCACTTACTTAACCTAACAGAAGATACTGTTCATGGTTTAAATACATACAAAACACTTGAGTCCATCTTTTCACATATTCAAGAGAATTACGATAATATCGATTTTTTATTAATTACAGGAGATGTATCACAAACAGGCGATGAACCAAGCTACAAAGTACTAAAATCATTACTTAAACAACTTAAATTCCCTATCTACTGCGTACCGGGCAATCATGATTCACCTGGTTTTTTGCAACAAATTATACCCAATTGCCCTAATGACTCCGTTAACGTCATTCAATTTGGTAAGTTTTCGCTTGTTCTTTTAGATAGCTGTGTAGAAAACAATCATCACGGCGTTATTTCACAACATTGCTTACATCAACTCGAAAATTACCTAAGGCATAACAAGAATAAATTTAATATTCTCGCCATTCACCACCCACCCGTATTGATAAACAGTAAATGGTTAGATGACCTTAGTCTACTAAACAAAACTGAATTTCTAACTCTCATTGAAAAATATTCTCAAGACACAATAGTGCTATTTGGTCATATTCATCAAGAATTTTACCAGCGGATCGGTAATTTACATTTACTTTCAACACCATCCACTTGTTATCAATTCACTAGCAATACATTAATCATGCAATGCACCCATACACCTCCACCTGCATACCGGTACATCAGACTGCATTATGCAAATAACCATGAAAATACTATTCATACTGCCGTTCATTTCATCGATAGTAACTATTGAATAAATCAGACATTTGAATTGACTTTACTGTAATAACTTAATGAAAATTATAAATACTATAGTTAATACTTATAGGTTTTATAACTACAAAGTATTCGGATTAATAAATCATCTCCTTTAAACTAATTATTAGCTTAAATGAACGGTCTATTAAATAAACATATAAGAAGATATTTAAGTGGAATAAGCTAAGAATTGTTTAGTAATCACTTTCACTTAAGTCGACAAAAGACTATTTCGACATAATTAAAAAATACCAGAAAATTACTAGGTAAGGAGAAGTGAAATGAGTATAGCTAGAGAAGCTACGGGCTTATTAATACGGATTCAGACTAAAACTATCCCATGGGCAAATGTGTACGCCATCTCGGCTGCGATACTAACTGGCGTATTTATTATATCTGCTGTTGGTATAGCCGGACCTGAAGTTCTACACAATGCCGCACATGATATTCGCCACGGTCTTGCATTCCCCTGTCATTAAAAATGTCATTGAAATTTAGGCTTAGCAATTAAACGCGATTAATCTAGGGAAGCAGAAATTCTCAATGCAAATTTTTAATAAAATATTCCTGTCAGCATTGCTTGCAGGTGTTGTTGCAGGTCTTGTGCTTGCAGGACTTCAACACATCACAGTAGTTCCGATGATTCTAGAAGCCGAGACATATGAAACTAGTGGTGCTGATGAAGGAAATACGGCTCATGAAGAAAAAGAAGCTTGGGCACCAGAAGATGGAACTGAACGCACCTTCTTCAC
>JABDMD010000179.1 GCA_013001685.1 Gammaproteobacteria bacterium | reverse complement strand
TTACTTAATTAACGCTCGTTTCACGCAAAAAACATAAGTAGAAACGATGTATTTCGTTAGTCTGCTACCCAATAATTCTGCATACACTAACATAGAAACGACCTAATCAATTTAAATGAAATATTTTTTGCATTAATAGAGATTAAAATTTGAGATTTGTAAGACTTTAAATTCTAAATAGTCTATATAATTGAATAGCATATGTTGCTTAAATTGAAATTGCCGTTTTCATTAACACAGTCTCATCAAGATCCTAGAAAACGCTTACCACTTCTACTCATTTTAAATAAGGTAATTTATTAGGATGAATTATCCGTCTGAATCCACACAAGATGATGTAATTCATAGTTGGCATATTCGTGCGCATGCATACGACAAACTGATCGAACGATGGCCGATTTTTACCAATATGGTCGACAGACTTGTGGAATTTGCCCCTAAAGACTTCGATGGGCATGCTCTAGATATCGCTGGTGGAAGCGGTCTACTTGCGGAACATTTTCTTAGGAGGAATCCAAAAGCACGCATGACCTTGGTTGAACCTGCAGAAGGAATGCGTGCGTTAGCTTCGCGTCGTCTTGGTAATCGAATTATAATCAAGGATGCGACTAGCGAAAAACTCGATAGACTTGAACTTAATGCTGATGCTGCTTTATGCAGTGCTTCCTTTCACCTAATGAACGAAGAGACTACATTGCCTTCTATAGCATCTGTATTAGAGAAAGGTTCTGTATTTGCGGTAAATCTTTGGGGACATTCTTTCGATGAAACGATAAACCTGGAACAAAAAGTAGATTGGATAAAATTTGTGGATCAAGCATTAAATGAATTTGATCTGCCACCTATGAATCGCCCTAAGAAAAACACACCAAGAATAAAAAGCAAGGAAGAATTACGAAAAATTGGCAAAAATTGTGGACTTCACCTGCGTGAGACAAATATTGTAACTACTGAAATCGAGACTCAGTTCAGTATCGAATTTGCTGCCATGGATTTCAATTTCCTTAATCAGGTTGAAAAAGGAATTCGAGAACAAGTAATTGCTCGGGCACTAGAGTTATGTTGTGGCTTAGATACGATTTCCACTGTGGATTTTAAGTTCGAAAAAGTTTGAAAACCGGATAAAAAGGCCTGAACTATTGTACGATCCAATTTATCTATAATGCTATAAACGGGATTAAATAAAAATGCCTATACTGGTTATGAACTCAATCATCAATGTTCCCAAATCGACCTGATCTTATTTTTTTCTTCCTTAATTTTAGTGCCTGTTAACTAACTCCATAGATTTACACCAACCATAACTTCAACATGTGTGATTAAAACCTGAAATTTATCTAAAGACTTTCTTGATGATTCATTAGGTATGAATATTCGTTCGAAGGTTTTTTAGTAAAAAAAAGACGCCTTGTGAAAGGTGCAGGGGTTTATCAAACCCCTGATGGTGCAGCTATGACAGCTGTTTCTTTTGCTAAAAATCAAATTAATGAGAATTTGATTAAATACAAAAAATCATTCCTTTATAAGATGTTTTGCTCGCTTGGGTACTGCCCTGCTTCGAAAAATGGTTGATTGACATTACTGTAAACCTTTATCAGTCATTTCTTTCTTTACTAAAGCAATGTTTTCGCTTATTGACAGTTTTACGTAATCACTAATGATTGGATCGTATTTTTCAGCTGATTTTTTTGCAGCCTGCTCTGGAATATTTTGTGAAAACTCAATTGTTTTTTTGCCAACAGGTGAGTCATAAAAAGTCACAAGCTCTTTAACTTCATCATGTGAATAAGTCTCTTTATACAAAGGCATATACACCTCTGCTTCGACTGTCTCATACGGCATTTTTTCTGAAATATAACTTTGATAGCCTTTTACCATTTCACCAAATCTTGCCTTAAGCATTTCACCCACTTGTTTCTTCTGATCTTCTGTTAATGTTTTAGCGTCAATATTTTGGTCTGCTGCCTGAAAAAACCCTGCCTGCATTTGATTTATAATCACATTATTCAAACCAGCATAATTATTTTTGACCCCGGTTAACTCAAATAACTTTTTTAAGTCATCATCATATGAATCTGCCATCGAGGTAAAACTGGCAAGAAGTAATGCAATTGCTAAAAATATTTTCATGATTATGTATCCTGGTTTGTATGCAAAAAAAGTAAATAAATATTATTATTGTAGATTAGTCATTAGGGTTAATTCTCTTCGCAATAATCTGCCAAAATTCGCCTAACGGCATGAGTTGCCTCGTCAGTTTGCAGATTATATTGTTTGGCAACTAATTCGCCAATTTGTTCAATGCTTCTTACTCCATCTATTGCACCTAATACTTGTGCTTGAAGCAGATGTTTTGATGAGTCAATTTCTTGTTCATATTGCTTAGGAATAGCTTTTGAAGGAATTTTAATCCAATCTGGAAGATATTCGTATTTTCGTGGCACCACAACATCTTTGATTTTTTTCGCATGAAAGGTAAACACATTCTCCATGCGTCCATGGGCACTTAATGGTGAATGCATATATTGAATAGTGCAGCGCTTTACAGAGAGAATTTCAAAACCACTTTTTTCCAGCAATTCGATCACTTCTTCTTCACTGTAACACCATGCTTGATTCTTATGGAAGAAAGCCAGAGACCCTGTATTTAACCACGAACCACCAATAGCTAAACATGCATTGATACGTGGTATATAGTCTTTAAGATTTTGTGGAATGATATCTAATAACCAAGGTGTCACGATGGTATCAAAGCTTTTTGCTTTAAATGGTGGATTCATACCGTCAGCAAACATATAGTAAATATTCTGCTGAACGCCTTCTGGTGCGCAGCAAATTTGTTCTGCAATAAATGAATCTTTATTAAGTGGTGCTATAGGAAATTCATTTAAGGTAAATTCATTACCTTGTATCGCCTGGCACGCAGAAAATAATAGTAATGGATTAATGTCTAATAGTACGGAGTAACTAGGGGAATACTTTTGGTGTATATCGTAAGACAGCCGCCCTGCTCCTGCACCTATCGTTAGTATTTTGCCTAATTGTTTAAGATCCTCTAAAACATTATCAATCGCATCTAATAACTGCTGGTTTTCACCGTTATCCCAAGCCCAGTCACGAAAGATATTATTGTAGTAACTATCTAGCCCTTGAACTTTAGGAACTTTTGATAGTAATTCATTGATTGAATTATTTAACTGCTCACTATCCTGATCTACTAAATTCAATGGTAATAACAATTCCAATACTTGCTCAACTTGTTGTTTTTTTGCGTTGAATAACTTGTTAATTCGTTTTAGCCCGGTTTTGCTTAAACGCTTATCTTTCTGGGCATCTTTTAAGCGTTGTTGTTCCAGCTGATTAATGTGCAAAAACCCATTTAAGCGAGCTTTCCATTCCAGCAGGTTTAAATTTGGTTGTTCGAATATCCAAGGTATAGCCTGCTCGCCACAAATACACAGCGGAAACTCTGTTTCACACTGAGTACACCGAAGTTTTTCAGCCTGAATAGTAATGCTCGCTTTTGAATGATTACAAGCTGGGCAGGCCAAGCTATCTAGAAACGGTAGTGTTTGCGTGTTTTCAGAGTCGATGGAATTGGAAGCTTGTGAATCGTTCAATTGGTTGTAGAGAAATAGGTTATTTACAGTGCTATGCATTGTCCTAACTCAAACAAAAGAAGTCACGATTCTTATCGTGTAAAACCCACCGACCATAAAAAAACGGGATGATCTAAGATCACCCCGTTTCTAGATAGCTACTTTATATTATTGAATATTAAATGATTTGATTGAACGCTATATGTTCAACACCAGGGTTTGCACCTAAAGCAGGCGTACCCAACGCAGCTCCAAAGGCACCCGCTTCACCGTGCAATGCTAAGTAGTTAAGAACGACTACTTCTGCTAGTGATACAACACTGTTTGCATAAGGGCTGGAGTTGGTATCTATAGTACCGTCAGCCTTAAATGCACCAAGTTGTTGTGAAGCTGCGCCATTACGCATAATGTCTGCTGCTGCATTGTTTGGACTATAAACAAAGATAGCGCTTGAGGCTCTTTGTGAATTATCCGAACGCCAACGAAACTTAGTGGTACCGTTACCATCATCTTCAGGATTATTTCTATCCGCAACAACAGCACCGTCACTAAATACATAAAGCATTAATGGTTGGTTTTTTAATCTTGCATACTCTAAAGATGCGCCAATTACTTGACCAACCCTAAAGTCTTTGCCATCGGTTTCAGGTCTTGGATCTTGGTGATAATCACGACCACCATATTCCATCGTACCTACGCCGCCAAAGCCGTTCACAACTACTTTCATCGTAGCGGCAGCTTTGCGGAAATCACCATTATTACTGATTTCGCCGTTAGGGAATATACTTAATAGATCAGCATCTGCCTCAGGATCTAAATCCGATGGAAGAATTGGGGAATTGAATGTAGCCACACTCTTGTCATAACCACATTGAATGAGTTCTTCGGTTGCTTCAGCTTCATTAATAGCGCCCAGTTTTAGCTGCGCCAATATCTGAGTTGCAGTTGCAACACTTCCACTTGGAAAGCCATCCGCTTCACCACCACTAAGGCCAATCGCTTCATTACGATTGCTTACACGTGTTGGACCAAGCTCTGCTGAAATCATGTATTCAGGAGCTCTTGATCTTCCACCTGATTCTGAATTTCTTGTACCTGTAGATACAACAAACTCACCATTTGCACCTGCTCGTGCAATGCCATACATAGGGTTATGTGGGTTATTACCAGTATCGTTCTCTGAACGCGCTGGAATCACCGTACCATTTACGTTAGCACGTGTCGCAGCAGTGGTTTTATCCAACATGCCTCGTAATAAAGCACTATTCGGATGCATCGCCAGTCCAAAATCGGTATTAACACCAACTGTGCTTGGGCTGATTGCTGCAGGTAAACCTAATGTTTCATATGCGTCATCTGGCAAGAAGTCAGTTTGACCGCCAGCACCGCCGACCATGATGTTTGAGCCTGCAATGTTTGCACCGCCACCTTGATCGATAGCAAGGAAAGGAATTTTCCCTGCACCATACGGACCGCCAGCCACCGCTTCCCCTATTTCACAAGCCGCGTGGGCTTGATTAACCAACATACCTACACTTGGTAGTAACACTGTGCTAGTGCCTGCAATGAGTCCTCGTCCGAGAAACTCTCTGCGGGTAACAGGTCTACCATGACCGGTACGTCGGCATGATTCTTCGATACGCTGCTCAAAGCGGCGATGTGCCTCTTCTGCGCGTCGATGTTGCTCTCTGTATTTCGCCATTGTCGTTACCTCACTAGCCTTAGTTAATTGTTACTGCACTACTTGCTAACGCAGCAGTACATACAGCTTGTAATACTTGTCGACCAGTTGCACCGGTACAACCATTTGCACAATTTTCAGCATCCATAATGCCTACTAGTGCAGCAATGGATGCTGTACGTTCTGGTTGATTAACCAAGTTATTACCTATGATTTTGTCGTACACAGTTCCTGCAATGGCGTCTTTCTCTCCAGCTGCAATTTCGCAGTTACCATCATTGAAGAAGTTTCTGCACCGTGCGTTGTTATTGTCTCCAACTACTTCACCGCAATACGTTGTCGCTAAACGCTGTATCGCAATTTGCTGTGCTGAACCAAACCCTAATGCATCAGCAGTAGGAGGAAGTTGATCACGCAATTCGTTGTAACGATTTCTCACATCATTGTCACCCTGACTGATTCCAGTCAATGCAGCCATCGTGTCATGCACTTGTGAGAATGTACGTACACCCACATCTGGCTCTGGAACATCTACAGGCGGTACAGGTGGAGTTGGTCCAACAATCGATTCTGCAGTACCTGTTTGACCACCTAGCACTTCAAACTCAAGATGGAATTGATCTAAATTCATTCCTAAATCAGAAGGAATCAATGCACCAAGATCTGAGATCTCTTGTCCAGACTGAGTAACCATCATGTCCACTCTGCGGAATGCTTGCGCTGCAACCGGAACGTTATTGTTAACGGCTACGCGCATGTTCTTCACTTGCACACCGGTTACGTCACTTACTAATTTAGGTCTTGCAAATACATATGCAAATGGATCCATTTCATAAGCTTGCATCTCAATGTAGCCAGGTGCACCTAAGATACTAGCCACATCAAATCGTAATGATGTAATTGCACCTGCACCTGCTTCAAAGTTTTGCGCTACTTGAGCACCATTTAGAGCAATGTTATGAATTGCGACCATCTTAAAGACGCCTTGCCACAAACGATTATTAGTCGCTTCATTACCAAGAATGAAAACACTATCATCTTGCCAATTCAACATATCGCCTTGTAGAGCTTCTTCTGCAGCTAATTGACCATTGACGTAAATTTTACGTCCGCCAGACATATTGTCATACGTCATCACAAGATGTGTTAATTCTGTAACAACTGCATCTTCAGTACGTAGTGTTGGGTTACTTCCATTGGCTCCAGAATTTATCGTTTGCACACGAGAATCATATTGAGTTACTTGCTGACCTAAAGTGAAATTACGTCGGCCTGTATCGACTGAATATGAAACGATACGAGCTGGTCCAGTTTGAGTAGCATTCTCTGGGATGACCCAAGCTTCAACACTGAACTGGTTGCCACCAGATAATAAGTTAAACAGTTTTTGACTGTCTGCTAAGGAAGCTTGCGCTTTTCCTGAAACATTTATCAATCCACCTTGAGGATCCCATTCGGTTCCTTCAAGGTTTAAAGTCATATCTGCACCCACATTACTAGTACCAACTGTAGTCGTACCTGTACCTTCAGCAAATGCAAAATGAGTAATCATATTAGCATCGGCTCGTGGAATGCTACCTTCTACAACTTGTGAGAAGTTAGTCATTGCACTTGCAACTACATTGCCGTTGTTACCACCGCCATTGCCAGCAGTAGATTGTGCAGCCCATGCGTTTATTGCTTGTAAAACATCTGCAGCAATTGTTGCACAGTCAGCACCACAGTTATGATTGGTTAGTGGTCTTTGGTGAAGTGAAGATTGAGCCGGCGACCCTAATGTAACTAAACCTTGTCCACTTACAACTGAATATGAATTTGTCACGTTTGCAACCGCAAAAGGAATTGCGCCAAGTGCTGCTCCAAGCGCACCGCCATCATGACAACCCACACATGAATAAGCAGCGTTAGTAATAACCGGATGAACCGTAGCAGCAAACAATGCTTCTTCATTTGGCTGATTGCCTGGGTCACCAGGATCAACTGGATCTGGCATTGGATCACCTGGATCAACCGGATCTACGCCTGGTGGCAATGGATCAACAGGGTCAACTGGTCCTGCATTATTTTGAGGTGCCGGATCTGAACCACCGCCACCACCACCGCCACAGGCCGTGAGTGTAATCGCTAACAAGATCATGCAAATCATATGAAGTGCATTCTTGTTAATAAATTGAATATTATTCTGACTCATAACATTTCTCCTAATTGGCATACTTAATCCGTTGAGCAACAACATCTTTAGTTACCCATGCAATAAGCAGCCGTCTCAGCAAAGACTCGCTTCATGCTGCGGTTATTCGCTTCAAAACTGTTTGCAATGTTTGTGACAGCTTGTACATCAGCAGCTCCATTTGGGCTGCGATGACAAACTTTCTCAAATGCTTTCTTAACTTGGCATTCTGAGAACTGACGCGTTTGCGCAAGCTCCATACCAAGCTCTTTGGCACCACGTCCCACACCATTATTAGGTGAATTCCAACCAACCCAGCTGTTTTGTCCTGAGCGCCAATAATTCGCCCAAGTG
>JABDMD010000051.1 GCA_013001685.1 Gammaproteobacteria bacterium | reverse complement strand
CATGCTACATAAGCATTATGCTTTTGGCGTAGTCGGGATAACTTCATGCTTATGTAAATAATCATCACTGATTGCATAGTTATTAAATTTAACCGAATAATAATCCTCAAAAAATGGTTCAATTTCTTTTGAGATGTCAGCGTTATATCCAGGCTTGATGTGTAACAGTTTGCCTTTATGGTCCGTTGCAAACTCATGATCTTTAATTACTGTGACACCATCTTTAATGACATAACGCGGAGCATTAAACATTGCCTCTTTATCATCTTCTTCGGTGTAAATGGTAATATCCGCATCTGCGCCAACACCTAATTGACCTTTATTACTTAGTCCTAACGCACGTGCCGGACCTGCACGTGTAATGATAGCTATTTCATTTAAAGTATATTCACGATCAAGTTCACGCAAACTTGTTTTATCGATCGCTTTTTGGTTTACATACGATAACGCTTCTTTACGGTAGGCACTGTCCATTAATAATTTAATGAGTTTCGGATAACTCATAAACGAGCCACCGTTTGGATGATCCGTAGATAACAACACACGCCAAGGGTCTTTTGAATGCAAAAATAATTCTAGACCCATTGCCCATTGCAGCGCATGGGTATAAATATGATCTTGATAGGTAAACGGAATAATTCCGCAACCACTTTCACATTCTGTATCAGCATTAATCCATTTGTTCATTTTTACATTACGTAACATCCACGCCAGTGGCGCATCCGCTGTCATTGCAGTGGCTTTACCAAACATGACCTGGCCCACATCTGTTGTGATGTTTTCGTTATCGTTAACGTAATCAATTATAGAGCGAACACCGGAAATGGCATTTTTATGGAGTTCACCACCAAAACTATGGAACTGAATATGTGCCATATGAACTCGGCGGCCTTGTGCAGCTTTCATGGTATCCAAAGTAGTTTTGATATTGCCACTATGGCCTAAATTATTGCAATGAACATGCGGAGGATGTGGCAAGCCTAGTTCGTGTGCGGCTTCGATGAAGCTTTCGATTACGTGGGTAGGTGTGATGTCGTAATGATCAATATTATCATTAACATTGGTGATGTTAGCATTCTTACGGCCTTTCCAAAGCTCATCCGCTCCTACATTCACTAACTTAAGCGTGTAGGCATGAACTGAATCGATCCACCATGCTATTGCTTCTTTGAATTCTTGTTTGCGGCCTTCTTTTAACAACTTATATAAGAACGCATTGTTGCCTAGCAATACATAAAAACCTTTATCGATGACAGGTGTGTCGTCTAACTCTTCTAAAGTATGTCTTGCGGTAATTGGTGGTACTGCAGCTTCCATTGCAGTGGTATAGCCCATGGTTGCATAGCGATAACCCGTTGCAAAGGTGGAAGGTACTACCCCGCCCGTTCCAGAACGCGTATGCGCAGTTTTAGGATGCACATCTAAACGATGATCTTCTGGTTGTAATTTGCGAGCGAGATTTACTTTTGCGCCAGCAATATGACAATGGATATCAACAGCACCCGGCATGATGACCATGCCATGCGCATCAATTTTAGTTGCAGAGCTTGAAACGGAATCTACAATTTTTCCATCTCGTATAAAGATGTCTTGTACTTTCCCGTCTATATTGTTTGCAGGATCGTAAACACGACCATTTACAATTTTTAATTCAGATGACATGTTTTATTTATTCTATTTTTTGCAGATGAATTCCATTCCTCTGCTTTAATTTATTTATAGACAACATCCGTGTAATGAAAAATAACTCCCCTTCAACCTACTTCCTCATATTTCTCCTGCAAAATTATGCTGCCACGCGAGCTTTCTTACCACTCAACAATTTTTTGACACGATCGCGAATAGCTTCAAGCACTTCTTGATCACCAGGATAGGTTGACTCCATAGCTGGACGCAACGTAATTGGCACATCATCCATTCTATACACTGTTCCACCAGTATTAATTCCATAGGTAGATACTGCAAAACAAACTTTAGCAATGCTACTGGTAATCGTATCTTTGGTGTCTAATGAAATGATTGGAATTTTTTTCATATGTTCTATCGCAGCTTTTGGAAAGTTTGAAGCTGGATCGGATGCAATTATCATTGCAGCATCGGCTTCACCGCGCGAAAGCAAATCCGTTGTAGTGAATTCGCCAGGATTAAATCTTGGATAACCTCTATTGAAGTTAACACCAAATGGGTAACCGGTTTGCCATGACACAACATTATCTGCACCAGTTACATTTCCGTGACCACGCACAGGTTTTGCTACAAAGTGAGTGAACTCATTTAAGTCTGCCGCGAGAGATAACAAAGCACCTGAATTGAAGTGCCGTCCTCTTGTCATGGTTAAACCCATTCCAAAGAACAACACACCAAATTGACAGTTCTTCATACGCTCCACTAAGTCATCAAGCACTTCACGGGATACACCAGTTTGTTTTTCGATGTCGTTTGCAATCTTTTTGCCTTTTACTAATGCACGTAATGCCCACAACACTTCAAAATCTTTACCAGGTTTAACTTGCATGAAAATATCTGCAACGGGTGTGCTAGGTGTTCTACGCACATCGACTAATACAACAGTACGATCTTTCTTACCATTAGGTATGTACATGCCTTTTGGTGTAACCGCGTAACGAGTGAAATGACGTGGATGTGATTCAGCAGGATTGCCGCCCCAATATATAACTAGGTCAGCTCGATTTTTTACTTCACCTAAGGTTGCGGTACTTTCACCCACACCTTGGAAAGCCATGCCGGATGGGCCGTGACAAACAGAAGTTGTGGTATCAACGTTGCCATTGATGGTATCCATGATATCGACCGTTACCCGTTGTGACTCACAAGTGGAATCACTCATGCCATAAGTGATTGGGAATTTAGCATCGACTAAAATTTTTGCTGCTGCTTCAACACCTTCTTTAAAAGTTGCTTCTTTGCCATCAATTAATACTGCAGGGCGAGTATCAACCGTATGCTCATAAAACCAAGCTCGACCTAATACACATGCTTTTTTGGCTTTAGTAATTCGATGCTCATCTAAATCAACCGTCAACTCCATGTCATCGCAGACACAACCGCAAAATGTGCAGGTCGCATCTTTCACGATCTTTACATTCTTACCTGCATTAGGGTCTACCCTTTTCGGTGCAGGTTTCTTGTCCTTTACCTGATCTTTTGCTTGGGCTTCTGTTTGTGTAGCTTCAGTCATAGAAAATACCTAACGTTTAAGCAATTATTTAACTTTAGTGACCTTAACTTCCATATGTTTGGACAAAGGCATACCGGTACCCGCTGTATCGGATGCCATCAACTCACTTGAAGGCGGTCCGTAAGGAATAAAAATCATTCCAGTTGGTAAATCCGCATCCTTTTTACTCTTACAAGTAACAACCGTCTGACCTACATCTGACTTAAGTTTGATTTTATCACCATCCTTAAGTTTTAAACGTCGCATATCCCGTTCATTCAGCTCAGCTGTAGATGTTACTTTCTTATATTCATCTTTTAGCTTGCCTTCATTTAATGAAGTGCCCTGACTTTGCGAACGACCGGGAACTAGAATCATGGTCTCCGCCATCTATAAATCCTTAAAATATATACTGGTTTGATCACGTACGTGAGAGAAATTGAGGAACAGCCAAAGTCCATGCTGCTATTTATCTACCGGATTCATCCTTGAAAGTAGTGTGTACTAACTCTTCAACAGTAAAATAATAGCATATTTTATCCAAAACCAAGTAAATTTATCTCCTCAATTAGATATACGGTGTTTCTATGACCTGCCCTATTGGGCAATAAATATACATCGAGAAACTAGCGGACTCAGATGGATATTCGCTACACTCATTATATAAGTAAGCCTTTTGACAAAAAATAACGATTAACTATCAGGAGATTCCTACTATGCCTAAATATATTATTGAACGTGAAATACCCGGCGCGGGTGATTTAACTGCTGCTGAGCTTCAAGGCATTTCACAAAAGTCATGCAGTATTTTAAAAAACATGGGCCCACAGATTCAGTGGGTAGAAAGCGTTGTGACCGACGATAAAGTCTACTGCACTTATATTGCACCTAACGAAGAGGAAATTCGCAAGCACGCCAATGAAGGCGGCTTCCCTGCGAATAAGATTTCAGAGATTAAAGGAATGATTGATCCAACTACTTCAGAATAGTTTTTAATCGTTTTTCTACGTAAGCGTTTAATCAAGCAATTAAACGCTTACGGACTGCCGAAAATACATCCCATATTAGTAACAACTATTGGAAAATCGCCAATGTCACGTAACACTTGGGCAACATTATAATTTGTAAGCAGTTGCTCAACTTCACTAACTTCAATATCTGCTAAGCACTCGTGCATTACACGCAGCACAAAGCTCCTCTCATTTTCGAGAATATTAAAGTTTAAACTTTCTTTTTTTTCGTGCTCCCATACTTCGACAGTCGCATCAGGGAACTGTTTGGAAATGTAATCTAGTATTGGCTTACTAAATTCCGCATAAGCAGTCATAGCTGCTCTTAATTTGGTAGTAATTTGTTTGCTTGATCTTGATCGTCACTAAACCAACCAAATGTTTCTTTCAAATTCGCAAAAAATGATTTCTTTTCTGGTTCATTATGTTCAGTATTATTTTGGGCTGGCTCGCCGGTTTCAGCCATGCGCTCATATTTGGTAACTAAATCTTTAAGAAATTTCACCATTTCAGGTGAATCCCATACACGTTCACCTACTGCTTTGTAGACAAGTTTACCTTCTGGGTTAATCAAGAATGTAGTTGGCAAACCTTGCACACCCCAACTAGCAAGACTCATATCTTTATCCATAAGTATAGTAAATGACACCGGAACCGATTCTAAAAACTTTTTTACACCCGCTAAGCTTGGCCCTACATGCACACCGATTACTTCGAGACCTTCACCACCAAACTCATTATGCAAGTTACTCATCGCAGGCATTTCTTTACGACAAGGTGCACACCACGTAGCCCAAAAATTGAGTAACACAAACTTGCCTTTGTAGTCATCCAGACTGACTTCCTGACCATCTATGCCTTCAAGATTAAAACCACCGGCTTTTGGTGAACCGTTGATTGGATCCATTAAACTTCCAGCAAATACTGGGGTAACAAATACATAGCCCAGCAAATAGATAAACAATAACCTACTCATTGATTTTCCTAATCCTGTTTGATTCATTTAATAAAACTTAGATAGAAATTTTGTAAATAAGTTCGCTTCTTCTATAGTGGCTTTGCTGAAGATGGTTTGGGTGTATCACTATCTAGTATGCCTTGCATAAAATCAATCATGAATGGCGAATTCCATACCCTCGTACCTACTGCTCTATAAAGAACGTTTCCTTTTGGACTTACTATGAAGGAAGTAGGCATGATCGGAATACCCCAATCACCTAACTGTAAATCAATGTCAAATAATACTGGGTAGTTAATGTTATTCAGTTTTAACACTGACTCTACCCCTTCTGAAGGATCGCCAGCATGAATTGAAACAATAACTAAGTCTTCTCTATCTAGTAATTCATGTGCGCTTTGCAGTGTTGTCATTTCACTTTTACATACATTGCAAGACATCGACCAAAAATTTACCAACACATGTTTGCCGCGATAATCTTCTAGCTCGTGCATCTCTCCTGCTAGATCTGAAAGCTCAAAGTTTTTGGCTTCATAATTTGGTGGATAGGCCTCCATCAACTGCCCATCATCTGCGTTTGCTGGAATTATCGTTATTAAATTTACAACAAGTCCAACAATAACCATTAACAAGTGATTTGGCGTTTTATTCATATGCTCTAATTATTATTTAGTATTCTTCTCATGTGCCCTGGGCTTTTTCGTATACTAAGATAATTACTTGATATTTTTTTCATGTGCCCAATTAGGATCATCCTTACTGATATCCCCTATAGGAGCCGCAAAAGCGTCTGCCACTAGAGTACCAACATTACTGCCTGTTAATGACATCATAAATGCGACTACATCATCCATTTCTTGATCGGTAAGCCCCAGTGGTTTAATTAAAGGACTAAGCACTTCATTTGGTACGCCACCCTGATTATAAAACTCCATCACTTGCCGTAGTGTATGCAAAGAACCATCATGCATATAAGGGGCAGTTAAGGCGACATTCCTTAGTGTTGGCGTGCGAAATTTCCAACGGTCATTTGGGTTTTGTGTTACCTCGTAACGACCAACATCATTTTCTTTCGGCCGCGATACACTTTTTATAACTTCATTGTCAAGATCCGCATACACGCCTGGTGCAAGTTGCACTCGGGTTGTTTTAGTAGTAACTCCCATCGATGCTAGATAACCCAAGCCCGTATTATGTAATTGGTTATCAGTAAACAGTGCATAGTCATCGTGTATCAAATGACATGCATTACATGTTGCTTTGCCATTAAATAATTCATAGCCTCTTTTTACTTGCTCACTAACTGCATCTTCTTGTTTACCAAAATGCCAACGGTCAAATGGCGAATCAGCTGAATTCAGCGTGCGTTGATATGCAGATAACGCCATTCCCACCGTTTCCATTGTAGGTCCACGGCCATGAAAAGCTTGTTCAAATAAACCTTTATATTCTGGAATAGCTTTAATTTTATTAATAACATAACCAATAGATGGATTAGCCATCTCATTACGCGCCAAAAAAGGTGCCCAGACTTGTTGTTCTAATGTCGACTCACGTCCATCATGAAAGATGATTTCTAAGTATGCGACGTTATAAATCATAGGCGCATTACGTTTGCCAGAACGCCCTTCTACCCCAACTGCAGTTTGGATTTCATTGTTAGTGAAGCCTTGTTCAGGTATGTGGCAAATCGCGCATGAGAAAGTATCATTAATTGATAGACGTCGATCGAAAAATAATTTTCGACCTAAAGAAACTTTTTCTTTAGTAACCGGATTGTCTTCTGGAACAGGAACATCTGGCAGGCCTAAAGGTGGATTACTAACAAATTGCAAAAGGTCAGCTTCTTTACCTATGCGTTTTTGCAGATCTAATGTTTTTGTTGTGTAGTCTGGTGAATCATATCCTTCTTTAACATCTCCTGGCCCATAAAGATGTTTACTCTCTTCGACACGAGTTTTGGTTTCAGCAGAACTGTGCGAATTTTCTGAAGTAAGCACAATACCGGCAACACCGAAAAGAATTACGGCATTAATAACATAAGCTATGTGTCGTTGGCTGAATGTCATTATTGAGCAGCGTCCTTATCTATTATTCCATCTTCGATCAACAGTGTTTGTATATCTGTACTTACTAGTTCGTCATGTAAAAAAGAAACACTATATTCTTGACGAATATTCTTAGTACGGTCAATCAGAAATGCTCGTAGCACATGTGCCATCGCACCGGTATATTCGCCAGCTTCGTCATACTCTTTAATTACTAACTGCCCATACTGACTAGTTATTGGCAGCAATGCTTCTTCTGATGCCGTGGTTAAAAATATCCATTCCGGCTCTCCGCCTTCAAAGCCTGCGCCATAAAGCTTCATAATTTTGGGTGTATCGTGCTCTGGGTCAAAACTAATGCTAATTAGACGAATCTTATCTGCGAGTTTTGGGTCATGCTTAAAACGTTCTTTTATTTTATAGAACACTGCAGTGGCTAACGGGCAACCATTAAGATCAATGCAGCTACTATATATAAAGGTTAGCAATACGATTTTATCACCTAATAAATCATCCAATTCAAGCTCTTCACCCTCAACACCTATTACTGTTCCGCCAGCTGCTGCATTTATTTTAGGTAATGAATAACTTCCTGCCTTGGGCACATCATAAGGCAGTTCAGAAACCCAACCATCAGCCATTACCATTACTTCCCGCTCGGCAATAGCTTGATGGGAATCAGGTAGTGGCGCGTCAGCATCAATACCACGCTCACAAGCGGTAAATAACAACAACGAAATTAAAAATATTAAATGTGCAGTTTTCATCTATGAGTAATGTATTGGAAAGTTTCCATTCTTACGTTTGCAGAAACAACAAGGCCGCCTCGAGGGCGGCCTTGTTTCGAACTTAGATTGCTTGTTACATTAATGTAACTTTAGCTAGCAGCCCTTACTTAGTTTGAGACAACATCACGCCACTAGAGTTCGGCTTTTGCGAGTAAAGTGAGTATGCACCGAAACGCATTTGATGCGCACGACCTAATTTCAACTCATAAAAGTCTACAGTGAATTCGTGAGAAAGCTTCTTACCATTCCATGTGAATAGTTTGAAGTATTGCTCATCTGCTTCACCAGTCTTATCCCAGCTACCTAACAAAGATGAAGTGAAGTAAGCCCGCTTACCATCCCAACTTTGGGAGATCATATTCACTTGTGAACCAATTTCATGCTCATAAGTTTGCTTAGGAGCAAATGGATCTGAGATATCAAAGAAACGAGTTTTGCCGTCCAAGAATGTTTGAACCCAAAGACCTTTGTCGTCAGCAGTGATAGAGATATCTACAGGTAGTGGTACTTTAGAAGGATCGCCAATTTCACCCACGTCTTTAGCTTGCCACTCTCCTGCTTCATCTTCATAAATTAACCAAATCTTTGAAGTTAATGCAGTGGTAGTGAAGCAATAGTTATTATTAGAGCCCCATGCACAACGAATTTCTAATGGTGCGCCTGGTACTTCAAATACTTTCTTAGGCTTACGTGTGTGCAAGTCCCAAACTACAACTGTGTTACCAAAACGCTTCATTGCTTCTGCATCACCTAACATTTGACCGAAGTCCATCATGTAGTTTGACCAGCCAGTGAATGATGAAGTAATCATTACATTTCGGCGTGGTAGTGCACGTATGTCATAGCCATAACCATCCGCTGCGTTGCCTACTTTTTCTGCACCACGAAGGTCTTCATCAGTTGGGTTCCAGTGTGCCGCAATGAAATCACCTTCGTTAGTGAATTCAGCCATACCGGTACGACCACCATGGTCAACGTTATTTGATAAAGCAGTTACCATGATACGACCTGGTAATGCATACATAGTGTGAGGACCAACCATGCCACCAGTCTTTTCAACAAAGTCAGTGATTACTTTATGAAGAGTAGGTTTGCCTGGGTTAGTGTGAACATCAAAGATAAAAATCTTGTTGCTGTCTAATCCACCAGCAAAAAGATAACGACGATCATCCGTTAAACCAGAATGATGTGCTTCATTACGACCACCAACTGATAGAACGTTTACAATTTTTCCGTATGTATCAGCTTCAGGGTTTACAGAAAGTGTAACAAGCTTATCTTGTCCATCACCCATTCCTTCAACACCCAAAGTCCATACATATACATAATCTTCTTGGCCTACAATTTTCGCCATGTAGGGAGACATGCATGTCTCATCTGCCATTGCGGTAGATTGAAAACCAACAACAGAAACGAACAATACACATGTGAATGTGATGATGCTCTGCATCCATTTGGCTTTTGATATTGCCTTTTTCTTCATAATCTTATGACTCCATCTCGTATTAGATTAAACCAGACCGGTTGTTTAAATTCTTCTTAAGACTTGAAGCATACTAGTCCTACGGCTCATTAAAAGTAATGATCCAAGTCAGTTAGAAAACAATTGCGACATTATGACGCATCTTGTAGCCCATTCAAAGATATATCATTCCTTACTCAATTACTGAAAAATCATGGTGCTGCTCAGTTTATTAGACATAAACTGGGCGAAATCGATCACGTTAATAACAACTATATTTCCCTAAGTAAGTTATTGTAATTATTATTGAAAATGTAGATTTAAATACTTAATCCAGGGAACTGCTAGGATAACGAAACCTCTAAATATAACTATAAAACTTTCACTACATACTTAATAAAGCACTTCTACCACAAATCAGATGTTTGTATTTTTACGACAACCAATAGCAATTTTATTCATATGTTTATTACCATCGCTTACCTCTAGCGATGGCGAAATCATTGGCGGTGATTTTGAATTAACTTCACAGTTTAACAAGCCCTATTCTTTGGCCGATGCTCGTGGGAAAGTAGTGCTACTGTTTTTTGGCTTCACTCATTGTCCCGATGTTTGCCCCACCACCCTTAGTACAATTCAAACCGTTCTAGGTCAGTTAGGTGAAAGAGCCAAACAGGTACAACCGATCTTTGTAACTGTAGACCCCCAACGCGATAAACCTGAAATACTGAAGAGTTATTTACAATATTTTAGTAATAATTACATAGGGTTAACTGGAACAATTGAAGACATTGATAAAGTAGTTAAACAATACCAAGGTTTCTATTCTTATATGGGCAATGTTTCAGCTAACCAATACATGGTGGATCACACTTCTAATCTTTACATTATCAATACAATGGGTGAAGTAACCAATGCCATGCAGTTTGGCTTGCCGCCCCAAGCCATCACAAATGTAATAAATAAAATACTCGATGAAGCAGAAGGTTAATCCCTTTACTTAAAGTAAATTATTTGTATTTTCCTCAGGTACTTTATCGCAATTTAGTACTGCAAATACGCAAAGCGCTGGTCTTTAGGTGTACCTTCTAAATCATTATCTTCCTTACCAGGCTGCCATAAGACCACTTCTTCAATTTTCTTGGCCAATTCAAAGTCTTTGTTGGTCACACCCTTGGCTGCATGATTCATCAGTTTGCAAATGACAAAAGCATAAGACACGGTTAAATCAGGGTGATGCCAGGCCACTTCTGCCAAATGACCAATGGTATTCACTACCATCAAAGTACCCTTCCAGCTATGCGTTTTGTACTTGCGACGAATCCAGCCATTTTCGTAGAACCACTCTGGCAGTTCTTCTGCTAAACGCTGGTTGATCTGTTCTTCTGTGTAGGTTTGTTCAGGTTTAATTTCCCGCCATTTAGACATAATTTTGACTCCTATTACTAGTATTTATATATATAAAATATAATTATATACGGCTGATATACTTACCAAATCTGTCGAATTCGAGATACAGACGATTTATCCTTCATACGGTACATTCTAATAGTGGTTATATGAAGTAAATGCGAACAGTCACACCTAGTACTTCACTATCTGTTTAAGTGCAGCACCCGATCACGCTGTTCCTCTGTTAGGCTCGCCCAAAATAACTAGTCATGCAATTTGTAAATGTTACTTGCCCGCATTGCGGCTTGCTTTGTGATGATCTGTCTGTAGAAGTGACGGATCTAACCGTACGATTGACTGATTCTGTGCACCCCTGTGCAAAGCCTTTTGCAGATGCCTCTATAGATACAAATTCAGTACCTACACCGCTGATTTCAGGAAAGCCTGTTTCTGAAAAGCAAGCTCTAGAAAAAGCAGCAGAACTATTACTTGCATCTAAGTTGCCTTTAGTGAATGGCTTGATTACCGATGTACAAGCTTGTAGAGAAGCCACTGCACTTACTGAAAAAATAAATGGCGTGATGGATCACGCTAATGGCCGCTCTATACGCAAAGGTACCGCTGTGATGCAACGCATCGGCGAAGTAAGAACCACCTTAGCCGAAGTACGCAATCGCGCAGATTGCATAATCATTTTTGGTTCTGGAGTTACTGCAAGATTCCCACGCCTACAGGAACGTATTTTAACTCCTGAGAAAACGCTTGGTACTGAAAATACAAGTCGCAAGAAAATATTTATTCTCGATGTTTCTAGTGATGGCACTACCCGCTGCAAAACTGATAATAATATTTCGCACATTAGTTTAAATTACCCATTACTTGAATCATTGGTTTATCGTTTTCAAGAAGTGGTTACTCGACCAAAAGAATATTTTATAGAACACAATTCTGAATCTGACCCAGAACATGACAAAGATACTAAGCAACTTTTTAGTATTCTCGACACGATTTTAAAAAGTCAGTACACCACCATTATATGGAGTATTGGTGATTTTAATCAGGAATCGGCTGAACACACTGTACAAGCGCTAACAGAATCCATTAAAACCTTAATGAATAAAGTACGTTGTGTAGCGTTACCCTTAGGTGGTTCAAAAGGCGAAGTCACAGCAAATCATGTGGTAACTTGGCAGACTGGCGTACCGCTGCCAGTGTCATTCACTCAAGACGCACCCAAACATAACCCAGTGCTTTTCGATGGTGCCAACATGCTGAAAAACCAAGAAGCTGATTGCTTACTATGGATAGCGACGTATAACTCGGA
>JABDMD010000174.1 GCA_013001685.1 Gammaproteobacteria bacterium | reverse complement strand
GTATTAACTGATGATGAAAAAGAGTTGGGAATTTGTTTGGTGGATATTGGTGGCGGCACCACAGATGTTGCAGTTTTCACTGATGGCGCAATTAAACACACCGCAGTAATTCCTATCGCGGGCGATCAAGTTACTAATGATATTGCGGTCGCGATGCGAACCCCGACCCAATATGCAGAAGAAATTAAAATTAAATACGCTTGTGCGTTACGTCAGCTTGCTAATCCTGATGACACAATAGAAGTGCCAAGCGTGGGAGATCGCGACCCAAGACGGCTTTCAAGACAAACACTTGCAGAAGTAGTCGAACCTCGTTATGAGGAATTATTAACGCTTGTGCATGCAGAATTACGACGTAGTGGTTTTGAAGATTTAGTTGCCGCAGGGGTAGTGCTTACCGGCGGTAGTTCAAAGATGGAAGGAGTGGTTGATTTAGCGGAAGAAGTATTCCATATGCCGGTACGTTTAGGCTTACCGCAACATATCACCGGATTAGTTGATGTGGTGCGTAATCCTATTCATGCGACTGGCGTCGGTCTGCTGTTGTTCGGGCATAAGAATCAACAGATGGGTGAAGCTACTTTATTTAATGAATCAGGAATGGGAAGTGCGTTTAAGAGGATGAGAAATTGGTTTCAGGGGAGTTTTTAAGAACTCAAGGTGTGTTTTTTTAGATCTAATATTTAGCATGTAACTAGAGGAGAAATATCATGTTTGAATTAATGGATGCATACAGTCAAAGTGCTGTAATTAAAGTCATAGGTGTCGGCGGCGGCGGCGGTAACGCGGTGCAGCATATGGTTAACTCGGCAATTGAGGGAGTTGATTTTGTTTGTGCAAATACCGACTCACAAGCGCTGAAAAATACCAATGCAAAAACCGTTATGCAGTTGGGTAGCGAAATTACAAAAGGTTTAGGCGCTGGGTCGAACCCTGTAGTGGGTCGTGAAGCGGCTATTGAAGATCGTGATCGCATTCATGATGTGATTGCAGGTGCTGACATGTTGTTTATAACTGCTGGCATGGGTGGTGGCACCGGTACGGGTGCAGCACCGGTGGTTGCTGAAGTGGCTAAAGAGTTAGGAATATTAACCGTTGCTGTGGTAACCAAGCCGTTTCCATTTGAAGGTGGCAAGCGTATGCAAATTGCTGACACCGGTATTGAAGAACTTAGCAAACATGTTGACTCATTAATAACAATTCCAAATGAAAAGTTATTAACGGTTTTAGGTAAAGATACAAATTTGCTTGAAGCATTTAAATCTGCAAATGATGTGCTGCATGGTGCGGTACAAGGTATTGCGGAATTAATTACATGTCCGGGCTTAATCAATGTCGACTTTGCTGATGTACGAACCGTCATGTCCGAGATGGGTATGGCGATGATGGGTTCTGGTTTGTCAGTTGGTACTGAGCGTGCACGCGAAGCAGCGGAATCTGCAATCTCAAGTCCATTGCTAGAAGATATCAATATTTCTGGTGCTAAAGGCATTCTAGTAAATGTAACTGCAAGCAGTAGCTTGTCAATCGGTGAATTTGAAGAGGTGGGCAACCATATTAAAGGCTTGGCTTCTGATGATGCGACGGTAGTCGTAGGTACAGTGATTGATGAATCCATGGCGGATGATCTACGAGTAACTCTGGTAGCGACGGGAATTGGTTCTCCAAGAGTTTCCATGCCTGCTCGACCAGCTGTGAAATTGGTGGAAACACAGCCGAAAAAGGTGATTGAGGATCCATCAGTTACTGGGCTTGAAGAAGAGCTGGAAGCTCCGGTAGCGATACGTACGGAAAATCGTGCTAAAGCTACAGTAAGTGAGAAAGAAGATGACTATGACTTGGATTACTTGGATATTCCAGCTTTCTTGCGCAGACAGGCTGACTAATAGGTAGCTTAGTTTATTAGGCTTCTTAACTTAACAGGTTAAACGGAACCAAATTACAGCTAAGGGCTCAAACCCCCGAGGCGACGTATTTGTAGGATTTGTGTAATAATGTCGCGGTTTTTTAAGTGGCGTCTTCATGCAGCTGTAATGATGGCGCTATTACTCTGAATGGCACATCCATATAGGGGTGTCCATTTTCTAACTGCGATCGAATAGGATTTACAGTCCGTGATAAAACAAAGAACGCTAAAAAATGTAATTCGTGCCACTGGGGTGGGTTTACATACAGGTAAAAAGGTGTATTTAACCTTAAGACCTGCTCCCGTTGAAACAGGTGTAGTGTTTAGGCGTATTGACCTCGATCCTCCCGTAGAAATTAAAGCCAGTCCTGAAAATGTTGGAGATACGAGTCTCTCAACCACTCTGGTATCTGACGAAGTACGTATTTCAACTGTAGAGCATCTTTTGTCTGCAATTGCAGGGCTTGGTATTGATAATGCTTTTGTCGATGTGAGTGCTCCTGAAGTGCCAATTATGGACGGCAGTGCAGGACCTTTTGTGTTCTTGGTTCAGTCGGCAGGAATTATTGAGCAAAATGCACCGAAGAAGTTTATTCGCATTATAAAGGCACTGGAAATAAAAGAAGATGATAAGTGGGCACGTTTTGATCCGTTTGATGGATTTAAAGTTGGTTTCACTATCGATTTTGATCACCCAGTTTTCAAAGCTGCACCACAAAAAGCTGAACTTGATTTCTCAACCACTTCTTTTGTTAAAGAGGTTTCGCGTTCGCGTACATTTGGATTCATGCGAGATTTTGAAACGCTACGCTCAAAGAACCTTGCCTTGGGTGGCAGCTTAGACAACTCCATTGCAGTTGATGATCATCGTATTCTTAATGAAGATGGTCTGCGTTACGAAGATGAATTTGTTAAACACAAAATTCTAGATGCCATTGGTGATTTATATTTGTTAGGACATAGCTTAATAGGTGCTTTCAGTGGCTATAAATCCGGTCATGCATTAAATAATAAATTGTTACGTAAATTAGTCTCTGTTACCGATGCCTGGGAAGAAGTGACTTTTGAAGACGATGAAGAAAATGTGCCTATTTTCTATAGTCGACCAATCAGCGCTAGTTCGTAACAATTCAAATAGACTTATTTGTCATGCAATTCTGCACATTTTTAATAACCATTAACCTTTAATGGTTATTAAAAATGAATTACTTCTCCGTTTCTTTTAAGCCTCTTTTTGCGAGTCTCTGCATCGCTTTTTGAAGCTCTAAGTCCTTGATATTTTTCGCACACTGATTGATGAGATTTGCGCTATTTTTAGACAAAATTTCGGCATTCGTCGGATGATTTACACCATTGATAACGTTACATATTTTAACCTTTATTTGATTCAAGTATTCCTTTACAGTAAGACTTAGTTCTTGATTCAGTTGCTTCAATATCTCACGTTGTTGGAATCGAATAACGCTCGCCCGATTAGGATCATCTGTAATGATCGTAAGGGTGCGATTGTCGACACCTGCAACCCAACAGTGATTGGCTAGGTCTTCAGGCAACTGCGTTCTTATACTCAGGGTGAGTCTATGTAGCAGTTTTGCTTTTTTTTGCAGGTCTACGCTGATGTAGGAACAAAATTTTTGCATCAGATTATTTACATGGATGTAATTAATTATGAATGAACAAGAACCTATAAATAAAATAATAAGTATAAAAATAGTTAGATGAACATTATCATTTTTCCGCGCCCGCGAACAAATCATATCTATGCAAATTCATTGCATGGCTTTAATAAGATTGGTGTGTTTTTGGGCTTAATTACACTTTCTGCAGTTCTGTTGGGTGGAGGCTATTTGCTTGGCATCTCATTTGGTCATAAGACAATATTAAGTGAATGGAAAGCTGATGTCAGTGCACAAAAAGAACGTTTAACGATTGCCAAACGTGAAAGTGAAACCCATGTGGATGCATTGACTACGAAAGTGGGTTTATTACAAGCGCATGTAAATCGCATTGATGCGTTAGGTAATATGTTGGTTAATATGGCTGGCTTGGATGCAGATGAGTTTAGTTTTGATTCGGTTCCAGGTCTTGGTGGTCCTAATTCATCATCCGATGGCGAAGCACAGGTTGATATGGAGATCGATGCAGTACTAGCAAGATTGAATACTGAAATTGATAATCGTGAATACCAATTACGCGTGCTCAATGATTTACTAATCGATGAAAAGTTAGAACAAGAAACTCGCCCACAAGGCAGACCTGTTATTCATGGTTGGATTTCCTCATATTTTGGCAAACGTACAAGCCCTTTCAGCGGCAAGACTGAAACACACAAAGGTGTGGATTTTGCTGGCAAGGCGGGCAACGATGTTGTTGCGGTTGCAGGTGGTGTGGTTACCCATGCTGATGAAAAAGGAGGATACGGCTATCTAGTAGAGATAGATCATGGTAATGGCTATGTAACACGCTATGGCCATAACCAGATGATTCATGTACAGGTGGGCGAGGCTATAAAGCGTGGTCAAGTGATCGCTAAGCTCGGTAGCACAGGTCGTTCAACCGGCCCTCATGTGCATTTCGAGGTTATTAAGGACGGAGCTCGTATCGACCCTATGAAGTTTGTCGATTAGGGAAGCAGCAAGCAAAAAATCAGATCACGGCTTTAACAACTTTGTAGATTCCTTTCATTCGGGCTAGTGTATAATTCATAGCTTGCTTCATATACTTTAAATTTATATTTATTTACCTAATTTTGCATTGGTAGAGTCAGCTCGTATTGCAGTTTTGTTTTAGCCATCTAGAAAGCGGGCATTCTTCTCTACTGTTTATTCAGTAATATTATTATCTCTCGCACATCATAAAATATGTTTCAAAAGGTCACAAAGAAGTTATTTGGCAGTCGCAACCAACGACTGGTTAATCAATATACAAAAGCGGTTAAACAAATTAATGATCTGGAAGATACTTATAAGGCACTTGATGATCAGGCATTAAAAAACAAAACCGCTGAATTTCGTAATCAACTTAGCAATGGTTCTACTCTAGAAGAACTTCTTCCTGATGCATTCGCAACGGTGCGTGAAGCAGCCAGTCGAGTTTTAGGGATGCGACATTTCGATGTGCAACTTATTGGTGGCATGGTGCTAAATGATGGCAAAATTTCCGAGATGCGAACAGGCGAGGGTAAAACGCTCGTTGCAACGCTACCAGTATATTTAAATGCTCTCTCTGGCAAAGGCGCGCATGTGGTTACGGTTAACGATTACTTAGCCAAACGAGATGCAGAATGGATGGGGCAAGTTTACAGATTTCTCGGTCTAAATGTAGGTGTGGTAACTGGCGGCATGATGCATGAAGAACGTCAGCAAGCCTATGCGGAAGATATCACTTATGGCACCAATAACGAATTTGGTTTTGATTATCTGCGCGACAATATGGAATTTTCTATTCAAGGTTGTGTGCAGCGCGAATTAAATTTTGCTGTTGTCGACGAAGTGGATTCAATTTTAATTGATGAAGCGCGAACACCTTTGATTATCTCTGGCCCTTCAGGTGAAAATTCTGATATGTATATTGCCATTAACAAACTGGTACCAAAGCTAGATGTGCAGCATGAAGAAGAGGGTCCTGGGGATTACAGTGTTGATGAGAAAAGTAGACAAATTTTCCTGACTGAGGAAGGCCATCAAAATATTGAAGACTTGTTAAGTAAGCAGGGTTTGTTAGGTGAAGATGAAACACTTTATGACACTACTAACATTGGTTTACTTCATCATGTAAATGCAGCATTGCGTGCTCATGCCCTATTTCAAAAAGATGTTGATTACATTGTTCAAGATGGGCAAGTCATTATTGTTGATGAATTTACAGGTCGCACCATGCCTGGTCGACGTTGGTCTGATGGTTTGCATCAAGCCGTAGAAGCAAAAGAAGGTGTGAATATACAAAATGAAAATCAAACCTTAGCTTCGATTACCTTTCAAAATTATTTCCGTCTCTATAACAAGCTTTCTGGCATGACTGGCACAGCAGATACTGAAGCATTTGAGTTTCAATCTATATATGGTTTAGAAGTAGTTGTGATACCAACGCATCGAGATATGGTTCGCGATGATATGGGAGACTTGGTTTACCTAACCTTAAATGAAAAATATGATGCGATTATTGAAGATATAAAAAATTGCGCGCAGCGGGGACAACCTGTTTTAGTGGGTACGACTTCAATTGAATCATCTGAGTTAATTTCAAATGTACTGAAAAAGTCGAATATTGAGCACCAGGTATTGAATGCTAAGCAGCATGAAAAAGAGTCGCATATTATTACTCAAGCAGGTATGCCGGGTAAGGTAACCATTGCTACTAATATGGCAGGGCGAGGAACTGATATTGTTTTAGGTGGTAGTTTAGATGCTGAATTACAACAACTTGATGATTCTAGTAAAGCGGATTCTGTTAAATCTGAGTGGCAAAAGCGACATGATGCGGTAATCAATTCTGGGGGGCTACATATAATCGGTACAGAACGGCATGAATCCCGTCGTATTGATAATCAATTACGTGGTCGTTCGGGTCGTCAAGGTGATCCTGGTTCTAGTCGTTTTTATCTTTCGATGGAAGATAACCTCATGCGTATATTTGCATCCGACAAGGTTCGAGGATTGATGCAAAAGTTAGGCATGCAATCGGGTGAGTCTATTGAACATCCTTGGGTATCCAAAGCCATTGAGAATGCGCAGCGTAAAGTCGAAGCACATAACTTTGATATTCGTAAAAATCTACTTGAATATGATGATGTTGCCAATGATCAACGTAAAGTTGTCTACGAACAACGACGTGATCTTATGATGGAAGAAGATATATCAGAAAACCTAGCGGCTATTCGTGAAGATGTTGTTGATGCCTCGATTAATGAGTACCTGCCTGCAGGCAGTATGGATGAGCAATGGGATATTGAGGGTTTGACTGCTGCATTTAAAAATGATTATGGATTGTCGTTACCAATTCAGAAGTGGTTAGATGATGAGGACTCTGTAGCTGAAGAAGAAGTGCGTGAAAGAATTCATCAACGTGTAGCAAAGTTATTTCAGGAAAAACAAGATCGTGTCGGGCCTGACATTATGCGCAGACTTGAAAAAGATATGATGTTAAAGGTATTAGATAACCGTTGGAAAGAACATCTAGCAGCAATGGATTATTTACGCCAAGGAATAGGTTTGCGTGGCTATGCGCAGAAAAATCCTAAACAGGAATATAAGCGTGAAGCCTTTGGTATGTTTGAAGAAATGCTCGAGCAAATCAAGCATGAGACTATTTCATTAATTTCCCGAGTGGAGCTTCCAACATTAGAAGAAATTAAAGCCATGGAAGCTGCACAACAAGTGCCAGAAAATATTCAATATCAGCATGCACAAGCGGATGATATTTTGCATCCAGAGCAGCAGGAAGTTGTGCCAAAGGTAGAAGAGCAGGTTAAACAAGAGCCTTATAAGCGTAAGGATAAAAAATTAGGTCGCAATGACCCTTGTCACTGTGGATCAGGAAAGAAATTCAAACAATGCCATGGCAAGTTAACTTAATAAACATGCTTGAAGTTTGAATAAAATAAAATTTTGTTTATTTTCCTTGAGGCGAGTTACAGTTAACAATGGCAATCACACTTCTAGCCCCATCTAAACTGCTTCCTATATCTGGAATCCGAATCGCTACAACAGCGGCAGGAATCAAATATAAAGATCGAGATGATCTTGTGTTATTTGAATTATCTGAGGGTTCTAATACCGCGGTTGTGCTTACAAAAAATCAATTCTGTGCAGCACCGATTGAAATAGCTCGAACACATCTAGAAGCATCAACACCTAAATATTTGCTGATCAATTCTGGCAACGCTAATGCAGGGCTCGGTAAGCAAGGTATTTCGGATACAAAGCAAACCTGTGCTGCCCTTGCAACAGAATCTAAGTGTGAAGAAATACAAGTATTACCTTTTTCAACGGGTGTAATAGGTGAAAGGCTGCCTGTAGATAAAATTACAAATCAGTTGCCAGCTTTATTAGAGCATCTTAAAGAAGATGCCTGGTTGGCAGCGGCTTTTGCCATTATGACTACCGATACTGTGGCCAAAGGTTATTCCAAACAACTTATTTTAGATGGAACTGCAGTTTCAATTACCGGTATTGCAAAAGGTGCTGGGATGATTCGTCCTGATATGGCAACCATGCTTGCCTATATCGCCACAGATTTAGAAATCGATAATAAAAACTTAAATGATCTTTTGTATGCAGGTGTAGAGCAATCATTTCACTGCATTACTGTTGATGGGGATACTTCTACTAATGATGCGTGTGCATTAATTGCAACAGGTAAGTCAGGTTTGAAGTTTAGTGAACTTTCTAAACAAACTAAAGAAAAATTTGTAACTGAATTAAATTTTATTTTCTTGAAATTAGCTCAGTCTATTATTAGAGATGGTGAAGGAGTTACAAAATATATTTCGGTTAAAGTTGAACAAGCAAAAAGTAAATCAATTGCGCGAGCAGTTGCTTTTGCTATTGCGCACTCGCCGTTAGTGAAAACTGCTGTGTTCGCATGTGATCCAAATTGGGGTCGAATATTGGCAGCAGCAGGTCGAGCAACAGAAGAGCCAATCCAAATAGAAAATATATCTCTATTTATCAATGACTTATACGTTATTAAGCGTGGAGAGTTAGCAGATAGTTATAATGAAAAAAATGGTCAAAAAGAAATGCAAAAAGACGAAATACAATTTCGATTATCACTAGGTGATGGCGATTCTGAGGTAACTGTATGGACGACTGACCTTTCCTATGACTATGTAAAAATTAATGCAGAGTATCGAACTTAAACTATAATCTTCTTTAGTGAACGATATACCAGAGTTAGAAAGTATTCATGTCGTTGTTGCTATTATAAAAAATTCAAAGCATGAAGTTCTTGTTAGTAGGCGGAAATCTGATACTCATTTAGGTGATTTGCTCGAGTTTCCTGGGGGTAAGGTAGAGAAAAATGAAACCTCAGCTAATTCATTGCGACGAGAGCTATTGGAAGAGTTAAATATCCAACTAATAAAATCTACACCACTAATACAGGTTCCTTATGTCTATTCAGATCGAAAAATATTGCTAGATGCTTATTTAGTTTCTGAGTATTCTGGTGGTGTTACTGCACACGAAGGACAAAAGATTTATTGGAAATCTATCGATTCTTTGAATGATGATGATTTCCCAGCTGCGAACTATGGGCTAATAAGAGCCTTGAAGTTGCCTAAAATTTTCCCGGTTACCCCTAGCTATTCACAAGACCCTGGTAATTTCTTAATGAAATTTGAGAATGTCGTCAGTCAAGATTCGGTCAACATCATTCAACTTCGATCGCATGAATTAGGGAGTTCTGAGTATATGAAATTAGCAAAAAAATGTGCCATATTATGTGGTGATTACGAAGTTCAACTTATATTAAATAGCGAAGTGAACAGCCTTAATGAATCACAAATTGCTGGTATGCATTTAACTAGTAATAAATTGTTGAGCACAAAAACAAGGCCACTAGATGCAACTAAACTAGTAGGAGCATCTTGTCACGATCAAAAAGAAGTTGAACATGCAAATATGCTTGGATTGGACTATATATTTATAGGGCCAGTAATTGAAAAAAACTTCAGTGAAAATAGTAAAACACTTGAGTGGGATGGTTTTGCAGCATTATCAAAACACAGTCTTATTCCTGCCTATGCAATCGGCGGCCTAAGTGAGAGCGATATAGGTGTATGTGTCAACTATGGTGGGCAAGGTATTGCCGCAATAAGAAGTTTTTGGGATTTAGCTACTTAAAAAGTACAGCAGGCAAGTTTGAAGTCAATATTAGCTTGGGATTGCTTAGGAGTGGAGTTCGGATGATCCTGCGATAGAAATCGAATAGAAAATCGATGTTTGCCGGCGCTACATTCTGGGAAAAAATTATGTTTTTTTGCAACAGCAATGCGTATTAGTTGGTTTGGCGAATTTGGGTCTAGATTTTGATCGTAGAAACCTTTTGTCGCAGTTTTATCAATATACTGAGTGCTTTCTCTAATCAAGCGGAGTGCATGGCTGACACTTTTTTCAACTAGTTCAAATGGAGCAATCCATTCTAAAAGTACTTTGTTGCGTTGATTAAATGGAAGAGATAACCAATGATGATATTCGGGTAAATCAAAATCACATGTTCCACCAGGAATAACAGCACGTTGTCGAATACTATTAATGAAATCATTTTCTTTAAGGTGGTTACCGATTTGACCGCGTACTGTATGTAAACGATCAAATATATTTTTATGCTTGGATAATATTTGAATTAATTTACTTGTATTCAGTTTAGGCTTGTTAGCAAGTTGTTCAAGTGTATCAATTTGTCGTTTTAATTCTTTTAGTAGCTCTTGTTTAAGATCACCGCGTGATACCAGGCTTAAGATTTCAATTAAAGTTAGTAGCGCAGCATGTGAATCAGAACTACTTTCTTGTTTGGCAAAAAAACTAAAGCGTCGAGTAAGTTCCTCATAGCGTAAAAATGTCCGCATACGCTCATTAAGCGGCTGCTCATAACACGTTTCATTTGTTTCTATTTTATCAGCCACAATTAATTTTGAGGTTTACTTAATTCAATATATTTTTTATGTAGTAATAATACTTGTTCTTTAACAGCTGCAGTGCTGCTATCGTTTTTAATAATATCATCAGCTAGTGACAAACGACTATCTCGATCTATTTGCGCGGCAATGATCTTTTTACCATGGGATTCACTGCATTGGTCACGTTGCATTACACGTGAAATTTGCTGTTCAACCGTGCAATCCACAACCAAAATACGATCAAGAAATTCAGTCCGTTTAGTTTCTAGTAATAAAGGTATGACTACAATGCAATAACTTGTATCCAACTGACTAATTTTATTTCTGATTTCATCATACACCAACGGATGAAGAATTTTTTCAAGTTTTTCGCGAATACTCGAGTCAGAAAAAATTGCTTGTCTAAGCTTTTCACGTAATAAGTTATTATTGTTATCAATATACTCTTTGCCAAGTTGCTGAGAAATAATATCGACTACTGGGCTAGTTTGAGTTAGCTCTCTCGCAACTACATCTGCATCAATGATTGGTATATTAAAGAGCTTGTGGAATAGGTCAGAAACAAGACTTTTGCCGCAGCCAATTCCGCCTGTGAGACCTACTACCAACATGGACGTTATGAATTGTTTATAAAGTTTTGCTTAAATACAGGGATATTAATTGATTACCGTACAACATTGCTATCCATCCTGCTACTGCCAGATAGGGCCCAAAAGGAATGGGCTGACTACGCTCTTGTAGTTTAGAAACGATCATGAAAATTCCAATAACGGCGCCCACAGCAGAGGAGAATAAGATAATTAATGGCAGGCTTTGCCAGCCAAGCCAGGCGCCAAGTGCTGCCAGCAATTTAAAATCGCCATAGCCCATGCCTTCCTTGCCTGTGATTAACTTAAATAGGTGGAAGACAGACCAGAGTGTGAGGTAGCCAAATATTGCGCCGAGCACACTTGAGGTTAAATCGGTATAGGTTGTGAATAGATTGAAAATTATGCCAAGCCATAAAAATGGAAATGTTAAGTCATCTGGAAGTAATTGTGTTTTTATATCAATCCCACTGAGAGCAATTAGAAACCAAGTAAAAATTACTCCACCAAGTGCTTGTATGCTAAAACCAAATTTCAACATGATAAAGGTTGTCAATATTGCAGTGAGTAACTCTACAAAGGGATACTGAGGTGAAATTTTTATTCCACAGCTGCTACATTTTCCTTTCAGAAACAAATAACTAATAATTGGAATATTTTCAATCACTTTGACTTGGTGATTACAAGCAGGGCAGTGCGATCTAGGTACACTTAGGTTATATTTTGGAAGAGAAGGAGTGTCAGTTTCGGGATTGAGTAATTCTTGGCATTCGCTTTTCCATTGCCGCTCCAGCATCACTGGAATGCGATGTATTACAACATTTAAAAAGCTGCCAATGAAAGCGCCAATGATGAAACTATAGGTGAGTAACATCACAGAGTTATTTGCAATGTAAATCAGGATTGAATTATCTAGGAAATCCAATATTTTTTAACAGACAAGAATTAAGTCAAAGCGCTTTTTATACAACAGCACCAAGTTTGAAGATTGGTAGATACATAGCAATTACAAGTCCACCTACCACAACACCAAGAATTGCCATAATAAGTGGTTCTAATAGACTGCTTAAGCCATCCACCAGGTTATCAACTTCTTGTTCATAGAAATCGGCTACTTTACTCAACATTTCATCCAACGAGCCTGATTCTTCACCGATGGCAACCATCTGTACGACCATGTTCGGGAAAAGATTTGTGGAGCGCATACTTTGTTGTAATTGTGTTCCGGTAGAGACCTCATCTTTCATTCGTAGGGTGGCTTGTTCAAAAACTGAATTGCCTGTTGCTCCGGCAACAGACTGCATGGCTTCAACTAAAGGCACACCTGCAGCGAACATAGTGGCTAGGGTTCGAGCAAATCTTGCAATAGCAGATTTTTCCAAAATAGCTCCAATTACAGGTATTTTAAGAGAAAGTCTGTCTAGACTTTGTCGTACCGCTAAAGACCGTTGTTTTGCAGTGACGAACCCATACACAGCTGCACCTATGCCAAATAAAACTAACCACCAATATTTTTGCATGAATTCAGATAAGTTGATTACCATTTGGGTGAATGCTGGTAAGTCTGCGCCAAAGCCTTGAAAAAGCTCTTGGAATTGAGGGACAACAAATAACAAAAGGATTCCTGAAACGACAAAGGCAACAACCAAAACTGCAGTTGGGTAAAATAAAGCTTTTTTTACTTTGCCTTTTAATTCTTCAGTTTTTTCTTTATACATTGCAATCTTGTCTAGCAATGTTTCTAATGCGCCAGATTGTTCGCCTGCTTCCACTAGGTTGCAAAACAGAGCATCAAAATATTTTGGATGCTTCTCTAGAGAATGAGCTAATGCAGTGCCTGATTCCACATCGGCCTTGATGGCCATAATGAGTTCTTGCATAGCAGGTTTTTCATGGCCTCTGCCTATAATCTCAAAGGCTTGTACTAATGGCACACCTGCAGCCATCATGGTTGCCAGTTGTCTAGAAAAAATAGCGATATCTTTGGGTATGATTTTTTTACCTTTGCCAAATAAAGGTTTAGGTTTTTTCTTTACTTTTAAAGGATTAATGCCTTGTCGACGTAAATCTGCCTTTAATAGGATTTCATTCGAAGCTTGTGCTTCACCTTTTACTCGCGTGCCTTTACGGTCTACACCCTCCCATACAAAAAGAACTGCGTTTGGTTTCGTTGCGGTTGCGGTTGCCATAGTGTTAATCCTTTGTCACACGATTTAGTTCTTCAAGACTTAAAATACCAGCTCGTACCTTTTCTAATCCTGAGGCACGTAAATCTGGATAACCTTCTTTTTGAGCTTGTTCAGAAAGTTGTATTGCATTGCCATTTTCCATAATCAAAGTCCCCATTTCTTCAGATATGGCTAACACTTGAAAGATGCCTGAGCGTCCTTTGTATCCAGTATTGTTACATTGATCACAGCCGCCAGCTTTGTATATTTTTAGTTTACTAAGTTCTGATTCTAAAAACCCTTCTTCAATCAGCGCTTCATTTGGTACGTCATCCACAACTTTGCACGGTTCACAGAGCCTACGAGCAAGGCGTTGAGCGATGATAAGGCTTACTGCAGAGGCAATGTTATAAGGGGGTACGCCCATATTGGCTAATCGAGTAAGTGTTTGAGGTGCGTCATTAGTATGCAAGGTAGAAAGGACTAAGTGACCTGTTTGAGCAGCTTTAACGGCTATTTCAGCCGTTTCAAGATCTCGAATCTCACCTACCATTATAATGTCTGGATCCTGGCGTAAGAAAGCTCTCAGAGCAGATGCGAAGGTTAGGCCTACTTTGGGGTTGACGTTGACCTGGTTGACCCCAGGCATGTTAATTTCTGCAGGGTCTTCTGCTGTGGAAATATTGCGATCCGCAGTATTTAGAATATTCAGACCTGTATAGAGGGATACTGTTTTACCACTACCTGTGGGCCCTGTGACAAGGATTAATCCATAAGGTTTTGATAGAGCATTTAAGTAAAGTTGTTTTTGATCCTCTTCATAACCCAATGCGTCGATTCCCAGTGTTGCGCTAGTAGGATCTAGTATACGTAATACTATTTTTTCGCCGAACAATGTAGGGCAAGTATTAACGCGAAAATCGATAGCCCGTTTTTTGGATAGCTGCATCTTAATACGCCCATCCTGAGGAACACGTCGCTCAGAAATATCTAGTCGCGACATTACTTTCAAACGAGCAGATATTCTTGGTGCTAAATTTTGTGGGGGATTTGCAATTTCTTCTAATACACCATCTACACGAAAACGTACACGGTAGACTTTCTCATAAGGCTCAAAATGAATATCTGATGCTTTTTTATTTATTGCATCAAGTAAGCATTTATTAACAAAACGCACAATAGGTGTATCGTCAATATCTGAGTCACCACCATCATCCAATTCATCATCACTGCTAGAGACGTCTAGGTTGTCTAAATCATCATCTAGTAGGCCATCCATATCGAGTGACTTATCACCTAATTCAAGAGCTTTATCTATTATGGTTTCAAGCTTATCTTCTTCTACAAGAACAGCTTCTGTTGTGATGCCTGTGTTAAATTTGAATTCATCTAACGCAGCTAAATTCATCGGATCTGAAATTGCTACAAAAAGTCTGTTGCCACGTTTCTGTATTGGTAATGCATTATGTTGTCGTAAGAGTTTTTCAGGGACTATGTTGCTTGGTATTGATTCCAAATCAATTGAATTGATATTTAGCAACGGTATTCCAAATTCATTCGAGGCAGAGTGTGCAAGATCACTTGCATTAATAAGATTGTTTTTAACTAGATAGGTAGAGAGTGCTACTCCATTATCATGCGCTTCTTTCTGGGCATTCACAGCATCTTTTTCAGAGACGAACCCATCATTAATGAGCCGACGGGATAAACCGCTTATTCTGATTGTAGAAGCAGCTGTAGCCACTGTGATTATCCTTTAAATTCTTATATATATTAGATAGTTATGATGCTTGATATGATGCGATAGTATAGATTATTTGGCTTAAATCAAGTAATTAGCCGACCAAGTGCATATGTCACTGATAGTTTGCTAGAAAATTAAAACTCAGAAGTATCTAGTATAGCTAAATTAGTGAAAAGTACTAAATTGTTAGTGATAAACGGTGAAATTTTGATGGTTAACGTTCTAGTTGTCGGCCAACCAGATCTCTGTAATTCCTATAGTATGTTTTGTATGGGTATTAAACTATCAGTTGTATCTATTTATACCTGCACGAAGTGTCATTTATCCATAAATAATAGATTTTCTGAGAAGTATATAGTTCTTAACAGATTCTTCTAAATGTTAAACTTATATATCGTTATGTTTCTCTATAAGTTTGGCGCAAGTTATATTTGAGGATATATTGGCGCTTACTTTATATATGTTAAAAACTGTGCCTGACATACAAACACAATAAACATAAACATCTATCTATGTTGCTCGTTAAAAGAATAATTAGTCAACCGCATCTTGTACTTCCTGCTTTTTTTGCATGGCTAAGGGGCTGGTGGTATAGAGTAAAGTTTAAGATGCAATTAAAAAGTTTTTCTGCAGGTCCTTACTTTCGTGTGTATGGACCATTAGTCGTTTCTGGTCCTGGTAGGGTTGAGTTTGGTGATAATTGTTTAATTATCTCTAATGCAATAAAGCCAGTCTGTATTAGGACATTGGCAAGCAATGCAAAGGTGAAACTGGGAGATAGTGCAGGGCTGAATGGAACATCAATCCAGTGTGTTAAGAATATCTATATAGGTGATTTAAGTAATATTGCAGATGCATATATTACTGATACAACTGCGCATAGCTTAAGTAAAAATAGGCGTGAATATACAACAGAGCAAGTTAAAACAGAGCCAGTAAATATTGGTAAAAATGTTTGGGTATCGGTTCAGGTGGTGATACTTCATGGGGTTAAAGTTGGTGATAATTCTGTTATTGGCGCATGTTCTCTAGTTAGAAAAGATGTGCCTTCAAACGTATTCGCCGCAGGCAATCCATTAAAGATAATCAAGACTATCGAGGACTAATTTAATGCACCCATGGTTACGCGTATTAGTGGGCGTCTCGATTCTATTTCTTTTGATCTACCTTCTTGACTTTAGAAAAGTTGCAAATGAATTTAGAGATGTAAATATTAATTTTGTTTGCCTAGTTGTGCTAACAATACTTGTCGCAACAATGCTAGGTGCAATTGCTATGTTTCTGATTGTGTCTAGAGAAAGTGAGATATTATTTTCGCGATTTTTACCAATTTATTGGATGAGTTGGTCTGTTAGTCTAGTGGTGCCTGGTCAAATTGGAGACATCGCTAGTATATCGATTCTTCTTAAGCGATTAGGTTTTGAGTGGAGTATAATACTGGCGCGAAGTTTGGTAGATAAAGTTATTTCGTTATTAGTTATGTTGGCTTTAGCTATTTATGCGCTAACAAAAATTGTAAAAATAAATCAATTTAATAGTAATACTTTATTTAGTTTTGTAGCTGTTTTAGTAGTAATTTCATTATTGCTAATCGCAAAAAGAAATATAATTTATGTTTTTTTTAAAAATAAAAAACATAAAGTGATTAACTTTGTACGAAGAGCTATAGCAGAAACTAGAAACACAATATTATTTTACCCTAAACGCGTAATTGCAAATATTATTTTAACAACAGTCAAAATCTCTCTGATAGGATTGGCATATTGGTTTATGTTTAATGCACTTGGTGAAAATGACATCTCAGTTTGGAGTGTTATCCCCCTTGTGGCAGCAAGTTCTCTAGTTGCTTATGTGCCAATTAGTCTAAATGGTATAGGTACTGTTGAGCTGACGGGAATTTTTTTGTTTTCTTCGATCGGTTTGTCAGAACCTACTGTTCTCACAGCTTTTTTGTTATTGAGGGGATTGGTGTTTGCTATGGCTTGGTTGCCAACAACCGTATTAATGCTCGTTAATAGATAAGTTGCGGATGATTCTCTCTGTAAATGCAAATGGAGTGTTGATATTTTTAGGCTTTTTATCTTTCCAGATAATTCCAAAAATATCGTTGCATAAAACTAATTTTAGCGGTGTTAAGCTTGCTAGTTCTAATAGCCTGCCTTTTATTCCAGTGAATTCAGGATACAAGTTATCTCGATTGTCTCCATAGATGTCTTTTCCTTTGCTCCATTTTGCTTGTGCAGGAATGTATTGTTCTAACCAGATATGCTGATTGAATCCGCATTTTTTTATAGTTTGGAATAATTTTGGGATATTTTGTTCATTAATATGAATGTTTTTTTCTGATTCGCTGCGTGGGTTTTTCGGGAATTTTTTATTAATGAAGTTCAGGAGAGGGAATGTAATATCATATACCCATTTATTAGGTAATGTGTGAATAACGGCATAGCCGCAGGGCTTTAGGATTCGATGAACCTCTACTAGCATTTTTTCTAGCTGATCAGGATATAAGTGTTCGATTATGTCTAACATTGTAACTCTGTCAAAACTATTGTCAGCAAACGGAAGCTGGCATGCATCACTTCCAATTAGATCCACATTTATTGGTGTGGGGTTTTTCTCTAATCTTGTAGAAACTAATTTTTTAGCAAATCTTAATGCTGCTGATGAATAGTCAATTCCAATTGCATGCGCACCTAGTTCTGCAGAAAGTATTGGCATTTCGCCACGGCCGCACGCAATATCTAATATTTTTAAGTTTGGTTTTATATTAGATAGTTCTAGAGCTCGTGCAAGACGGGGTCTTGCTGTAAGGGTGTCTTTTTCAAGTAGCTCTTTATTAGCCTTATTGCCCCAAGCAGAATCAAGCCATGCGTCATCATATAAATCGGATTTAACTGGCTTTGGAATTGTCATCTTTTAATAACTTTTGGGTGTATTACTTGGCGTGTTTAACTGCTATTTTGGATCTGTTACGGATTTAATTTATCATTTATTAAACTGTCTGCAGTTATTGTTATGTTACTTGACTCTAAATATCCTGCGCTGTCAATTAATGCTTGGTTGTCTTCTGATATAGCATCTAAGAAAGCTTTAGATTGGGCTTGGTGTCCCATATCTGCAGAAATCCAATTACTGAATTGTTTAGTACGTTTTCCATCGGAAAGAGTTAGCTTCTTAAAATCACATAAATCTGCTGATTTATTATCGCAATGAACTTCAACTCTTTCTCTAGAGTATGAAACGCTTCCATTGGATATATATGTTATTGCAGCTAGTGAGCCGTCAGAAAAACTGAGTGTAATATGCACGTTATCTTCACTAATGAGTCCCGTGTTTTTTCCTTTTAAAGCGCTTACATTAATATCCACAATTTGTGAGTTAGTGAACCAATAGCAGAAATCAATGAAATGGCAAGCTTCGCCAATTATTACACCGCCACCTTCTAATGGATTATGTAACCAATGATTTGGAGGTCTGTAACCCACATTTGAACGATAGCTCATAAATAAAGGTTGTGCACGATTGCCAAAAAAATTACGCATTTTGATAGCTGTTGGGGCATATCTGCGATTAAAGCCTGTAAGTAAAATTTTATTAGAATCTTGGTATGCACTCTTTATTGTATCTAATTCGTCTTTGTTAAGAGCTAGGGGCTTTTCTACAAAAACGTGT
Organism: Gammaproteobacteria bacterium; assembly: GCA_013001685.1. Taxonomy (GTDB): domain Bacteria; phylum Pseudomonadota; class Gammaproteobacteria; order UBA4575; family UBA4575; genus JABDMD01. The sequence goes on along the minus strand of JABDMD010000174.1, from coordinate 26,262 downwards.
TTGCCTGCTTTTAGTGCTGCGGTAGTTAAATCTGCGTGTGTATCATGGCGGGTTAATATATATATACAATCGGATTTATCGTCTGATAAAATGGCTTCGATATCTGAGGTGCAAAATTCAAATTTATATTTCTTTCCAAGCGCATGAGCTCTGATACCTGTTGCGGTAGCAATTCCTCTTAAGTCTACATTTTTAAACTTACTAAGTAATGGGATTAGTTCATTTGTGGCATGACTTCCTGCCCCAATTAAACTTACACCTATTATTTTATTGTTGCTATTGTGAGAAGGCGAAGAGGAGGTATTTTGGAGGGGGATAAGATTTTTGTTATATGTTTGCTCTCTATGAGGGTAGCGTAATATAACTGCTGATACATGTTCTTGAGTATTATTTATAATGAGATCGAATGCTTTATTGGCTTCTTCAATATCAAATTCATGAGTGATTAGATGACTAAAGTCTATTTTCTTTTGATAGATTAGATCTATGAAAGCAGACATGTTTCGATTTTCTGTCCAGCGAACATACCCAATTGGATAATCAACCCCGTTCTCCTCATAACTTGGGTCACCTGTGCCTGGGCCATAAGCATAAGAAGTGTGAAGCTCTAGTTCTTTGAATAGATATGTGTCTCTTGGGGCTTTCATTTCGGTTCTGCCCACAGCTACAACTCTAGCTTTGTGACGAGCAACTTTGCCAGCTAATGAAACAGGCCCATTATCAGCAGTTGTTGCTGTAATAATTACAGAGTCAGCACCGTTTCCACCAGAAAAAGACATGACCTGTTCTATTAAATTATCAGCATTAAAGTTTTCGGTTTTACAAATATTGAGTTTATTTACATACGAAAGCTGATTTTCATCAACGTCAATTCCAAAAACATTAGCGCCTGCAGCACGCAATATTTGGGCAGTTAGTATTCCAACAAGACCTAGACCAATAACTACAATATTTTCTCCCAATTTAACATTTGCAATCCGTACACCTTGCATAGCAATTGCTCCAACAGTTGCGAATGCTGCATATTTTAAGTTCATGCTTGATGGTACTGGCACACAAAGGTTGCGTGGAATGGCTACTATTTCAGCATGGTTCGCGAGTCCTGCACCAGCACAAGCTACAGTGTCGCCTACAGATAAATCGGTTATATCAGCTCCAACTTTTATCACTTCTCCTGCGCAGGAGTACCCAAGTGCAATTGGTATATCAAGGCTTCTATCAACTGCGCGGTAGGCTGTTAATAAACCTTGGGTTCGAACAACTTTAATGACTTTTTGAACTTGTTCTGGGCGAGCTTTTGCTTTGCCTATATAGCTCATTTTTCCTAATTTAACCGTTCCACCCTCGGTTCCGGTGCTGATTAAGGAAAAGTGATTTCGTACTAAGACCTGTCCAGGCTTAATGGTTGGGGTTGGTATTTCATCAACTGAAATATCACCATTTCTGAGATTTTCCAATACTTGTTTCATATAAAATTGTGCATTTTCATGTTTTGGGTGTGGCTATAATAATAAAGCCTTTTGTTAGTAGCTCATGCTCATCGTAGTCTGAAAGTTCTGCGCGAACATCGGGTGTTAATAATTTCTCACCTTCTTTGCCTACAGGGAGCCATTCAATAATATCCATATGTTCTTCGAAAATCTTTTTATACTCTGATTCTCTTAGCTCGTTTAGCCAAGAAGGAATGTCTGGAAAGCTTTTTTCTCGTAAGTGATCCCATGGTGGAACGGTATCGGATGGTTCTGTATCAGGATATTTCCAAGCGATATGATGTCCGCCCGACAAACTTGTAAAATTATGTACATATATATACGTAATTCCACCAGGTTTAAGAATTCTTTTTAGTGTTAAGACTGTTCTATCAATATCATCAATATGTTCAAAAACTTCATGAGATATAACTAAATCAAATGTATTGTCTGGAAAATCAACATTTGTACTGCTCATCCGTCTAATGTCTACATCTTTAAAGTTAAGCGAGAAGGGTGCCTGCATTGCAAGTTGATCGTAATACGGCTTTGCATAGCACTTGTCCCAAACAAGAGTTCGTAGCATCCTTTCAATACCGTTATCACGAATAATACTAAAGTATTTAGATAATTGGTTTTTCGAAGATACAAACTCGGTATCAATGCCTGTTACATTCATTCCGGAGCTATGTGCTAATAAAGTTAGCCAATAAGCTTTCCCGCATCCTATTTCTAACGTTCTTAAACTGTCTATTTGAACATCAAGTTCACGTAGCTTATTTTTTAAATTGCAGAAGAAAACATAATGTTCAATAGCAAAATCACGATTATGTTCATTACCATAACGTATCATCGAAACAAATAGTCTAATACGTTTAATAAAACGTACTGGGGTATGCAGCATATTTGAAATAGATTTAAGGATCATCAGCTGAGGCGAGACTAATAATTATTTCTCGAAGGTATGTTAACTAATAGATTAGGCTAGAGTATTCTATTTTCTTGCTGTGATCATAATATGCCAACCCCAGTGCTTAGATAGAAACTTGTATAAGAGTTTAGGGGTTAGAGAGAATAATTTTCCATATCCTTCTCCATATACGTATTCAAGCTGCAGATGAATATTTGAAAATTGATTAAACATAGTTTTAACTTCATTTACTGTGAATCTTCGTACTACAGGGCATAGTTCGTCTTTTTCTTCAAAAGGAACTTTAGTTATTCTATGGACTAGCTCGTTAATAGAGTGGCGGTGATATAGCATTATTTTTGCAGTGCCTCCGGGTGATAATACTCGATATACTTCTCTAATCGTTTTTTCAGTATTTGCCGCATGGTGCAGTACACCAAATGAATAGACATAATCGAATTGATTGTCTTTTATGGGCAGCATTTCAGCATTTCCAGCTAAAAACGAACCGTTAAATTTGCTTTTTTCGAACCTATTTCTTGCTGTTCGAACTCCAACTTCTGTGAGATCTAAGGCAGTTACATTAAGTCCGTTTTTGGCCATCGAAAAGGTGTCCATCCCAATTCCACATCCCAATTCCAATACCGATTTCCCTTTATCCATTGAATTTATCCATGGTTTTAGATGGTAATGCGAGCGATATCTTTGCGCTTCCAGTTCTTCAAAGTATTTCTCTCCCCCTCTTTGCTCAAGCGATACGGTATTTCCCATAATGCGTTCCGCATTTACATTGCGAGACCAAAAATCCCTTATATCACTTGTCAGAGTAGGGCGATCTTCTGTATTTGGTGGTTCAATATTTCGCATATTTTTAGTATCAATTTTGTTCAAGTTCTAGCTGTGCTAGTGCAAATGCCATCCAAGCATTGCACCAACGAAGTAATGTAAAACGTTTAGTATAAAAAGGTGTTTGTTGGTAATAAAAACGGCCACATTCATTGTATAAGTTACTAATAGTCCAAGAGGCAATTTTATTACTGAATCCTGGATAGGTGTCTTGATGTCTAGAAAAAGTTATTATTCCTTGTGCAGCGCCGTGAATATCGTGCGGAAAATCTTTATCGCTCATCCATCTAGGGGAACCGTCCTGATTAAATAATTTATCTGCATAAAACTTAAGGCCGTGTAAATAGACCTCACGATATGAATCATCATTCGTAGCTTGCATGTATCTCCATAAGGCATCAAGAATAAACCCCGTATGATAATTATCATGCCTTATAAGAGAGTCTTGAGGGGGGTCAGTGTAAAACCATGCATAATAATCTGTTTGTTGATTTACTACATAATTCACTAAGCGTTTTGAAATACTCATGTATTCTGTGTTATTAGAAAGTGTGCAGTACTGACTTATTACCGACCCTATTAAAATACTTACATCCATAACGCGCATTTTCATTGATATCGGCATGTAAGATAAACATAACTCTGTAGGAGTATCTTTCAAAACAACTAGGTCATTTAACAAAAATTCTATTGAATCACTTACAATATCTAAATAGTTGCGATTATTTGTAACTCGGTAAGCATCAAGAAAAGCTTCACAAACAAAACATGTAACGACAGCATTAGGTGTATTGGTTTTTGCATAAAAGCCGAGATCTTGCCAAGGGTAGTGGTACCCCCAGCATGCACCACTCCACTTTCCAGGTGAGCGTATCTCGATGAGTTTATTTAGAAGGGTCTCTGCTTCTTCTAAATATTGATTACGTTTGTGTGTCTTGTGACGAAGCAATAGCCCTCTGATAAGCAATGACAAACCTTTTGGATTATATGAATGTGGAACAAGGAGTATCGGCCTAAGGTTGATGGGGAATCTCATAACACCTTGAGTCGCAATTATTCTAGTCCATTTGCTCCAACCTAAGAATACTTTTAGTATTGGGCTATTTAGTGCGTCATGTTTATTATGTCCACGATAATTTCGATCGCGGCTCCATTTATAAACCTGATCTAAAATGAGGCCTAACTTGTTTGTTAATAATGATTCAATCACTTAGGACCCTCGAATTCCTCTATCAAGATATGTGTCAAGAGCATTTGATAAATCATGAAGTAGTGCCATCGTAAGTACTTTTTTGGTTTTTGATTCAAAATTGTTTTTACAAAAGATGGGTTAAACAGTCCATATTGTTCAATACATTCTGGAGTGAGCCATTTGTCAATTAATGGTTTTAGTCTATTTTTAACAAATTCTGGAGCATCAACTTGAAATCCGCTTTTAGGTCTATGAAGAATTTCAGCAGGCAATACTTCGCTAATCATTTTTTTCATATAGCCTTTAAGGTTGCCTTTGGGCATTAATACGTTACGCTCCAATGAGTTGACTTTGTTTGCAAATTTAATATCTAAGAACGGAACTCTTACCTCCAAGCCTTCAGCCATGCTTAGTCGATCTTCTTGCCAGAGAAGATCATTCACCATTTTATTTTTCCATTCAAAATTAGCCATTGATTTAACGGGGTCTGAATTTTCAGGCCACAAGTGCTCTAGTGTTGTGAATGCGTCAGCTAAATTTGAGTCAAGTAATCGTGGCCCATATAAAATTTTACGCATATTAGGTGAATCCCAGACATTTCGAAGTAAGCCATATACACGAGGCCAGTCTCTTGATGCGCCAAGCATTTGTAATGCGCGTTGTGGTTCAGTCCATTGAATAGGTGATAGCATTCCAGCAATTGCACCTCCTATATTCGCAACTCCATGCGCAAATTGGGATGGCACATATCGATTAATTTGATGCGATCGATTGAATATCCGATGAGCGTTATATCCAAAAAACATCTCATCTGCTCCCAGTCCTGAGAGTACGACTTTTACATGTCTAGATGCATGTTCAGCAAGTCTGCTTATTTGATAAGCATTGATTTTTGGTACTTCAAGATGTTTGATTAGACGAGATAAATCAGAAATTTCAGAAGGAATTGTTTCGCAGATATTCACAATATTTAATAGTTTAGCTGTAGTTGCTGCATTTTTTGCTTCATCAGGATCATCGCCAGCATTTAAAGTGAAACTTCTTAAATTTCTACCAGAGCGTTTAGCAAGTGCACAAATAGTTGCGGAATCTATTCCACCTGATAAATAACAACCAACTTCAACATCAGCTGTGCAGTGTATATCAACGGCTTCAGTCAACAATTCCAATGTACTACTTTTTGAATCAGGAAAATTTGGTTCGAGTGTATGCAACTTATGTTTGCCATCTGTGTGCCAAGTGAACACGCTACCTGGTGATAATTGTTTAATATTTTTAAACATTGTTATATCGCCAGGTAAATAACGAAAGTTCAGTAATTGATGCAGTGCTGAAGGGTCAATTTCGTTAGCATTTTTGTTAAATGCATGAATTGCTTTTGCCTCAGAGCCAAAAACCAAACTTCCGTCAGGAGATGTGCTTATGAATAAAGGCTTAATGCCAATTGGGTCGCGGACGAGTAAGCCCATTTTATGTCTAGAGTCCCATAATGAAAACGCATACATGCCACGTAAACGGTTGAAGCCTTTCCAACCATATTGTTGGTAAAGTTGTAAGATAACTTCTGTATCTGATTCAGTATGAAATTTGCAGCCTTTTGAAATTAATTCTCTTCTTAGTAGTTGATAATTGTATATTTCTCCATTAAAAGTTATAACTAGCTGTTCGTCCTCGGAGTACATGGGCTGTTTACCGCCGTTAATATCAATAATAGCGAGGCGTGTATGGGCTAACCCAACATGTTCTGCGACATAAGCGCCGTTACCATCTGGGCCACGGTGTGCGATTGCAGTAGCCATGTTGTGCAAAATTTTATTGGGATTATTTATATTAGGGTTATGAGAAAACCAGCCAGCAATTCCGCACATATTAAGGTAGGGCGTTTGTCAAACTTTAAAATTATTTAAAGTTTTTGGGAACTGCTCAATGCAGTTGGCAGTAAATTCGGAAACATCTACTGTGTTTTTTAATAGTTTCTCTGCCGCTTGGCTCCAATAATGTGGTGGTTGTTTTAAAATATTTGTAATTGCAGATTCAAGCTGTTCCCAATTAAGTTCTCGTATATTTTTTACTAACCCATAGAGCGATTCTTGTTCATCTGTATAGCCACGACCAGTATTTGCAGCATAAATAGCAGGTATACCCATTACGGCAGATTCAGAAGCCATAGTTGCACTTTCGCCAATAAATAAACGACAAAATGCCATAACATGATGAAGTTCGCTAGCTTTGCCTTGATAACGCAAGTGTTCAAACTCAGGTGGTAATTCGCCTTCAGCAGAAATTATGACTTTGCCCTGTGACTTTAAATAATTAATTAATGAGCTAAGTAACTCCTTAGTCCAACCTTGTTCTCCAATGTCGTGATTAGCTTGCCAAGATACTAATCGCAATAAAAAATTTGATTGAAATCTAGATAATCCATTTTTTTCAGCGAGTTTTAAATCTGCTGTGAAGTAATTTGGATGTAAATAAGATAATTCGTGATAACCACTATAGCGGATGTGTCGATTTTTAGGCAACCAAGATTTATAACAATTAGGCACGATCACACATGAAGCAAAAGGGTAGGTAATCGCATTTTGTAATGTTGCGTTTTCAGTATCATAAAAAACAAGCGATTTTGCACGGTTTAAGATACCAACATGCGAGATAAATGTACCTCCTATGGCAGCCATAACATCTGGTTTAAATTTATTAGCAATTTTAAGTAATGCGAAGTCCCTTTTGATAAGTTCTGTTGCGAATCCAATTAAATTTCCCTTTTTGTTAAGACTTGATATGGGCTTGTGTTCTATTCCAAGCTCATCTAATAAGTCTAAGGCTATATCCTTTTCTCTACTTGTGAATAAAATATCATGGCCTCGATCTAATAAAATTCGAGCGGGGTTTTTAAAAAAATGGACATGCGCAGGATGAGCTATATCAAATAAAATTCGCAAAGTGATGACCTATTAGTCACGAGAAGATTTATAAAGTAATACGGTTATTTGTTCTGATACAAGCCCTATCATGAATATTATCATTGATACTATCAATAATAATGCACTCATATTAGTGAATCGGCCAATACTGAAATAAGTATATCCGTAATAAGATACTCCAATTGAAAATAGTAATGCACTTATGGGTGTGAATATTTTTAATGGAGAATAAAGCGTGCCAATTTTGAAAATAATTATTAAGAATCTGAGGCCATCTTTGAGTAAGCGTAAATGACTTTGTCCGACTCGTTTTTTTGCTTCGATTGAAATGTAATCGACTGGATAGCCACTTCTAAAAAATGCCATAGTAATTGTGGTAGGGTATGAAAATCCATTGGGTAATAGGTGTATGAAGCTTTTAAACTTTTTGGTATTAACAGCTCTAAAACCTGAAGTTAAATCTTTAACTTTTTTGCCTACAATGAGGCTCGCAATGTAATTATAAAATGCATTACCGAGCCACCTGCGTTTTCCTGCCTGAGACTGAGATGACCTAGCGCCAACCACCATTTCAAATCCTTCATCCATTTTTTTTAATAATTTTGGAATTTCTTCAGGGTCGTGTTGACCATCGGCGTCCATTGTTATAAGAATATCGCCTGTTGCAGCTCTTGCTCCAGCTTTTATTGCCGCACCGTTTCCCATGCTATATGGATGCGAGATCAGTTTCGCATTATTTTCTAGGACAATATTTGCTGTGTTGTCCATAGAGCCATCATTAATGACAATAACCTCTGCATCATGAAATTTTTGCTTAAGTTTTTTTAATAGTTCACCAATAGAAGACGCTTCATTTTTTGCAGGTATAACAATCGATATTTTTGAATAATCACGAATTGAATTTGTCATTTATTTTATTGATGTCTAATTAAAATATTAGTAATAATAAATTGCTAGCTGTTATTGTTTTTTCTTCTATCATTCAGAAATGATTCCCACTTAGATATATCGTAAGCGTTCATATTTAAAGTGTCCAATTGTTTCATTATATTCAATTGAATCTGTGCTTCTTCATACTTGCCATTTAGGATTTGCCAATTAGCGAGTGGGAGTCTATATCTAATCGTACTTTTATCCATTTTGATTGCTTCTTTAACAAGCTCTTCGGCTTTATCTAAGTTTGCTAAAGATTCTGCATAGTATCTACCAAGTTGGACCATCAATGAGCCTTTGTCTTTCGTAGGTAGTAATGGATTTCTGAGTACTGCTTCTATGAGAGATACTAAGTACTTTTCTGGAAGTTTGCATACTCTCTCAATATTGCATTCAATTAATGACAGCAGTGAGGATTGAGTGCTAGGGCCCACTCTTCCATTCTCAAGATTATCGACCAATGTGTCAAAATATTCTATCTCAATGGGTTTATTAAGAAGATATAAAATTACAATTCTTCCGATAGAAGAGCTAAATCCTGTTTTATCAAGCTCAATTGCAGTTAAGAAATATTTATCTGCTTGTTCAGCATAAGCTAATTTGTCATTTTCGGATTTTGCATTTAACGCAGCCTGTGTATAAACAAGTCCGGCCATGACATTAGTACGACTAGAGGTTGGATGATTTTCGACGTCAATCAGGGCTAATGATAGTGGGCTTTCCCAGTGTTCTGCTCGACCATGTGTTGCAAAGGAAAATGCAATTATCCAAAATGCAGGCAGTATGATTCGTAACATCTTAAATCTTTGAATATATTTAAATGCAAAATCAAGTAGCGCTACGACTGCTAAAATTATACCCACTGAAGGTAGATAATTACGATGCTCAAACACAAGTTCTAATGGTATGAAAGTAGATTCTAATAGGTGGCCGGCAAAGAACCAAGATATACCGAGCGAGAGGAGTGGTAAAGTTTTTCGACATACATATGCCGTTCCAATTAAGCTTGTTATAAATAGAATCGAGAGAAAAGTAGAAAGTGGCTGAAATAAAGAAGTTGATAGCTGAAATTCGTCTATTAATAGCCCCATGCTACTAATGTTTGGTGCAACAATCATCTGCATGTACCAAACTAATACCCTTGCTTCGGTCAATAATCTTTCGTTCATTGTGAAATCGCGGGGCGCATGCCATGCAGCAAGTGTTCCTGCATTAATCGTAAAGTAGGCAATGAGCAAGGCAATTGGTATGGTTACTGAAAGTAATACAAGTGCTTTTATTGTATTTTGTGCACTCTTAGACGTCGCGCAAAATTTAAAAATAAATAACTCAATACATAGAATGTAGTAAGGAATTAGGACTGCATTTTCTTTGCAGAGTAAGGCAATCAATCCAAAAAATGGACAAGCAATTAAAATAAGCATCCAGTTTCCAGAGGAATTTAATTGAGCTTGTCTACCCAAGGAATAGCATAAAATTGAGAGAATAGTGAATAATGCAGCCAAACTTGTCATACGCTGCACAACATACAGTACGCTAGTAAGATTAATTGGATGTAAAAGCCAGCAAGCGACAACAACTAGTGAAGTTATCGCTAATAATTTAGGTTCTTGATACTTTTGAGCAGAGTTTTTAATAAAAATACGAATCAAATACAGTAATGCCAAGCCATTGAATATATGAATCAATAAATTTACTATTTTCATGGCTCCGGGATCGAGCCCAAAATAGTAATAATTTATTGCAAATGTCAGCATTGAGACTGGGCGTTTTAGATGACTGGCCTGACCACTCCACATTGCTTGCCAGAGTTCAGCAGGCTGTAAAGAATCTATGTGGAGTAAATTGTTTTCTACAATATTAGCAGGGTCATCGAAGTAATACCCGCCCTGTAAGCCTGGGGCATATGCCCATATGCATGCGAGTATAATAAAAAAAAGAGGGGCTAAATAGTAAAGAGAACTGATGCGCTCAAGCTTGTTAAACATGCGCGTTTATATTATCTAGGTATAAAAAAACCACTCTATCTTAAACGATAGAGTGGTTTTAGTTTTTAAATTAAGTTATTGCTAACTTAAGTTCTGCAGTCCGCAGGAATAAATTTAGTAGCTAAGGTGCCTGGTAGGCAATCAAAGTCTACGTTTTGTCCTGGTGTGCCAGTAGCATTCATGAGAATGGTCTCAGCTGCAGCTGTTCCACCACCAACTGTGCCGGTGATGACTACAGTAAGCTGACCTACAGTTGTTGAGGTTCTTGCATAAGTCACCGAGCGAACAAACTTAGAGCCAATATCGGTTGAGAAACCAGCTGCTGCAGCGTTTGCAGGCATAGAGCCTTGGGATACGTAGAATTCTGCGACAGAAGTCTTAGCAGGAGCCATGGCATTGACAGCCTCTGTGATTTTAGCGCGAGTGGTGTAATCCTGATATGCAGGAATAGCAATCGCAGCAAGAATACCAATGATCGCAACCACAATCATTAATTCGATTAAGGTAAAACCTTTTTGCATTTTTTTCATGGGGAATCTCCTATCCTCATTTAAACTTAAATTTAAATTTAAGTTGAACGTTAAATTTCCAGCTGTCCTTGCTAGAAGTCTTTAACGACTCCAACTCCGGAAATACTGGTGACTGCTAAAGCAATCTTGTTTAAATATATACAGATATCATGCCAATAATGATTAGGCTGTATAACTCTAATGAAAACAGTATGTTCTATTTCCTGTTTAATTTGAGGGGCTAAAAGATAGGCGGCATTTTATGACGTTTGGCCGGGGTTCAGTGTTCAAGAGTGACAAAATTTGTCAGCTTTAACTTTTTGCCTATTCTAACTCAAGCTTTTGTAAGCGATAGCGTAGTTGTCTGAAGGTGATGCCTAACAACTTGGCCGCAGCAGTTTTGTTCCAGCGAGTCTGCTCAAGAGCTGCAACGATTGCCTTACGTTCTTTTTGAATCAAATAGTCTTCCAGTTGGTCGACGGATAGCGAAATAGATGATTCATCAGGGTTGGTTTCATCAGCTACCCCAGCAGCAGGTTTGCTATCTGGTAAGTCTAAATCGTTAGCAGTGATCTCATTGCCATCACATAATGTTGCAGCACGTTCTAAAATATTTTCAAGTTCGCGAATATTTCCAGGGAAAGGATAAGTTTTAAGTTTTTCTATCGCATCATCCGACAAGCTATATTTATCATTATTGCTTCCAGAAATTCTGCTTAGCATGAAGTTGGCGAGAATAGGTAAATCCGTTATACGTTCTCGCAGTGGAGGAATATTCAATTCAATTACATTAATGCGATAGTATAAGTCTTGTCTAAAGTTTCCTGTTTTAACTTCTGCGGCTAGGTCTTTGTGAGTCGCGCTTAATAGACGAATATCGACAGGTATTTCTTTTTGTGCGCCAATCGGTTTGATGGCTTTTTCCTGAATTGCACGTAATAATTTAACCTGCATGTGTATAGGTAATTCAGCAATTTCATCTAAAAAAAGTGTTCCACCATTGGCAGCCTGAAACAAGCCTTCTTTATCACTCATAGCACCTGTGAAGCTACCTTTTAGATGTCCAAAAAATTCACTCTCCATAAGTTCTGTGGGAATTGCGCCACAGTTGACAGGAACAAAACTTGAATTGGCACGGGGACCTTGTTGATGAATTTGAGTTGCCACGAGTTCTTTGCCAACACCTGATTCTCCACGTAAATACACGGGTGCTTGGCTACGAGCTAATTTATCGATTTTTTGACGCAAGGCTAACATGGCTTCAGATTCACCAAGAAGTTTTTGCGATGCTTTAGCCTCACTATCGGTAGTCTTATCGATAGGGGTACTGGCGACTTTCAATGCGCTATCTACAAGGCCGCGTAATATATTTAGATCGATCGGTTTAGAGACAAAATCAAATGCACCTGCTTTTAAAGCTTTTATCGCTGCTTCCATACTGCCAAATGCAGTGATCACCGCAACAGGGATGTGAGGGAATTGATCTTGAATGTGTTCGACTAATTCAATACCTGTGCCATCTGGTAATTTCATATCTGTGAGACACAAATCAAACTGTTCGTTATCTAATAAAGATTTTGCTTCGCGCACATTCGCCGCTGCATGAGAATCAAGATTCATACGACTGAGTGTAATTTCTAACAGTTCTCGAATATCAGGTTCGTCGTCAACGACTAAAACATTTTTCAAGATTAAGATTCTCCGCAATTTATGGGTGAAGGGAATTCAATTCTGAAACAGCTCCCGCCTTCAGGCATATTAATATAACGTAAATCACCACCATTGTTCTTGCATAATTCGCGTGAAAGGTATAAACCAAGCCCTGTACCTGTATCACTGGTAGTAAAGAAGGGTTCAAATAATTGAGATTGATGCTCAGCACTAATTCCAGGGCCATTATCTATTACATCAAGATAAGGCGGCGTGCCGGGATGGTTGGTGTTTGCTAATAATTGTATACAAACATTTTCCCCCAAACTAGCACCGTATTTTTTTGCATTTTTACATAAATTCCAGAGTACTTGATGCAAATTATTTGCATCCATCGTGACATTTCCATCTGGGGGGGTAATTTTTAATGAGACCCAATCGTCTTGTAGATCGTTTGTACGAGTGAATTCTTCTAAAAAATTTCGTAGCCATGTGTTTAGCTCGATTTTTTCTGGTTTAGGTTTTTCGCGTCGCGATAAACGAAGAACATTATTAATAATATTATTTAATCGGACTGATTGGTCTTGAATTATTGTGGCGAGTCGTTTGTCTGCTTTGTGTAACTCAGATGATTCATCTAATAGTTGCGCAGCATGACTGATGGCGCCCAAGGGATTTCTAATTTCATGTGCAATACTGGCAGTTAGTCTTCCTAATGAAGCAAGCTTAGTTTCCTGAACCTGTTTGTCCACTTCAGTATTGTCATTCAAATATATAACAGATCCTTTGTCATGTTTTCTCAAGCCCACTGGCACAATACGCACTTGCAAGTCTGCTAGATTGGCTCGTTTGAGTTTTCCTAGATGATTTCTGAAAGCAGGGTTTTCAGCTGCCTTGTTCCAGGATTTATACAAATCGAACAAAGGCATTGAAATATCTAAAAGTTTTGTTTGTTCGTTGATTTCTGGTTGGTTTAGTAACTTCCATGCTGCATGGTTATGCATTCTAATTGTGCCGTCATCATCAACCACCATGATTCCAGCTTCCATCCTATTGATAAGGTGTTCATTTAGTTTTGCTAGGTTAGCCAAATCAACGCCACGTTGTGCAGCAAGTTTCGCACTTTCTGTAGCCCGATGAGCGAGCGTTATAGCAAGTAACGCGGTTGCAAAAAGTGCTGCTCCTAGTAATCCTGCTTGTGTATATGCAGTTTTTTCAAAAATTCCATTTAGACTTGCATATATTTCGTGACCTAGAATTGCAAGAGTTGCTAATGCAGCGAATAAAAGTGCAGTTCTACCAGGTAATAAAAGGCTGCCTCCTGCAACAACTGCAATCATTAATGTACCAAACCCACTAGTGATCCCTCCGTATAGATTCATCAGTGCAACAATTGCAACGATATCTATAATGATTGGGAGATAAACTTGAAGCTTGTATGGCAGCCACCGAAAGTAAGCACTGATCAATGCAATAATAGCGACAGCTACATAGCACCCGCTAACCCATCTAAGTAGGTTGGGATCTAGAGATGCAAGGAAATTGCTTTGATTGGCAAAAAAGCTAAGACCAAAAAATATAATTGATACCACAAGGCGGTAAAGAGAAAACAGCCTAAGGGCTGACCATTGTTGAATGGTTTTTTCTTCGAAAAAATTGCTCATAATAGACTTAAGTAAAATTAACTCGAATGAATAAAATTACTTTTACTTGTTTGAGAGCATACCTCACTTTTACTTGCATATGGGGTTAGATGCGTCAGTATAATGCAGCAGCTCAACTTAAGATTAAAAGTGTAAATTAAGTATGAATATACATGAATACCAAGCCAAAGCACTGTTTGCTGAAAATGAAATTCCTATCTTGCCCTCACATGTAATTAAGCAGGGCGATGATGCTCAGTCAATTTGTGAGTCTATTAAAGATCAACCTTGGATAGTTAAAGCGCAAGTTCACGCTGGTGGACGAGGCAAGGCAGGTGGGGTTGTTATTGTGAGAGATGCTGAGCAATTGGAGCCGACGGTCACAAGCATGTTAGAGAAGACCTTAGTTACTAAGCAAACCGGTGAGCATGGACTACCTGTCAATACTGTACTCCTCGAGGAGCTTACAAGTATTGAGCGAGAAATTTACTTAGCGATGTTGGTTGATAGAGGCTCTAAGAAGATTGCAATTATTGCCTCGGCAGAAGGTGGCATGGATATTGAGCAAGTTGCTGAACAAGCACCTGAGAAAATCTTTACACATTTAATTCACCCTGCAGCTGGCCTGCAAGCAAATCAAATACGTGGTGTTGCATATGCATTGCATCTTGATAAACCCCAAATAAAACAGTTAGCAAATATTTTACAAAGTTTGTTTAAATTGTTTACAGATAACGATTGCAGCCTTGTTGAAATTAATCCTTTGATCGTTAATGCAGAAGGCAATCTAATTGCCTTGGATGCAAAAATTAATATCGATGATAATGCGCTTTATCGTCACCAAAAATTACAGGAATTTTATGATGCCTCGCAACAAAATCAAGCCGAAGCTACTGCAAAACAACTCGGTTTAAATTATATAAAGCTAGATGGAAATATCGGTTGTATAGTTAATGGTGCAGGGTTGGCTATGGCGACTATGGATTTAGTTAAACATCATGGCGGTGAACCAGCGAACTTTCTTGATGTGGGTGGTGGTGCAACGCAAGGGAAAGTTGCTGAAGCATTTAAGCTTGTTTCTAGTGATGAATCTGTGCAATCAATCTTTGTAAATATTTTTGGCGGTATAGTGCGTTGTGATTTAATTGCACAAGGGGTACTAGACGCATTGAATGAAATTACGCTGAATACTCCAGTAGTGATTTTGCTGCAGGGAACAAATGCTGCAGAAGGAAAAAAATTACTTGAGAATAAATCACCTAATATTATTCCTGTTGATAATCTAACCAATGGCGCTCAGCAAGCCATTGCACTTGCTGTAGAGGCATAGCTAAAACTTAAGCTATATAAGAAGATGAGTATACTAATAAATAAAAGTACCAAGGTCTTATGTCAAGGACTAACAGGTGCTCAAGGAAGTTTTCATACCGAGCAAGCAGTCGATTATGGTACTCAGATGGTTGCTGGGGTTACGCCAGGGAAAGGTGGTTCAAGACAATTAAATTTGCCGGTGTACGATACAATCAGCCAAGCCCAGATCGATCATCAAATTGATGCCACAGTTATCTATGTACCCGCAGCTTTTGCAGCTGATGCAATTCTTGAAGCTATATATGCCGAGATTAAGTTGATTGTATGTATAACTGAAGGTATTGCAGTTTTAGATATGGTGAAAGTTAACGCTGTATTAAACGATAGTGGTTCAATTTTAATAGGTCCAAATTGTCCAGGTATAATTACTCCTGGAGAGTGCAAAATAGGCATAATGCCTGGCGATATTCATAGACCTGGTAAAGTTGGCATAGTTTCTCGTTCAGGTACGCTTACTTACGTTGCAGTAAATCAAACAACTCAATATGGCATGGGGCAATCAACCTGTGTTGGTATAGGTGGTGATCCGATCCACGGTTTAGATTTTATAGATTGTTTGCAAATGTTTGAAGAGGATAAAGATACCGACGGAATTATTATGGTGGGTGAAATTGGAGGTACGGCTGAAGAACAAGCTGCTGAATATATTCAGCAAAAAGTTTCTAAACCGGTTGTTGCATATATCGCTGGAGTAACTGCGCCGCCCGGAAAGCGCATGGGGCATGCAGGTGCAATCATTAGTGGTGGCAAGGGTACTGCTGAGCAAAAATATCAGGCGTTAGATAGAGCAGACGTAGTCACAGTAAGAACACCTGCTGAAATTGGCGACCAAATGAGTAGACTTTTAAAAGTATAGTCACAAATAATAAAATACTATGAAAGACTCTCTAAATATTGCGCTTGCACAGCTGAATTTTTTAGTAGGAGATATAGAAGGTAATGCGCAACTTATTATTGATGCTGCATTGCAAGCACGAGATGAAAAATCTGCAGATGTAGTCGTTTTTACAGAGCTGTCAATAACTGGTTACCCGCTAGAAGATCTTCTTTTTCGCTCATCCTTGATGAAGCGTGTTCAGTCTGCTGTTATTAAAATACAAAATGAAATTAAAGATATTTATGTTGTACTTGGTGCTCCTACACAAGAAAATGAGCAGCTTTTTAATTCTGCGTTGATTATCTATAACTCGCAAGTTATAGCGACATACCACAAGCACCAATTACCAAATTACGAAGTATTTGATGAAAAACGTTACTTTAGTCAAGGAAATAATGCATGTGTTGCTAGTATCAAAAATGTGAAAGTTGGAATTACGATATGTGAAGATATATGGTTTTCTGAGCCAATAAAAAAGAGTAGGGGTGCTGGAGCAGAGTTGGTTATTAATTTAAATGCTAGTCCTTATCAACTTAATAAGACTCAGCAGCGTTTAGAGGTGCTAAGGCAGCGTATATCTGAACAAAAAATACCTATTGTTTATGTAAACCAAATTGGTGGGCAAGATGAGCTAGTTTTTGATGGAGAATCTTTATGTCTAAATAAAGAAGGCAAACTTTGTTTGCAGGCGCCAGCGTTTGAAACAGGTGTATTTAGTGCAGAGTATTCAAAAGCTAAAAATGATTTAATTGAAAGCGAAAGTATGCATGCACAATTACCTAAGCATGCGTCAATTTACCAAGCGCTTGTCTTGGGTGTAAAAGATTATGTAGAAAAAAATCATTTCGAAAGCGTGGTGCTTGGATTGTCAGGGGGAATCGATTCTGCGCTAACACTGACAATTGCAGTAGATGCGCTTGGTGCAGAAAATGTGCATGCTGTGATGATGCCATTTCGTTACACCTCTGACATAAGTGTTGAAGATGCGAAACTTTTAGCTAAATCCATAAATGTAAAGTTAGATGAGATACCCATAGAGCAGTCATTTAGTGCGATCACAAATAGTCTTGAGCCTCTCTTTGCAGGAATGGCAGCAGATGTTACTGAAGAAAATATTCAATCACGTATTCGTGGTGTATTGCTGATGGCAATATCAAATAAAACTGGCAGCATGCTGCTTACCACAGGTAACAAAAGTGAAATGTCAGTAGGTTATGCAACACTATATGGTGATATGGCGGGAGGGTTTGCGCCACTAAAAGATGTTTCTAAAACTTTAGTGTATGAGCTTTCAAAGTATAGAAATAGTATTGCAAAAGTTATTCCAGAAAGAATTATTACCCGTGCACCATCCGCAGAGCTGGCGCCAGACCAAATAGATGAGGATAGTTTGCCGCCTTATGAAATATTAGATCCAATTTTAGAAAAATTTGTTGAACTGGATTTTACCCTTGAGGAAATTGTTGCAGATGGTTTTGATGAAAGAATAGTACGACGTGTGATTCAGATGGTGTTACGCAATGAATACAAAAGGCGGCAATCTCCACCTGGTATAAAAATTACTTCACGTGCTTATGGCAAAGACCGTCGTTATCCGATAACTTCGGGTTTTTTGCGTAATGTATAAAAGTTTATACTAATTGCAATAATAGGTTCTGAGTTTCAGCTTTTCTAAAGCTTTGCCCCATAAGCTTTCAGCACAACTTCTATTTTCTTGTGCAAATTTTTCATCTATAACCCCGCCTTTGCCTGTTTGGTAATTTTGTGCATAAACACGGTGAGTATCGTCGGCAAGGTCTTCTATTCCAAGAGCTAAGTAGGCTTGTTCTAATATATATACAGCCTCTGGCATCACTTCTGCCCCTTGGTAATTTTCCATTATATATTTTGCGCGATTTGCAGAAGCAACATAAGCACCGCGTTGCATATAAAACTTAGCAACTTTAAGTTCATATTCAGCGAGCTCATTCCGTAAGTAAACCATGCGTAATTTTGCATCATCTGCATATTCACTATCAGGGTATTTATCTATGAGTAAACCAAAAATATCAAATGCTTCTCGTAGTGAAGTTGGGTCATTATTGGATGGATCGCGTTTAATAATGTAGTGAATTAAGTTTTTACCCTTATCAAAAGTTACCAGCCCTTTCATGTAGTACGCATAATCAATGCTAGGATGTTGCGGGTTTAATTGTATGAAGCGGTTTATAGTATCTAGTGCTTGTTCAGTATTATTTTGCTTATGATATGCATATGCAAGTTCTAGTTGGCCCTGCTGTGCATAGCGACCAAATGGATAGCGACTTTCTAACAATTCAAACTGTTCAATGGCGCCAACAAAATCTCTCCCGAGTAAAAATCCGTGTGCTTTTTTGTAAAGTTTCGCAGCGGATTCATCTGCAGCGATTTCAGGGTCTTTTTCTTCATCATCTTTGCCAAATGGCCACAAAGACGAGCAGCCACTAATGGATGCTATGAGTATTAATATTAATAAGGTCTGCCAAATGGATCTTTTTGACGTTAATGTATAGTCTTTCATAATCAATGCAGTATAACCATTTTTCACAAGAATCCGTACAAAAATTAGCGCTAAGGTAACCTTAAGTGTGAATAAAAAAGAAATATTAACAGGCATAATTCCTGATGAATATGGTGGTTTACGTTTGGATAATGCTTTGGTGAAGTTGTTTCCAGATTATTCACGAGCTCGCATACAAAAGTGGATTAAAAATGGTGATGCAACGGTAAATGGTAAGAATATGCGCCCTAAAGATGTTGTCACTGGTGGTGAAAATGTTCTAATAGATATGCAACTCACTGATGAAGTTTCATTCGAACCTGAAGCGATTGCACTAGATATTGTATTTGAAGATGACGAATTGATTGTTATTAATAAACCTGCGGGACTTATCGTCCATCCAGGCGCAGGTAATCCGACCGGTACTATGGCAAATGCGTTACTTCATCATTTACCGGAAATTCTTGCAGTACCAAGAGTAGGAATTGTGCATCGACTAGATAAAGATACTACTGGTTTATTGGTTGTTGCTAAAGACCTTAAAAGTCATACCCATCTTGTAGAACAGTTGCAGCGAAGAACGGTTTCTAGAAAATATATAGCTCTAGTGTATGGAGAGCTAATTTCTGGTGGAACTGTAGATGAGCCGATTGGAAGACATTCTGTTGATCGGAAACGCATGGCAGTAAAACCATCTATGGGGAGGCCTGCAATTACTCACTATCGTATACGAAAAAAATTTAATGGATTTACATTATTGGACGTGAAGTTAGAAACAGGTAGGACTCACCAAATCCGTGTACACATGGCACATATTAAGTTCCCAATTGTTGGCGACCGTGTTTACGGAAGAAAAATGAATGCAGGGAAAAATAGTACGCTACTAAAGCTCTCGAATTTTTCTCGTCAAGCCTTGCATGCAGCAGAATTATCTTTTATCCATCCAAAAAAACAGTCAGAAATTACTTTTTCAGCACCTTTACCTGAAGACTTTCAGGAGTTAATAGAAATTTTAGAATGTAATCAAAATGAGTCTTGAATATATAGCCCCAGATTGGCCTGCATCGAAAAACATACGTTGTTTAACGACGACAAGGAAGGGTGGGTTTAGCAGAAATTTATATAAAGGGTTAAACCTGGGTATGCGTGTAAATGATGATATCAAACATGTCCAAGAAAATAGACAGCTGCTTAAACATGATCTGAATTTACCTAATGATCCAATATGGCTGGATCAAGTGCATGGGTCTCAAGTAATACAGTTGTTAGATACTAAAACTAAAAATCTATCAGCAGATGCTGCCTATACGAAAGAAGTAGGAGTTATATGTGCGGTTCTTACTGCAGATTGTTTGCCGGTAGTTTTTTGTGACCAATCTGGGAGCTATGTTGCTCTAGCGCATGCCGGTTGGCGTGGTTTATTAAATGGTGTATTGGAAAATACATTGCAGGCACTACCGGTAGATAATGTAGACATAATGTGTTGGTTAGGGCCAGCAATTGGACCAAATAAATTTGAAGTGGGGGAAGAGGTCTCTGAGCAATTTGTTGCTAAAGATGTAGCACATGGAAATTCTTTTCGGGTTCAAAGTGACTCTAAATATTTAGCAAATATTTATCGACTTGCTAAAAATATTCTTTCATCAAATGGTGTGAAAAATATTTACGGAGGTGAATATTGTACTTACACGCAAGAAAATAGTTTTTTTTCGTATAGAAGGGATGGGCAGACCGGAAGAATGGCCACTTTGATTTGGAAAAAATACTGATATATATCAAGCCTCGATAGACAATAATCCAATATGTTGATCTAGATTGTTTATGGGTTGAATTACTTTTAATTGACCCCATTATATATGCACTATTCTATTTAATTGGAGTCGCAAATGCGCATGGATAAATTGACAACTACGTTTCAGCTTGCACTGCAAGAGGCGCAGTCATTGGCTGTAGGGCGTGATCATCAATTCATTGAGCCTGTGCATTTGATGGCTGCAATGCTTAATCAAGAAAATAGTACTGTTGCAGCCTTGTATCAACGTACTGGTGCTGATGTGAATGCAATTAAATCTGAATGCCAGCAGGTGATTGAACGCTTGCCTAGTGTTTCAGGCACTGGTGGTGAAGTGCACGTCTCCAATTCTCTGAGTAATTTATTAAATGTAACTGACAAGCTCGCTCAGCAACGAGGAGATGATTATATTGCCTCGGAAATATTTGCTTTAGCAGCCTTAGATGACAAGGGTGAGTTAGGAAAGCTTCTTAAAAAATCAGGATTAAATAAAAAAGAATTATTATCAACACTAGATACGATGCGAGCAGGTGAAAATGTGAGTGATGCAAATGCTGAGGAAACACGCCAAGCTTTGGAGAAATATACAATTGACTTAACGGAGCGTGCCGAACAAGGCAAGCTTGACCCCGTGATTGGGCGTGATGATGAAATACGTCGTGCGATTCAAGTCTTGCAAAGACGTACTAAAAATAATCCGGTTTTAATTGGTGAGCCAGGTGTGGGTAAAACCGCGATTGTAGAAGGTCTTGCATTACGCATCGTTAATGGAGAAGTGCCTGAAGGTATTAAAAACAAAAAACTCTTATCTCTAGATTTAAGTGCACTTATTGCAGGCGCAAAATTTCGTGGTGAATTTGAAGAGCGTCTCAAAGCGGTTTTGAAAGATCTTTCTAAGCAAGAAGGTCAAATTATTCTTTTTATAGATGAATTACACACCATGGTAGGTGCTGGTAAAGCTGAAGGTGCAATGGATGCGGGCAATATGCTTAAGCCGGCGCTTGCGCGTGGTGAATTGCATTGCTTAGGAGCAACAACATTAGATGAATATAGGAAATACATTGAGAAAGATGCCGCGCTTGAGCGCCGCTTCCAAAAAATTATTGTCGATGAGCCAAGTGTTGAAGATACCATCGCTATCTTGCGTGGCTTAAAAGAACGTTATGAAGTTCATCATGGTGTAGATATTACTGATCCGGCAATTGTTAGTGCAGCGACCCTTTCGCATCGTTATATTTCTGACCGTCAGTTGCCTGATAAAGCTATTGATCTCATCGATGAGGCAGCTTCGCGTATTCGCATGGAAATCGATTCCAAACCCGAGTCGATGGATAAGCTTGATCGCAAACTCATTCAACTAAAAATTGAACGAGAAGCATTAAAGAAAGAATCAGATGACGCATCTAAAAAACACCTGGATGAATTAGAGTCTGAGATTCAAAAGCTTGAAAAAGAATATGCTGATTTAGAAGAAATTTGGCGTTCCGAGAAAACTACATTACAAGGTGCGAATGTGCTCAAAGAAGAGCTTGAACAAGCACGTATTGATTTAGATGCTGCGCATCGTTCAGGAGATCTTGCCAGAATGTCTGAGCTGCAATACGGGAGAATTCCTGAGCTGGAGAAACAGTTGCAGGCAGCAAGTGAGGTTAAAACCTCAGAGAATAAATTATTGCGCAATAAAGTAACCGATGCGGAAGTAGCCGAAATTGTTTCACACTGGACAGGTATACCTGTATCGAAAATGCTCGCTGGTGAAAGGGAGAAATTATTGTCCATGGAAGATGCGCTTAGTAAGCGCGTAGTGGGACAAGGTGAGGCGGTTCAAGTTGTGTCAGATGCGGTACGGCGTTCAAGGGCAGGCATTTCAGATCCTCGTAGGCCTAATGGTTCATTTTTGTTTCTTGGTCCTACAGGTGTCGGTAAAACCGAGTTAACCAAAGCATTAACCGAATTTTTGTTTGATAGTGAAGACGCATTAGTTCGCATTGATATGTCCGAATTTATGGAAAAACATTCTGTTGCGCGTTTAATTGGTGCACCACCAGGATATGTAGGTTATGAGGAAGGTGGTTATTTAACGGAAGCTGTGCGACGTAAGCCTTACAGTGTGGTGCTGATGGATGAAATCGAAAAAGCACACCCAGATGTATTTAATATTTTACTACAGGTTCTAGATGACGGACGTCTAACAGATGGGCAAGGGCGTACTGTAGATTTTAAAAACACCGTTGTCATTATGACTTCAAACTTAGGTAGTGATGTTATACAGGAGTTAGCTGGGAGTGATTATGAAAAAATGAAAGCAGCTGTAATGGAAATCGTAGCTTCTAGGTTCCGACCAGAATTTATTAACCGTATTGATGATGCAATTGTATTTCATCCACTGGCACAAGAACATATTCGTGCGATTACCGAAATTCAGTTACAGCAGTTACAAGCACGACTCACGGGCCGTGATATCACACTACAATTTACTGATGCAGCATTAAATAAACTATCTGAGGCAGGATTTGATCCAGTATATGGTGCTCGTCCATTGAAACGCGCTATACAAGAATTAGTAGAAAATCCGCTGGCACAATCAATCCTATCTGGTGATATACAAATAGGTGAAATTGTAAATGTTGAAATGAGTGGAGATAAATTAAGTTTTAATCACAAAGATTCTAAAGCAGCCTAGCGTAGAAAAGGAACAGCCTTGAGCTGCTCCTTAGATGCCACATTGCAAATTTAGTGTCTTCGATTGATGTGTTGACCTTTTCGATCTAGACGTCGATCAATTCGATCACCCTTACGATCCAATTTTCGATCAATTCGATCACCTCTGCGGTCAAGTCTACGGTCAGCAACATCACCTCTGTGATCTAGGCGACGATCAATTCGATCACCTTTGTGATCTAAATGATCTGCTAAGACATCTTTTCCTGCATCACGTGCACGGTCAGCTTTTCGATCAAGACGATGGTCAATTCGATCGCCCTTACGATCCAATTTTCGATCTACGCGGTCGCCTTTACGATCAAACCTATGATCTATTCTGTCGCCTTTACGATCTAAACGGTGGTCAATTCTGTCGCCCTTACGGTCAAGGTGGCGTTCAACTTTATTGCCCTTGTCAGCACTTACAATAGAGGTGCTTGCAAGCAAAACTAATGCTGAAAAGATTAAAAATGCTTTATAAAAATTATTCATGTCAAAACTCCATTATGTTGTTCTCATAGTTAACAACGTATGGAGTTTAGTTTGGTTGACGTTAAGTCATCCAAATATTTGTTCTGTAGATAAGTAATTGAATTCGAGTAATATTTAAATTACTTATTTGCTTTCTGCTTTCGATGATTTCGATAATAGTTTATCTAACATGTTGCTAGAGAGTAACCGCTTTAAATAGGCAAATAGATATGTAGGGAAGGTGACATAGTACCTGGGTTTGGGGTTCGAGCTTTGCAGTGCATGCAGTACTTTTTTGGCAACAGCTTCAGGCTCTAACGTAAATGGAACTGCAGGTCCTTCAGTTTTAAGTCTAGCAATCGTTGTTTGGTAACTATTATGAAAGCGGCTATTTTTGCTATCAATATTCTTGTTAAATAATTCTAAACTGTTTTGGCGAAAATGACTTGTGATTGGTCCGGGTTCAATTAAAGACACATAAATATTAGTACCTTTTAATTCCAAGCGAAGAGTATCACTGATACCTTCTAGTGCATATTTAGATGCGATGTAGGCGCCGCGAAAGGGCATAGCTACAAATCCTAAAACCGAACTAATCTGAATTATTCTCCCATATCGTTGTTGATGCATGATGGGTAAAAACTTATTAGTTAATTCAACTAAGCCAAATAAATTGGTCTCAAATTGTTGTTGTAATACATCGCGTGTTAAATCTTCTACAGCACCTGGCTGTCCAAAACCTGCATTGTTGATCAACGCATATAGTTTTCCGTCACATTCACTTAATAACGATTTCATAGCAGCTTGGATAGATTCAGAATCTGCGATATCGAGTTGTAAACAGCGTAAACCAAGTTGAGTAAGTTTCTCTACGTCAGAATGTTTTCTTGCAGAAGCAAAAACTCTATAGCCTTGCTCGTGTAACGATTGTGCAAGGTGTAAACCAATTCCAGAGGAACAACCAGTAATCAAAACGTTTTTGTCAGTCATTACGAAAGAATATGCATGAGAGTTATAAAGTCATCATAAAGTCATCAGGCGTAAAAAAGCCGGACTTCTTTCGAAGCCCGGCTTTTGTTTTTCGCTAATGCGTATGATCAGATCTTAAAGGTCAAAATCATCATCATTATTGTCAGCAGAACAAGGACGTGCTGCAATCTTGTTGTCGGCTGCATATTGCTCTGCACCGGCATCAATGATCGCTTGTGATAGAGGTACGTCGCCCTCAATCCAATCCGATACGATGTTCCACTGACGCTTACCTGAATCCCATTGTTGGAATTTAGCAAGATGACCACCTACGTGATCCAAACAGCTTAGGTTTAGTTCTGGTACTAGACCCGTCGCACCTAATTCACCAATTCGACCCGCATCAAGCTTTAAGTTCTCAAAGCCCCAACGTGCTTCGGCTGAAGTCAACGCGCGGTTTCCAAAACGTGCTTGGGCAATACGTAGTGCTTCGGTATGTACTACACCCGCTAATACGCCAAGGTTCCAATATACTGAGCCTAAACGTGACTTGTCTTGTAAGTCGCCGTTGCCGCCGCCGTATACGGTCTTGATGATCTCTTGTACTACTGGGAAGTCGGTACCTGCTGGGTGCGTAGTGATCGCTTGGTAGCCATCTGCCGCTTTACCCGCTGGGATTACGTCTTCGTCAGAGTTTGACCAGATGTTGCCGATTAGACGGCTTACTGGGTATCCAGTACGTACTGCAGTCTGCATCGCTACTGGGTTCATGACCCCCCAGCCTCTTAGCAATACATAGTCAGGCTTTAATTTACGAATGTTCAACCATTGTGACTGTTGTTCGTTACCTGGATGTGGCACTTCTAGAGGGTGGTGGGTGCAACCGTGCTTTTCACACATGCTGTCCATGAAGTCGATCGCTTCACGACCGTATGGAGAACCGTGGTACAACATGGCAATTTTCTTGCCTTTTAGGTTGTCACGTCCGCCTTCAAGTACGTCACCAATAAAGTGCACCATAATAGAGTGCTCGTCATAGGTGTTGATACCGGGCATAAAGTAGTAAGGGAAAATGTCACCGCGTTGACCTGCTGTCTTACCGTGGTTTACCGCAATGATGGGCATCTTGTCTTTACGACCGGTTTCAATCAATGCAGTTGAAATGCCTACTGATAGTGGGTCAAAGAATACTGCACCACCTTCACGATCTTTCAATCGCTTGTAGCACTCTACTCCGCGCTCTACTGAATATTCAGTTTCGCACTCTGACCAAATAAGCTTCACGCCGTTTACACCGCCGTCGCGCTCATTAAGTAGGTTGTAGTAGTCTAAGATACCACCAAAATACCCCGTTCCACCTGCCGCATATGGTCCTACGCGATAACTTGGAATCGGTACGTACATGGTGTCTTCCGCTAACACCGAGGTGCTAACTGCAAGCATCGATCCTAATGCTACCATTAACGTTAATAGTCTTTTCTTCATGTGTACTCCTCC